>PXTG01000040.1 GCA_003023365.1 Bacteroidetes bacterium QH_7_62_13 | reverse complement strand
CGTACCGGGCCGGTCTTTCTTCGTCTACGTATCGGGCAAAAAGCACTCTCATCTGCACCCGGGTACTGGGCATCCCGGCGGTGGCCCGGGCAACCGTGGTGCACACGTACTGGCCTCAAATATCATCGGGGGAGATCGATACCCGTCCTCTCGTGAGCGCCCTGCGGAGTCAAGGGAAGAGCGTCGTCCTTCCCGTTGTGACCAACTACGATCCCGACTCCCCGGACATGCAGCACCGACACTACGACGGCCCCGGACCCCTACGGACCAACCGCTGGGGCATTCCTGAGCCCTCGGATACCGATCGTGTCCCCGCCGCCGACCTTGACGTTGTGATCGTGCCGGCGCTGGGCGCGGGTCGGGATGGACACCGCGTCGGGCACGGGTCGGGCTACTACGATGCGTTTTTGAACGAGATAGGGGTCCCGCGAATTATTTTGGCGTACGAAAACTGCCTGGCCTCCTCCATCCCGACCGAGGCCCATGACGTGCCGGGAACCCACGTCGTGACGGAACGAAACGTGTTCCCTGCTTCCCGTGCCGACTGACGCCCCCTTCACATTCCTTCGCAAGTGCCTTCCAAGCTCATGGCTGACCACGAACGGACGCGCTCACGCTCGGCCCCCGATGAGTCCTCGTCTCAACGAGAGGCCTTCCAGGTTGGAGAGACGACCCTGAACCTTGACGATATTTCGGACGAGGATCTTGAGTCCCTGTACTTCGAGGACGACGCCTCGGAAGAGTCCTCTTTCCTGAACGTGCAGACAATGTCCGGGCTCAGCCTGATCCTCGCCGGGGTCATCTATCTACTGAGTGAGCTGGGCGTGTGGGCCAATCCGGCCCTCTTCGGGCTCGGGGCCGCCCTGCCCTGGCTGGCGGGCGTTTTCGTCATCCTGCTTGGCTTCGGGGTCCTGAGCTGGCGGTCCTCGGACGATGCGAAGGCCCCCTCCCGAAAGAAGAAGGCGGTAGACGCCGAGACCGGTGAGCCAAAGGTCGTGGAAGAGCCGAAGAAGGCAAACAAAGACCGCCTCCAACGGTCACGAACCGACAAAAAGCTCATGGGGGTCTGTGGGGGATTGGCCGAGTATCTCAACCTCGACGCGACCTTGGTCCGAATCGCGTTTGTCGTTGGGACCATCGCTACCTCCGGCCCGCCCTTCCTCATCGCCTACTTCGGATTGGCCTTCGCGATGCCCAAGGAAGCCCCGCTTTCCCCCGAGGAGAAGCTGTCCATTATCCGCAACGACAAGACGGACGACTAACCCTTCTCCAGTCGGGCCCACGGGGCTGCGCAAGCTGGACCCAATCCGGACACCTCCCAGCCGGCGAAATAACCCGGAATTCAGCGTCCAGCGTTCATGCCTCTACAGGATCCGGCTCGACTCCAGCCAAGGCCTCATGCAATGCCTCCGGTCGCAGATGGCGCCGGACCGCGTCGTTCACTTCGTTCAGGGAAAGCGCCTCAATTTCTCTGGGAAATCGATCCAGGTACTCGACGTCGAAGCCCCGCTCGGCGTTGGTAAGGATGGACTGCGCCAGGCGGCTGGTCGTCGCTAGCCCAACCGTGTAGGATCCCGTGATGGTCGTTTTCTTGTCCGCGAGCTCCTCGTCGGTGGCCCCCTCTTCTACAAACTCGCGGATGACCGTTCGGGTCACGTCGATGCCCTCATCCAAGACCTCCGGACTGAGGGTTACGTTGACCTGCCAATACCCGTCGTACCGGGCCGTCACGCCCGCGAGGCGAGACCCAATGTGGTAGGTGAGCCCCTGTTCGTCCCGAACCGTTCTCATCAGACGAGCGGAAAAATTCCCTCCCAGAATGTAGTTGCCGACGTAGAGGGCGGGGTAGTCGGGGTCGTCCCGACGAAGTGAGAGGGACTGCCCCAGGCGAACATCTACGTTCGACTTATCCGGGTCTTCGCCGGCGGTGGCATCGGTCTCGTGGGTCGGCTCGGGCTCGTGGCCGTCCCAATCCCCAAACGCCTCAGCCACCACCGTCTCTACCCGGTCATGGTCCAGATCCCCCACGACGGCGAGCGTCCATCCAGTGGCCCCAAAGTGGCGCTCATGATACTCCCGCACGTCGTCAACCGTGACTCGCTGAATACGGCGGAGGACATCTTCGGGGGCGTCGCTGTAGTTGGGGTGTGCAGGGGCAAATAATCGACGACTGAGAGCCGCTGCTGCCTGTGCCCCCGTCTTCTCCATCCGGCGGCGCACCTCTGCCGCGGCCTGTGCGCGGGCCTTCTCAAACTCTCTCTCGTCGAAAGAGGGGTGCCGGAGCATTTCGGCCAACACGTCCATCACGCGGGGCAGGTCTTCGGTGAGTGCCCGACCGGAACACTCGACGTAGAGGCCATCGCTAGACAGGTCAAGCTTTGCTCCACACTCCTCCAGCACCTGCGCGAGTTCGAATCGGTCCCGAAACTCGGTTCCGCGGTCCAGCATGGACACCGACAAATTCTGGAGGACATCATCGCCGGACGCGAGATCGGGGTAGGCCAAGAACGACCCCCGTAGGGAAACGATGTCGTCCACCGAGGTGGGAAGGGTGAGCAAACGACCGGGACCTGCTTTGCGGTCCCGAATGCGTGGCGCGAGGCGCGGCCGACCGGCACTGCTATCGGAATCGGCGGAGGGCGTATCCATAGGGCGAAACATTGGTAGGGAAGCTGCTTCAAGAGGGGTCAGGACGTGGGCACGTACCAGCCAACCGTGCGCTTGTCGGTCTTCACGTACGTTCGCGCTACACGCTGAACGTCGTCGACCGTGACTCGATCGAGCCGGTCGAGGTACTCGGTGTAGAGCGTCCACTGGCCGGCCGCAATTGCCTCGTTGAGTTGCGAGGCCACCTTCATGGGCCCGTCCCGGTCGAACGCGATTTTTGCTCGAAGCTGATTGCGGGCTCGATCCAACTCCTCCTTCGTCACGCCCTCGTCCTGGATTTTTTCGATTTCCTCCCCCATCGCATCCTCAACGGTCCGGTGGTCGACGTCGGGGGCCAGGTAGCCAAAGACGGAGAACAGTCCGGGATCGCGAAGGCGAAAGTTCATCCCGAACACATCGCTGGTCAGCCCCTGATCGGTGCATCGCTGATACAAACGACTTCCCTTCCCCGACGCAAGAATACGGGCCAGCACATCGAGCGTGTCCGAATCTGGCTCGACCGCGGGTGGAGATTTATAAGCCATGAGCACCGCCCCGAGTTGCCCGTCCTGCTCCACGGTTACGCGCCGTTCTCCCGCCTGCTCGGGCTCTTCGGTCCGCACCTGCGGGATCTCGTGGGGGGCGGCGTCATGCCGCCCAAAGTGACCGGCCACCTCTTCGAGAACATTCCGCCGATCAACGTTGCCCACGACGGAGACGGTCGCGTTATCGGGCCAGTAGTAGGTGTCATAAAATTCACGGAGTCCGTCGGCGGTGATGCTTTCGATGTCACTTTCCCATCCGATTGTGGGGTGCTGGTACGGATGAGCGACGAACGCGGCGGCCCAAACCTCGTCGAAGAGGCGCGAGACCGGGTCGTTCTGCTTTCGGTCCCGTTCATTGAGGATCACAGTCCGTTCCGACTCTACATCCTGCGGATCGAGGAGCGCCCCTCGCATTCGATCCGCCTCGATGTCCAGCGCCAGGGGCAGATGCTCGGTCGGCAGCATTTCGTAGTAGTTGGTACGGTCCATCCAGGTGGACGCATTAACCCGTGCCCCAACGCGCTGGAGGGTTTGGAAGATGGACGTCCCCTTGCGCTGATGGTAGCGCTCTGTGCCCTTGAACATAAGGTGCTCCAGCATGTGGGTGGCGCCGGTGTGTCCCGTTCGCTCGTTGCGGCTCCCCACATGGTAGGTCACCATCGACGTAGCGACCGGCGCCCCGTCCTGCGGAAGCAGAAGCACGCGCAGACCGTTGTCGACGAGGCGGTAGCATTCAATGCCGTCCGATGCCGTTCGAAACTCAAAGGCGGACGGAATCTCAACGGGAGCTTCGGTGGGTGTCGGCTGGTTCATGCAAGAAGGCGCTTCAATGATTCGTGATCGCACGTCCGAATTTCGAGTGGAGCGTCGCCAGGCGACGCCGTGGGGGTCCATTAATGTGCTTCCAGCCAATTCTTCCCGGTGTCTACGTCGACCACGACGGGCACATCCTCCAGAGGAAGGGCGTCGCGCATCTCGTGCTCGACCATCGAGCGCACCTCCTCCAATTCGGCGGGCGGAAGCTCGAAGACCAACTCGTCGTGTACCTGCAGGAGCATCTCCGAGGTCCAATCCTCCGCGTCCAGTCGCTCACGGATCCGGTTCATCGCAATCTTGATCATGTCCGCCTGCGTGCCCTGGATCGGCATGTTCACTGCGACTCGCTCCGCGGCACTTCGTTGATTGCTATTCGATGCGTCGATGTTGGGCAGGTATCGGCGTCGGCCCAGGAGCGTCTGCGCGTACCCGTTCTCCCGCGCTCTCTCCACCAACTCATTCAGCAATTGCGAGACACCGGGGTAGGATTGCCGATACTGTTTGATAAGGTCCTGCGCCTCGTCAACCGGCATGCGCAGCCGTTGGGCGAGCCCCCAGGGCGAAATACCATACGGAATGCCGTAGTTTACCTCCTTGGCCTTCCGGCGCTGGTCCGGGGTTACCTCCTCGGGATCGAGACCGTACACGCGGGCCGCGGCGTCGGTGTGGATGTCGCCCCCTTCCCGAAACGTGTCCTGCATGGCGTCGTCCCCACTCATGGAGGCAAGGATGCGGAGCTCAATCTGCGCGTAGTCGGCGGCCATCAACGTCCATCCCTCCCGTGGTACGAACGCCCGCCGAATCTCACGCCCCATCTCCGTGCGGATGGGAATATTCTGCAGGTTCGGGTCGCTGGACGACAGGCGTCCAGTGGAGGTCCGGGTCTGGTTGAAGCTCGTGTGGATCCGTCCCGTCTCCGGATGGACGAGTTCACCCAGCGCGTCGAGGTATGTGCTTTTGATCTTGTAGGTGGAGCGCCAGTCCAGGACAAGCCCGGGAATATCGTGCTTCGTCGAGAGCTCCTGGAGCACACTTTCTTTGGTGGAGGGCTTTCCGGTGGGCGTCTTGGACACGACCGGGAGATCCAGCTTCTCGAAGAGAATTTCACCGAGCTGCTGGGTAGAATTGATGTTGAATTCCTCCCCCGCCAACTCGAAGATCTCCGACTCGATACGGTCCAGTTTCTCCTGGAGGCCGGAAGAGATGTCGTCCAGCACGTCCGTGTCGACACGGACGCCGAGGTGCTCCATCTCGGCCAGGACGCGCACGAGGGGAAACTCCATCTCCTCGACAATCTCCAGCAACTCGTCGTCCGCGAGTCGGTCCTCGAGGGCGTCCGCCAAACGCAGGGCGATGTCGGCGTCTTCACAGGCATAGGGGGCCGCTTCCTCCACGGCCACGTCCCGCATCGATTCCTCCTCGCCCTCATCGCCGATGAGGGCGGAGATGGGAACCATCTTGTAGTTCAGAACGGATCGGGCGACATCCCCGAGATTGTGGGTTTCCTCCGGCGCCACCAAGTAGTGCGCCACCATGGTGTCCATCAGGGGCCCCCCAACGTCCACGCCGTGCCGGCGCAGCACCAGAAGGTCGTATTTCAGATTGTGGCCGATCTTGGTCGTCTCCTCCCCCAAGATGGGCCCGAGAACGTCCAATACAGCCTCGGTATCGGTGCCGTCCGGAAGAGGGGTGGGCACGTACACCGCCTCCGCCGCCGCCCAGCTAACGGAGAGCCCGACGAGAGAGGCATACATGGGATCGGTGGAGGTCGTCTCCGTATCGAACGCGTAGCGGGACTGATCCCTCAATCGCTCAGCGAAGGCGTCCAGTTCCTCGCGGTTCCTCACAAAGTCGTAGTCCACCGAATCAGCGTCGAACTCCTGGACCTGTTCGTAGGGCCCAAAGTCAAACTCAAGCGCCGGGTCCTCGGCGGTCCCGTCCCCTTCGACCTCCTTCCCTTCCAGCAAGTCGAGACGGTCGATGAGCGAGTCGAACTCCAGCTCGCGGAAGAGCGACACCAGTTCGCCCTCGTCCGGCTCCGCCCGCCGCAGTTGGTGCCAATCCAGGTCAACGTCCAGCTCTGTACGGATGCGAACGAGGCGTTTCGACATACGCGCCTCCTCGGCGTACTCCTTCAGGTTCTGCCCCCGCTTCCCTCCAATGTCGTCGGCGTGGTCAATAACCTCTTCCACGTCATAGTAGTCCTTCAGATACTTCATGGATGTTTTCTCCCCGATGTTGGGGACGCCCGGAACGTTGTCCGACGTATCTCCCCACAGGGCAAGCATATCGATAAATTGAACGGGATCGAGTCCGTACTCATCCCGGAAGTCCTCGTCCGTAATGATCTCGAAGTCCTTATCCCCCCGCGCCGGCTTGT
Organism: Bacteroidetes bacterium QH_7_62_13; assembly: GCA_003023365.1. Classification (GTDB taxonomy): domain Bacteria; phylum Bacteroidota; class Rhodothermia; order Rhodothermales; family Salinibacteraceae; genus Salinibacter. The sequence goes on along the minus strand of PXTG01000040.1, from coordinate 10,174 downwards.
AAATGGAGACCTTTTCGGTGAGCAGCTGTTTGAAGTCTTTGTCCGGAGATACGATGACGACGTCTGCCCCATCCGCCTCGGCCTGCTGGGCAAGGGTTCCAACCACGTCGTCGGCTTCTACCTCCGGAACCTCTAGCACAGGAATATCCATCGCCCGCACGATTTCCTTGATGTAAGGAAGGTTTTCCAAGAGCTCTTCGGGGGGCGGGTCGCGGTTGGCCTTGTAATCCTCGTAGATCTCCTCCCGGAACGACTCCCCGTCACTTTCTTCGTCGAACACCACGGCGATGTGCTCGATCGAGTGGTCCTCAATGAGCTTCAGCAGGGAATTCGTAAACCCGTACGCGGCGGACGTATTCTGTCCCTTCGAGTTGATGAGGGGTCGACTGATAAAAATATAGTGCGCCCGGTAGGCGAGCGCCATGGCGTCGATCAGGTACAGGGTGTTCTCCTCGTCATCGGAGGAGAGACGGTCAAGGTTGGGCATTCAACGGGGGAGTCGGATTTGACGCGAGAAGGATGGCGAAGACGCTGAAGGAGCAAGCCTCCGGCAGGGGGAAAATCTGATGCCCTTTTATCCTCGAATTGGCTCCTGGATTCGTAACGTATCGGTCCGTTCGAATCGATAAACACTCTCAACGGTCCCTGTAATTGATCTACCAGCCGGGATTCCCATAAATCTTCCCGAGAACCCAGGTCGTGTCGCTTACCCAGTCGTTCAGCCCAAACGTTTCCCTCTATGCAGCTCTTTTTGTTCGACGTGGATGGCACATTGCTCCGTGCCAACGGGGGCGGCAAGATAGCAATCGAACACGCCGTCTCGGCTGTCACCGGAGAAACGGTGTCGACCGTCGGCGTCCCTTTTTCCGGGCGGACCGATCCGGCGATTTTCCGAGACGTGCTTCGTGTCAACGGTCTCCCCGACGACGATCACCTCGTTCGGGAAATACTCCGAGTGTACATCGACGCGGCACAGGATACGATTCGGTCCGGCAATGTTGAGAAACTCCCCGGTGTTGAAAAACTTCTCTCCCTCCTTGCCCGACGATCCGATGCATTTTTAGGCCTTGTAACTGGAAATGTCGAATCGATTGCGTACCATAAACTGCGAACGGTGGGGCTCGCCGACTATTTTTCGGTTGGGGCATTCGGGAGCGACCATGCCAATCGCGACCATCTTCCAGGCCTGGCCTCGAACCGGGCGGCCGAGATGAGCGACGATTCATTTTCGCCGGACCAGACCGTCGTCGTGGGGGATACCAGCCGGGACGTGCAGTGTGCGCGTGCGGCGGGCGCTCACGCTGTTGCCGTTTGCACAGGAGGCGCGGACCAATCAGATCTCGCCGCCACCGCCCCGGACCTGCTTCTGGAGGATTTTTCGGATCCTGAGAGCGCTGTAGACCAAATCGTCAACATTTCCCCCCAGACTTGACGCCCGACGACCCATCATGATCGACGATAATTTGCTCGTCCAGGAGCCCCAAGGCTCATCCGGTTGTAACGTCCGTCCCTTACCGGACGACCGACCCGAACAATCTGAATCTCTACTCCGTGGACAATATCTTGATTTACCGAATTGAAAAACATAGTCTAAAGGGTGGAGGGACGCCTGAGCACCGTGCAAGTCTACGTCATGCGGCCTTCCGGGTGCCGAGCAGCTGACGGCGGAAAGTATTCATCGAATCAGTAACTCTCTTCCAAATGCTTCCTATCTCCGCCCACGGAACAACTTTTCCGGGACGCCGGGATGTGAATCAGGACGACATCCTGCACTTCTACCCTACTCAGGATTCCTTCTTTCTCGGGGTCGCGGACGGGATGGGAGGAGTCGCAGGCGGTCAAATCGCGAGCCAGACCGCCTTGCAAACCGTCGAGTCTGTCCTCAGAGAAAAGTTTGAGGACGAGGTCACTCCAGACATGCTGAAAGACATTCTTGCGACGGCATTCGAGGAGGCCCAAGCGTCCATCCGTGAAATCGCCGACGAGGATCCCTCTCTCGACGGCATGGGGACGACCCTCACCTGCGTCATGGGGTGCGATAACCGATTTATTGCCGGGAATCTGGGAGATAGCCGGGTCTATTACCTCACGGACGGAGAGATCCACCAAGTTACTGAGGATCATTCATACCTCCGTGAGTTCGAGAAGGAGGCAGGTGCCGATAACATCGATCCCAAATTCATTGAACAATACGGGCACATTATCAACAAGACCCTTGATGGGTCGGGCGACGAACCGGATTTCTTTCCCGAAAACGGCTCCCATTTCGAGCTGACGGAAGAGGACGGATTCCTCCTCTGCTCCGACGGACTGATCGTCGACAAGCTCCAAGACCAAGAACAGCTCTTCCAGTCGTACATGCTGGGGACGCCGGACTTGCAGACTGCGGCCGAGTCTCTCGTTTCCCTAGCCTACTATTCCGGGTCCACGGATAACATCTCCGCCGTTCTAGCCGAGGTAGGGACACTCGAACGTGAACTCGGCCGGGTGCGAACCTACCCCTTCCCTCCTCGTGAGGAAGAACCAGCGTAGAGCCTGAACACAGAATTTTTTTGGCACGTCCCGCTTGCATTCCCCGACCGATGCCCGTAGGTTTGTGATTGGTGGAATACGTCCAAGTACTTAATAAATTTTCCAAGCCTCCCGCCGAGCCACGGCAATCGGTTCGGGATCTTTGCTACAGCTTCCTCCCCACTTCCTCCGATCGGTGCAAATTGTAAGTGGCCATTCAGGACCGTACAGGTACTGATTAGCCGAGCGGGTCTCTGCCGTGGCACCAACGTTGACCTGAACGGACTGCTTGATAGCTTTCAATGTCGAACACTGATCCGTCGATGCCGCCTCCTTCTGATATGCACGGGACCCTCGTGGGCCTACTGGTAATGCTCCTGTCTCTTGGTAGTATTCCAGGACTTGCCGTCGCGGAGGCTCCCTCTTCCGTCCCAACATCGGAACCGAATGACGAACCTGTCGCGTGCGAAGAATTCGCTCAGCGACAGATCAAACTAGCCGACCAGCAACTTCAGCAGTCCAACTACCCTCAGGCGCTGAAGGTGTTGAACAGTACGATGGAGAACTGCGAGACCGCCGACGTTCGGGAAAAAATTGTGGAGGTGCTCGGCGAATGGTATGGCGTGCTGCAAGCTCAGGGCACGGAGGGACTTCAACAGTTCCTCAATATTCTTTCCAACCAGCCCCACGTTAGCTCCGCCACCAAATCCCAATTCAAGCGGCGTGTGGGGGCTCAGGTGCGGGCTCTCATTAATGAAGCGTTCGACGAAGGCAATATTCGGGCGACCTACCAGCGGTGTCGTACGTACTCGACCTTCGTTTCCGACCACTTCGTGGCGGAGTATCAATGCGGGACGGCCGCCGAGGAAATCGGTGCGCAACGAGCAGCGATAAGCTCTTTCCGATGGCTTGTGCAAAACTGGAGGGCTGAGCAGGCCCCAGTCGAGTGGAAACAGATTGCCTCTACGCTTGAAGAACTGTACTTTTTGAATGGTCAGTTTCGGGACGCCTATCGCTTGGCCCGCCAGCGAGCTCAGCGCGACCCTTCTCCGGAAGCAGTTCTGTCTTCTCTCGTCTCGCTTCGAGGCGCCTTTCTCTCTCCAATTCTCCAGACCGGGACAACTTTTTACAGAAATAGCCCCTCCCAACGCGCACTCTCCCACATTGAGAAAGAGATGCAGCGTGTCAATTTTCCGGAGTACGTGAATTCCTTTTACCTTCTCGCCCCCGACGGCACCGTGCAACGGGGCATGTACGGCCAAGAGGCGAACCAGCCATCTTCGGCTATGCTTGAGAAAGCAACGGGTCCGGTTTCCCTTTTACAATCGTCTGACAACTCGAACCGCGCCTGGCTTGTGAGTTCTCTCGGCGAACAGTCCCTAGTCCTGGAATTCAGCATTGCCACCACGCCGGACGAAAACGCGCGGTTGGAGTCGGTCTACGAGAACGTCCAGAATGACGACCAGTGGGATAAGTTGTATAATTTGGAGTTCGAGGAGACGACTCCCGCAACGGGAAGTGCTGTAGGAACCCTGCTCAACGGTGCGTCTCTCGACGATCAGGCCTTCGGCCGTTATCGAGAGGTCTTTGATGCTTCGTCTCTTTTAACCTACTATTGTGTTCAAACGGGGGACGGAGGAATTCAGGAGTCTTACAACTTCGACCGAACAAATCTAGCGTACGGTGACGAAGAATGGAACCGGACTTCGAGTACTCCTGCGCTCTACCATCAACAGGTGCAATATAGCGATCAAACAGTGCGCGAGGTCGTGTGGCCGAAGTTCGTCGACGATGAATGGACCGGAGTCATCCGAATTGGTCTCTTGTTGGGCTAGGGCCTCCCTCGCAGCTCTCATCAACGCAACACAATTGCTGATGTCTTCTCTTATGAACCGGTACTCAAAGATGCCTTCTACAGTACTGCGCTCTCTCGTCTGGGCGTGCCTGATTTTGGTACTTGGAACCTGGGGCGCCTTCGCTCAGACCTCCATCAGTGACGTCAACAGCAATCCCGGCAAGTATCGCGGGCAGAACGTGACGGTGGAAGGCACCGTCATGCGCCACGTCGATAGTGGAAGCGACTCAGAAACCAAAAACTACATCCTCCAGGACGATTCCGGGCAGGAACTGCGTGCCCAAACCACGCAAGAACCTCCTGAAACGGGTAGCAGGTACAGTGTGGAGGGGTTGATTGAGATCAGTCCGTTCAACCGAGAACCGGTCCTCGACGAGGAAGACCGTTCTCAAATTGCGTCGGCCAGCGAGAATCAGGCAACGTCCAGCCAGTCTCTCCGACAAGACTTCTCGACGATCACGGTATACCTGATTCTCGGTCTCGGCGTTCTCGTCATCGTCGTCCTCGGGTACTTTGCCTACGCGAGCCAGGAGGATGAGCCCGTCCCGGCGCCCCCCCGTCAAGACGGCACGCCCGACCCCTCACAGTCTCCGGATTCGGATCTGTCATCTGCGGAGCTCGGAGGCGACGGGGAAGAGTCTGAAGCTGGTTTCCCTGAGCCGTCGAGCCAGCGAATCAAGTCCGAATCGAGCAGTTCTCAGGAGCCGGAGGCCGACTCCGACGGGGGACCGGACACCTTGAAGTTCAAGGCTCCCCCGAAGACCATGAAATTCGTCCCCGGGCGTCTCGTGGTTGCCGCAGGGCCGGACCAGGGGAAAGAATTCCGCATTGCAGGCCGGCCAACCCCAGAAGGCAATGTGGTCACGATCGGCCGTGCCGAGGTGGAGGGCGAGAAAGCATTCGCCCACATTCAACTTGGAGACACCTACCGCACCGTGTCGCGCATGCAGGCGGAGATCATCCAGCAGGACGATACAATCCTTCTGAAGAATACGAGTGAAACCAACCCTACGATAGTGAATGGGGATCACGTGCCCACCGGTGAAAGCGTCGAGTTGGGAGGCGGTGATATGATTCGTATGGGAGAACTCATGCTTCGCTACGAGCGTGACTGAGGGGCATTCTCGGAATCAATCCATCGGCTCTCCTCCTTCCTTCGGTGGATCTGGGACCGTCGTTGCCCGTTGCCATTACGATGCACGTTGTTGCTGCCGCCCCCCACTGCACGACACGGCACCTTCTGCGTCAAACTTCACCGATCGGGAAGGGTCCATGAACGGTTTTTCGTAGTTCCTGCCCTCCCCGGATCTTTTTCGATCATCGGATCAGAATTAGGGGCAGTCCACGAATAGTAGTCCCAACATGTCCGAAGCAACCAAGCGTTGCCCATACTGCCACGAAGAGATTCTCGAGGCTGCCCGCAAGTGCAAGCATTGCGGGGAATGGTTGGAGGAAGACCCTCCCAAAACCTCCTCCGGGAAGGGCACGGGTACGCTTTCCACAAATCCCGAGACGCTCGTCCGGGACGCGATGGCCGATCAGTACGACATCAGGAAGGAACTCGGTCGGGGAGGGATGGCCATCGTTTACAAGGCGGTTCAGCAAAACCTCGGTCGCGAAGTGGCCCTCAAGGTTCTTCCGCAGGGGATGACCCACGACCGGAAGATGCTGGAGCGCTTTCACCGCGAGGCTCAATCGGCCGCCCAGTTGAACCACCCTCACATCGTCACGATTTTTGACGAGGGGGAGATCAACGGCGTCCACTACATGGCGATGGAGTACCTCCAGGGTCGAAACCTTCACGCCATCATCAAGGAAAAGGGACCCGTTTCTCCGAAACAGGCTGTCAGCCTGATCGCTCCCGTGGCCGAAGCCCTCGGCTACGCCCATGAGGAGGGCACCGTTCACCGCGACGTGAAGAGCTCCAACGTGATGGTGACGGATGTCGGACGCCCCGTTCTCATGGACTTTGGGATTGCCTACGCCGGCTCGGACGCCCGTCTCACGCAGACAGGGACCGTGCTCGGTACCCCCGAATACATGAGCCCTGAGCAGGCCCGGGGAAATGAGGTCGACGCTCGCGGCGACCTGTACAGCCTCGGCGTGGTGCTCTACGAGGCGCTTACGGCCGAGCTTCCCCACACTGGGGGCCATCCAATGAGCGTCGTCTACAAGGTTTTGCATGAATCCTACACCCCGCCTAGCCACATCCGGGACGAAGTGCCCGGTTGGCTGGAGCAAATCGTTGCGAAGCTCCTGAAGAAGGATCCCGGCGATCGGTACCAGACCGGCGGCGAAGCGGCCAAAGCGCTTCGGGCCAAAGATCCCGGCGAGAAGGTCGAAGTGCCCCCCCCCCCCGATGGCGAGATGTCGGCACCTGCCGACGGCAGTGACGATTCCGGCGAGCCGGCCGAGACGAAAGTTTTTCGCCCCGGTGATGAATCCACGGAAGAACTGGAGCCGGAGCCGGTCGCGGCGACCTCCGAAGCCGTTGCCGCCACCGAAGACTCTACCGAGACTCAGGAGGAAGAAGCGGAAGAACAGAAGGGCGAGACTGTCTCCGCGAACGGCCAGAGCGGGCCGCAGCGCCAACATCTCCATATCGTTCGGACCCTCGAGGGAAATGCCGACTGGGTAAACGCAGTCTCCTTTTCACCGGACGGCCAGTACGCCCTCTCCGGGGCGGCACACAACACCATCCGCCTTTGGGAGGTCGTCACGGGACAAGAAATCCAAACATTTCAGGGCCTGGCGGCACAACCCATCTCGGTCTCTCTCTCTCCGGACGGCGAAAAGCTCCTGTCCGAAACATCGGACGGGGTCGTCCGCCTCTGGGACGTAGACACCGGCGATGCCCTCCACACATTCGAGGAGCACTCCGAGGCCGTGCTCGGCTCCACCTTCTCGCCGGACGGCCAGTACGTTATCTCCGGGGGAAATGCGTCCGGGACCCTTCACCTCTGGGACACCGATACGGGAGACTTGGTGCGTCGCTTCGAGGACAACGGGGAGGCCATTTTCTCCGTGACCTTCTCGCCGGACGGAAAGTACGTACTGTCAGGCAGCGGCCAATCCGGCACCCTCAAGCTCTGGCGAACGGAGACCGGTACGGTGGTCCGCCACTTCGATGAAGGCGACTGGGACTCCTCGTATGTCTTCTCGGTTGCTTTTTCGCCGGATGGAAAATATGCCCTCTCCGGTAACGACGACATGACAGCTCGTCTCTGGGACGTTGAAACCGGCGAGCTTCTGCGAACCTTCGATGGGCACTCGGGCCTCGTTATCGCCGTTGCGTTCTCACCGGACGGGCAGTACGTCCTGAGCGGGAGCAGCGACATGACGGTTCAACTCTGGAACGTTGGAGACGGGAGCCTCGGCTATATCTTCGAGGGGGACGCCGAGGGCGTGAACGCCATCGCCTTTTCTCCCGACGGTCGATACGTTCTCTCGGGTAGCAAGGACGACGATGTGAAGCTCTGGACGCCGTGACGATGGACGGAAACCAAGCAGTACTGAGAGTTGTCCCCCGCCTGCCCCTCCGAACCTCGTCCCCTCCCCCTCTCTCGTCGCGTGGGGTTGCTCACTGAATGCGCCGCAGCGCTGCACGCTGGGCGTCGAGCGTAGCACCCAGCTCTTCCTCGCCGTGCGCCGCGCCGAAAAAGATGGCCTCAAACTGAGACGGCGGCAGGTAAATCCCCTCCTCCAACATCGCGTGGAAGTAGGCGGCGTACGCGTCGGTGTCGGTTGTCTTTGCCGTCTCCTGGTCGACGACGCGCTCGTCGGTAAAGAACAGACTGGCCATGGCCCCCACCCGGTTCACGGTGTAGTCGAGGCCGAGGGCATCAAGATTGTGCCGCATCCCTTCCTCCAGGGCCGCACCGAAGTCCTCCAACGCATCGTACAGCGCCCCCTTCTCTCTCGCAATTTTGGAAAGCACCGCGTGACCGGCGCGCATGGCGAGCGGGTTTCCGCTCAACGTTCCCGCCTGGTAGACCGGCCCGGTTGGGGCCACGTAATCCATAATCTCCTGTCGCCCGCCGTACGCACCGACCGGCAATCCGCCGCCAATGATCTTGCCCAGGCACGTAAGGTCTGGGGTGACCCCGTAGCGATCTTGGGCCCCACCGGGGGCGACCCGAAATCCCGTCATCACTTCGTCGAAGATTAGGACCGTGTCGTGACGGTCGCAGAGCTCGCGCAGCCTTTCCAAAAACCCGGGCTCGGGCGGAATGCACCCCATATTCCCGGCAATCGGCTCGACAATGATGCAGGCGACCTCTCCCGCATTCGCCTCCATAAGCCGCTCAACGTGTTCAAGGTCGTTAAACGGGGCAAGGAGTGTATCTTTGGCGTTCCCTTCCGTAACCCCGGGGGAATCCGGTTTGCTCAAGGTCATAGGCCCACTTCCAGCGGCGATGAGGAAGAAGTCCCCGTGGCCGTGGTAGTTGCCCTCAAACTTAATAATCTTGTCTCGGCCGGTGTACCCTCGCGCCAGCCGCGCCGCACTCATGGTAGCCTCGGTGCCCGAGTTCACCATGCGGACCTTTTCAACCGACGGGACGAGGTCACAGACCAACTCGGCGACCTCAATTTCGATTTCGGTCGGGGCGCCGAAGGACGTCGACGCATCCGCCTGATCCTGCACGGCTTCAACGACCTCTGGGTGGGCATGCCCAAAGATCATGGGTCCCCACGAGCCGACGTAGTCGACGTACCGGTTGTCGTCGGCGTCCGTCATGTACGCCCCCTCGGCCTTCTCAATGAACAAGGGCGTGCCGCCAACGCTGTCAAAGGCCCGGGCGGGAGAGTTCACGCCTCCGGGGATACTGTTTTGGGCCCGGCCGTAGAACGCCTTGCTCTGGGAAAGGTCAAGTTTCCGCGGGGCAACGTCCATGATTTGCTGGGGGTTCGTACAACAAATTGTGTGACCTGACTTTTGAAAACGCCTCATCCCAAAGCGTGGTCCACTGACCGACGAGGAATGACCCACTCGTAAACGCTGGTCCTCGATAAAATTACACGGGCGTATGAGGCTCTACACGGCGGTAGATCGCACGGATGCGAGGTGAGTCGCCTTCGATATGGGTGGGCTCGCTGGCCTCGGCCAGGTCCGCCGCTGACCGCTGTCGGTCAACGACTTCTTCGGAAAAGCGGCCCTCCTCCCCATCGGGGCGCCCGCCCCCTCCATCCTGTGCGGCTGGGAGCGACACGTAGAGCCATCCCCCGGGCTTGAGCACGCGGCGTCCCTCCTCAAAGAGCGTTTGGAGTTCAGCCTCGTTCCTCGCGTACGTCTCCGCTTCAACGGCCACGACCCAGTCGAAGGTCGCGTCCGGATAGTCCAGATCGTCGAGGGTGGCCTCCCGCACAACTGTGTCCGCATCTCCCTGCTCCAACAAGCCCGCGATTGTATCGCGGGTCGCCTGAACGGCCTCGGCGTCCGGATCGCATGCATGAACGGGAAAGCCGAGCCGAAGCAATGCCTCGGTATGGCGCCCGTGTCCGCACCCCAGATCCAGGATTTGACTATTCACCGGCACCGCCGCTAGGGTGCGGAGCAGGTGGTCTGATGGGGGGCGCGAGTCGGCGTTTGCCATGACGGATGGGAATTCGTGTTACGGGATAGCAGTGAACGAGTGGGAGCGCAGGTGAACTCGATCAGTGGAGTTCAGACGGCGTGCTCGTCGGATCTTCAGGTGCACCCTCATTCTTTCCGGGCTGGACGGCCTTCGAGATCGAAATCGGGTCGTCGACCGTGTGCCGAGACAGATCGTCGAGGGAGCCGCTCCCCAGGCTCCAACGAGGCCTTTC
>PXTG01000039.1 GCA_003023365.1 Bacteroidetes bacterium QH_7_62_13 | reverse complement strand
TCAAGCCCGTGCCGAATCGCGGCGTCCAACCGAGATTCCTCGGCGACCCAGTCCCCAGTCACGTAAATTCCGTCCTGCGCGGCCTCCCCGAGCGGTTCGTCGTCGACGGATCCCGCGGCGAAGGCGTACCGCCACCCCTGGTGATCCGTCCAGTCGGGCGTGGCGAGACGACGATCGCCGACAATTCGCGCCGCGTGTTCGGCAAGGTCCGTGACGTTTTCTTCGGGGGCGTCCTCGTACCGGGCGGAGGCCCACTCCGGACTCGCCTGGACAATCAACACCGACCGGCGGGCGGGTACGTGACCGGGCTTTTTCTCCTCTCGCCCGATCCAACTCACTGGGTGCTCCCCGTCGACGTTGGCCAGTCCGTAGTACGGCAGATCCAGCGCAAAATCGTATCCCAGCACGGCGGTCCATCCGGTGTGGTACTCCACCTCCTGGGCGGCCTCCCCGAGACGATCCGCAGACGCGCGGCCCGTTTCACTCAGGAGATCGGCCGTCTGCGGGGCCGGGGGATTGAGGAGGAGAGCCCCAAACGGTCCGTGCTCCTCGCCATCGGCGGTGGTAAGCCGCCAGTCGTCCTCGTAGTTGATGTCGACGACACGCGTCTCACGGTTCACAACCGCTCCCGACCGCCCGAGGAGATGCTTGGCGAGTCGCGTGATGCCGTCCTCGTACGTCCACCGTCGCTCTCCATCACTTCCCCCCCTGGAAATCTCCCCATCGGCGTTGAAGGTCCACACGGGACCATCCACCTCAACGAGCCGGTCGTCAAGCTCCCCGGTAACGAGTTCACTGACGCGTCCCCCTGCATCACTGAGATAATTTGCCCCGTACTCGTACACAATTCCGTTGCGCCTGCGGGCGGCGGCCCGGCCGCAGACGCCGCGCGACTTCTCAAAAACGGTAATTTCAGCACTGGGGAGGGCGCTGCCGAGGACGGACGTTGCGGCCGCCCCTCCCCCACCGGCCCCGACTACTCCCAGCTTCGCGGTCATTGCGGTCGCTCCCGATCCAGATCGAAAATGGACTGCGAGGGTAAACAAAAAGGGCACACGTCCCAGGTTGATTCGCGGGGGAGAATAGGGCCGGGCACGTCGACCACAGCCCTTCCGTTGAAGATTACCCTCGGGATGGAGCTGTCGATGATTGTGTTAGCCGAGAGAAATTCTCTCTCTCATTCACGGTCCCGCATCCCCGCTTCCGGGGACCGGTAGCTGCACGGTGAAGCGACTTCCGACTCCTTTTTCGGTATCCACATCGATCTTCCCGTCCATCTGTTCGGTCGCGCGTTTAGCAATGGAGAGCCCCAGTCCCGTACCTTCGTGCCTTCGATCAATTCCCTCCGACTCTTGACGGAACGGTTCGAACAACGACTCAACCTGGGACGGTGCCATTCCTTCCCCTTCATCTTCGACCTCGAGGACGGCTGCGTCCTCACGGCGCCGGGCGCGGACGACCACATCGCCCTGCTCGGTGTACTTGATCGCGTTCGACACAAGGTTCTGAAGAATGATCGAGACCCCTCGCTCGTCGGCGAGGGCCTGAACGGAGGTCCCATCGGTCTCAGCACGGATCCGAACCGGACGGTCTTTCACCTGCGGCTGAAATTCCTCCACAATGTCCCGAACATGACCGGAGAGGTTTACCGACGACGCCTCGAAGTCCACCTTGCCGGCCTCTAACTCCGAAAGGTTCAGCACGCCGTCCAGGGTGTCGAGTAGACGCTCTCCACTTTTCTTGATCAACCCTGCGAATTGAGAGATAGAATCCGTCTCCTCAACCTCTTCCCCGATGGCCTCGGCAAACCCGATGACGGATGTCAGGGGAGTGCGGATCTCGTGGCTCATGTTCGCGAGCATCACGGTCTTTGCGCGGCTGGCGGTTTCGGCCTTGATGCGGGCCTCCTCCGCCTCCTGCTTGGCCGCCCGTAGCCGTTCCTCCCGCTGTTTCAATTCGGTGATGTCGCGAGCCTCCGGTATAAGAAGCGTCACCTCTCCGTCGTCGTTGGTAATCGGCCGGATTGAAAAGTCGGTCATGCGAGTCTCGTCTCTTCCCTGAACGGGCCGCTGGTACCGAACAAACTCCCCGTCGGCCGCCCGTTGCACTGCGGCTTTCAGCTTTTCCTTCGACTCCCGACCAGTCTGGGCCCAGTGCGTCTCCCAGAGTTTTTTCCCGACCACCTGCTCCCGCGTGAGGTCCCCGAACTGAAGGGCCGTATCATTGGCCTCGACCATCGTCCCGTCCGGCTCCGTAAGGCCCGTAAATTGATACGTCTGGTTGAAGATGGCCTGGAGCCGACGCTCCCGTTTCTTGCGGTCCGTGATGTCGATGTACACGATGTAGACTTCGGGGGGACCTTTTTGGGGGCGCCTACATGCCGCCTGGGCCTGGAAATGGCGCGGCCCCTCACTGGTGAGGCGCTCCACTTCCGTTCGGACACTCTCCTCCTCCAAGGTCCGACGATCAAGTTCACGGGCTCGGCGTTCGTCGCCCGGGGGAACGAGGAGCTCGTTGATCCTTCGTCCTTCAACGCTGTCCGTGACCCACCCGAAAGTCTCTTCAAATGCCGGGTTCGCGTCGGAAATGTGCAGTTCATCGCCGGTGGCAACACAGCGGACCACGGGAGTCGGGAGCACCTCAAATAAAATCTCGAGTCGGTCTCGCTCTTCTTCGAGTGCGTGCTCCGCCTCCCTGCGCTCCGTGATGTCGAGAATCACCCCATTGTACACGACCTCGTCGTCCCTGTACTCCGGGGTGGAGGTGCCGAGGACCCAGCGTCGCTCCCCATCGGGGCGCACGAAGGGCGTCTCGAACTCCCAGCCGGCTCCCTCCTCAACGGCTCGTCGAATCGATGCGTGGAGGTCCGGAAGCGCCTCGTCGGGGACGTGCTCCAGGCACTGTTGGTGGAACGTGTCCGGGGTGGCCTCGACCCCGAGCACGTCTTCCGCTTTGTCACTAACAAAGTAGTGGCCCACGTCACCGTTGTCGCGGGCGTAGAACTGAAAAACCACGCCGGGAAGACTATTTGTGAATCCCCGAAGCCGCGACGCCTGCCGCCGGACCGTATCCCGCATTCCGAGCCACCCGCGGATCAGTATCCCCTCCACGACGGCGATGGTCCCCATGTTGGCGAATAAAACAGAAAGGCTAACCACCGGTGATGAACTCAGCGCCGCGGCCCCAGTGACCACGAAAACCCCATATCCCAGAAACCACAGCACCGGCGAAAGTGAGTCCGCGCCAAACCCGACGACGGCGGTGAGCACGGCGTAGATCATCAGCATCCCGATGGCGTAATCAACCGAGAAGTTGTTCAGGCCCGACAGGGTCGCAAACCACGCGGTAAGTACGTACAATATAGCGCGCAAACAAGGCACGTACGCGGCAAGGACGCGACGCGAGACGTACGAGGCCCCGAACAGAGAGACCAATAGCCCCGCCAGTAAGAGTCGCGCCCAGAACGGATCGGTGGCCTCGGGATTGGCCACAGCGTACAGGGGACCGAATGCCAGCACAAAGCACGCGCCGAGCAGGGTTATCAACCGATGGGTGCGTACCTGAAACCGATCCTCCTCAGAGAATCTGGACGGTGGATCGAAGAAGGAGAAAAGCGGGGTAAGTGTCTGGAGCATACGGCACCTATGGTGCAATCCGGCAGGCAAACGACAGCCCTGTGCTGTGCCCGGCTGTGGCGCAGTGCCGGGACTGTCGGCTCACTGAATGACGCTCAACGGCTTTGCGGCACGCCGGCGCCCTACTGGAACAACACCAGGTCGGTAATCTGTGGGGTATCGACAGACTGACACGGGCCTTGAAGCCTTCTCACCTCACCCGGCACCGACGTCAACCCGTTTCCCCGGCGCCTCGGCAAGGCGAAAGGAGCATTTTAACTTCTAATCCCTCTGACGTGTTGCTCGGGGATTTTCGTACCGGAACC
>PXTG01000038.1 GCA_003023365.1 Bacteroidetes bacterium QH_7_62_13 | reverse complement strand
GACATCTCCACCCCGATCAACACGTACGCCGTCACCCTGAACGTCGCCCCGTACGCCCGGCTGGACACGACGTACCGGAGCGCGGCCGGGGAGGAGGTGCCGGTCTCCGTCTATGCCCTGCCCCCCGACACGGCGAGGGCCCAGACGCATCTTCCGGGCCTGCTCGACCAGGTTCAATTTTTGGAAGATGCGTTGGGCCCCTACCCGTTCCGGGTCGATAAATACGGCGTTGCCCAGACCCCCTTCCTTGGCATGGAGCACCAAACCCTGATCGCGTACGGCCACGATTTCGAGACGGGCGGGCTCGGGTACGACGCGGGTTTTGACGCGCTCCACTTCCACGAGCTCGCCCACGAATGGTACGGCAACTGCCTGACGGTGCGCGACTGGAAGGATTTTTGGCTCCACGAGGGGACGGCCACCTACCTCGAAGCCCTGTACGCGGAGTCGAGCGGAGGCGAAGATGCGTACCACGAGGTGATTCGGCATCATCGCCGTCAGATTACAAATCAATCCCCGATCGTCCGCCGCGAGCCCACGGGTGCGGAGGCGGCCTACAGCCGCGACGTCTACGTTAAAGGCGCCCTTGTGCTTCACACTCTCCGTTACGTGGTCGGGGAGGACAGGCTGAAAACGCTTCTCCGCCGCTTCGTGTCTCCGGATCCGGGGAAAGAACCGAATTGCCGTCACGTCGACACCGAAGAGTTCCTCCGTCGGGCCGAAGCGGTCGCGGGTCGGTCCCTCGATGCATTTGGGGAGACCTATCTGTACCAGGCTGCACTCCCGAAACTGGAGACGGCGCGCACCGGGCGAACCCTCTCGCTGCACTGGGCCCGGGCCGACACGGCCTTTGCGGTTCCGGTCCCGGTTTCCGTCCAGGGCAAGCGTCGCGTCGTCGACATGTCAGGGGGACAGGGCGAACTGACGCTCCCCAGCGATACGGCGTCCGTCCGCATCGATCCTGAGAATTGGTTGCTCCGTGCCCGTTGAAAGGGGGAGTCACCCACCCCGGCGTGAGAGGGAGAGGCCAGTGCCAGTGGACGGCTTCAATCGTAACTGTTTTCGCCAAACAGGAGGCGGGCACGGGCGTTCGGGTCAACACTGAGTTCATGTTCTGCCCCGCGAGGGTTCGACGTGAGTCCGTAATCCTATTTATTCGGTGTGCTGCTTATGGCTACTGCCGATTCGACCGAGTCCCGGAATGCTCTCATCGATACACTGGCGCCCCGGGTGGATGGGGATCTGCGAACCGACGAGATGACGCGGGCCCTCTACGCGACCGACGCCAGCATGTACGCCATGTCGCCCATCGCGGTGCTGGTTCCCGAGCACGTTGGGGACGTTCAGGTGGCCCTCCAAACCGCGTCCAACCTCGGCATTCCCGTTCTGCCCCGGGGCGGCGGCTCCTCGCTGGCGGGACAGGGGGTGAATACGGCCCTCGTCATCGACTTCACGGTGCACCTTAACAGCATTCTGGAAATTGACCCGGAGGCACAGACGGCCCGGGTCGAGCCGGGCGTAACCCTCGACGATTTGAATCGGGCCGCGGCTGAGCACGGCCTGATGGTGGGGCCCGATCCGGCGAGTGCAAACCGTGCTACACTCGGGGGCATGCTGGCGAATAATTCGACCGGGACCCATTCCATCACCTACGGCAACTTCATCGACCACGTCCGCCGGGCCGAGGTCTTGCTGGCCGACGGATCGGCCGCGACGTTTGAACCACTCTCTAACGACGAGTGGCAGGCGCGCATGCGGGCCGACGGGCTCGAAGGGGCAATTTATCGAGGGTTGGAGGCACTGTTGTCGAACGGGGGGCGGGACGTCATCGCGAACGACACCCCCAGTCACTGGCGGCGCAACAACGGCTACCGGCTGGAGGCGCTTTTGGACGAGGAGCGCAACCTCGCGAAGCTTCTCTGCGGGAGCGAGGGGACCCTCGCCGTCGCCACGGAAATTACCTGCAATCTGGTGAAGACGCCCGCCCAGACTGCCTTGGGGATCGCCCACTTTGAAACGCGAGACGATGCGCTTCGGGCCGTCACGACGGTGTTGGAGACCGACCCGACGGCCGTGGAGCTCTTTGATGGGGTGGCCATCGAGCGCACGCAGCAGACACCCGGCTTCGCCGAACGGCTCACCTTTCTGGAAGGGACGCCCGGCTCCGTCCTGATCACCGAGTACTCGGGCGATTCCCAAAAAGAAGTCATCCGCCAGCTTGAAGCGCTCGACCAGGCCATTGCCGACGCCGATCGGGGATACACCGTCGTCCGGGTGGAGGAGCCCGACGCGATTGAGAACGTGTGGTCCATCCGCAAGGAGGGACTCGGCCTGTTGATGGGGATTGAGGGGGACTACAAACCGTGGGCCTTTATCGAGGACGCCTCGGTGCCGGTCGAGAATCTCGCCGACTACATCGACGAGTTGTCTACCTTTGTCGACGAGACCGATACCCGTGCCGCCTACTACGCGCATGCCTCCGCCGGCTGCCTGCACGTGCGGCCGTTCGTCAATACCCGGGACGAAAAGGAAGTGGAGAAGATGGAGCGCATCGCCAGGGGGTCGCTTGACCTGGTAAAGAAATACGGAGGGGTTGTCTCGTCGGAGCACGGGGATGGGCTTGTGCGGGGCTGGGCGAACCCCGCTATCCTGGGGGACGAGCTCTACGCGCTATGTCAGGAAACCAAATCCCTGTTCGACCCGGAGCACGTCCTGAACCCAGGGAAGATTGTGGATACGCCGTCGATGACCGATCACCTCCGGATGGGGCCCACCTACGAGACCCGTCCCTTCCGGACGGAGCTCGATTTTTCGGGGGAGGGCGGATTTGCCGCGGCCCTCGAGAAGTGCAACGGCAATGGGGCGTGCCGCAAGCTTCGAGCCGGCACCATGTGCCCCAGCTTTATGGCAACCCGCGAAGAAAAGGACTCCACACGGGGCCGGGCGAATGCGCTCCGCAACGCCCTTGCGGGTGAGTTGTCGGAAGATTCAATGACGGGGGACGACATGGCCGACGTCATGGATCTCTGTATCCAATGCAAGGCCTGCAAGACGGAGTGTCCGTCGAACGTGGACATGGCGAAAATCAAGACTGAGTGGCAGCACCACTACCAGGCGGAGAATGGGGTCCCGTTCCGTACGCGCCTCTTTGCTCAGCAGCCCACCGCTGCGCGGTGGATCAGCGGTACGCCGTTGGCGACGATCGTGAACTGGGCTGGTAGCCAACCCCTCCTTCGCAAAATTGGGGCGTCCCTTCTGGGGATCAGTGCCGAACGCGCGCTTCCCCCTTTTGCCCGCGAGACGTTTCCGCAATGGGTGCGTGGGCAGAACGGGGCCCTCTCTCGTCCACGAGGCGACGGCGCGCCAAGACCGCGCGTGCTCCTTTTCCCGGATGCGTTCAATGCATACCATACGCCTTCTCCTCTCCAGGCCGCAGCCCGAATTCTTGCCGCTACGGGGCATCGGGTCGACCTCCCCGAGGAGACGGTGGGAAGCGGGCGCACCCTGCTGTCGAAGGGAATGATTACCAAAGCCCAGCGTCGGGCCCTCCGAACCGTAGAGCGGCTGTATCCTTACGCCGAGGAGGAGGTGCCCATTGTAGGACTGGAGCCCAGTTCGATTCTTACCCTCCGTGACGAATTTCTGGACCTACTGCCCGGTGAGCCCCGTGCCGAGACCGTAGCTGAGATGAGCTACACTTTTGCGGAGTACATGGCGGAGAGGACCGAGGCCGGTGCGCTGGACGATGTGGAATGGGAGGGCGGGGGCGATGTGCTCCTCCACGGTCACTGCCACCAGAAGGCCCTTGTCGGCACGGAGGCGACGGAGCAAATCCTGACACGTGCCGGTTACGACGTGACCGCGGTGGACGCTGGGTGCTGCGGGATGCCCGCCGTTCGTGACACCGGTGCGGACACGACGATCGCCGCCCCAGGCTTTTCCTGCCGATCACAGATTAAGGACGTGACGGACCGGGCGGCCCAACACCCCGCCGAGCTCTTGTGGGCGTCGCTGCATTCGTCCGTCGCCGAGAAGTAGACTCCCCACTAAGAGCCGTAGAGTGGAGAGGAGGGGCCCATGCTTGACTCTTTGAGCTCACACGAAGTCTGAGGGCTT
The DNA here is from genome assembly GCA_003023365.1 of Bacteroidetes bacterium QH_7_62_13. Lineage (GTDB taxonomy): Bacteria > Bacteroidota > Rhodothermia > Rhodothermales > Salinibacteraceae > Salinibacter. The sequence goes on along the minus strand of PXTG01000038.1, from coordinate 606 downwards.
GAGGTAAGGGGGCGAGGAGCACGAATTCATCCGTAGAAACCTCTGTACTTGAGTGGAGGGGGCGCTATTCGCTGCTGGCTGTCCCAACAGATTTCCTCTGTTAAGAAGCCCTCGATTCTCAGAGCCAGGAAGGACCTATCCTCCGGGGCCTCTCGGCACCCGCTACTCAACGAAAAAACCCAGGCTCCGGACGTGTGAGCCTGGAGCCTGGGCAGTGTTCGAGGGGAAGGGTCGAGTGTAGGCGCTTACTCGTTTTGCATCCGGGTAGGAGCACTATGGAAGCCTGCTAATTCTTGGGAGGACGGCCACAAGGACATGGCTCTCTGGACGGCCGGGTCGGTCTTGTTGAGGATCGGTTGTCCAGCGCCAGTTCCGTAGAGCGAGTTCGACAGGCGCCCTTTCACCCGAGATTGCACCAGATCGTCGAGCTTTTCGGCCTCTGACTTCAAGTATACGCGATCGTCGGTATCCACAGAGTCCGGATTGGTCGTCAAGGTGAGCACGTCCTTCTCTTCGAGGAAGTCCCAGAAGTTGGAGACGGTTCCCTCGGGGACCTCGTACGAGGAAAGAAATTCATCCTCACGCTTCTGCCAGGTGCTACGAAGG
>PXTG01000037.1 GCA_003023365.1 Bacteroidetes bacterium QH_7_62_13 | reverse complement strand
AAAGCCGAATCCCGGAATGTTCGAGGAGGCCATCCGAGAGTGGTCGGTCGATCCGGCGCGTTCGTTTGTGGTTGGTGATAAGCACTCCGACCTTCTTCCGGGGAATGAATTGGGCATGACCACCATCCTCGTTCGTACCGGGCACGACGTGCCGGAGAGCGACGCGGTGCACGACCACCTGGTGGACGATGTTTCCGCGGCCGTTGACGTCATCCGGCGAGAAATCGAGGCCGATGCCGCACGGTGTTCCAACGAATAGCCCGGGTTCGGTCTCGGCCGTGAGTGCGATGCACTGCCGGAAAGACGGGGATGAGCACTTCGCGCTTTGTCCGTGTCCCGCGTCTTTTGCCTCCATCCCCGCGGTGAATGGGGGACCCTCGGCCGTTCCGCGCGTAGGGTTTTGCTTTCGTCTCTCCCGAAACGATTTGGGTCTACCCGGCTCCGGGGCTCCCTTCGATTCCCATTCAAGGTTCCGCGTGCAGCGATGGCGTCGATCCACATCTAGGGGACCCGCTCGGTGTGTGCTCGTTCAGTCATTTGCTTGTCAGTCATTTGCTTGGAGGAGGGCCGAGAATTCTGTGGAGTTTTGGTGAGGACCACAGACGGAAGCGAGCGATGCATGTCATTTCTGACAACTGGTCTTTAGAATGAGTCTAAATAAGAGTTACTTCAAGACCCTCCCTGTGTTATGAACCGTTTGCTTTCCGCTTCTCTTGTGTTCGTTCTCGTCGCCTCCCTCGTTGGCTGCGGCGGGGAGAGCGATGATCTGGTCATCTATTCCGGCCGCAGCAAGGCGCTCGTCGACTCGCTTGTGACGATGTACGAGGAAGAAGAGGACGTGTCCGTACGGGTGAAGTATGGCTCCGACGCGCAGCTTCTCGCGGCCCTTCAGGAGGAAGGCAGCCAGAGTCCCGCGGATGTGTTCTGGGCGAACACGACTGGGGCCTTGGGGAACGCCGTCGACAACGACCTGCTCGCCGAACTCCCGAGTTCGGTGACGGAAAAGCCTCAGCGCTTCCTGCCGTCGAACCAGCGGTGGACGCCCGTGACGACGCGGTTCCGGGTGCTCGCTTACAACAGCGATACGGTCAACCCCGACGACCTGCCCGATACGGTGAAGAACCTGCCGCGCCTCCAAGACGTCGAAGGGCGCATGGGCTGGACGCCGGCCTATTCGAGCTTCCAGGATTTCGTAACGGCGATGCGCGTGTCGGAGGGGACGGATACGACACGGGCCTGGTTGCGGGGCATGAAGGATCTGAATCCGAAGAGCTACACGTCCAATACCCCGATGATTCGGGCGCTGGCGGCGGGGGAGATCGACATGGCGCTCACGAATCACTACTACGTGCTTCGCCTCAAGCATGGAGGGGCGGAAGGGGAGTATGAGGGCGATGAGGAAGAGGAAGAAGAACACGAGGAAGAGGAGGAAGACGTGCAGGATTCCGCCCCCGTCGAGACGTATCGCTTCGCCGAGGGCGACCTGGGCAATCTCGCGTTGGTAACCGGCGCCGGGGTGCTCCAGACCAGTAATCAGAGTGAGGAGGCGCAGCAGTTTCTTCAGTTTCTGCTTTCGGAAACGGCCCAGTCGTATGCCGCCAACCGGGTAAATGAGTATCCGGTGGTGTCGGGGACGGAGGTGCCGAACTACATGGTCCCGGTGGACAGTGCCCTGGCGCTCAGTCCCGAGTTTGACTTCCAGCGGCTGCAGGAGATGGATCCGACGCTCGACCTGCTCCGTGACGCTGGGCTGCTTTAGTCGACGGTGGGGGCTCGCGTGAAGGCACGGACGTGTGGCGGCGAGCCAGGAAGTTTCTACGAGCTCGCCCTCGTGCATCCGCCGGCTGCGAAGGATGCGGTGAGGTCGCCAGTGTGGTCGGATAGCTAATCCGGTCTCAATGAATGTCTCCCGGCTGCTCCGTACGACGTGGCGTCGTTGGTACGTGGTGCTTCCCGTTGGGATTGTGATGACGGGGGTACTGGTGCCGCTGGGGTATCTGCTCCTCCGGGCCTTCCGGGCCGATCCCCAGACGCTGTGGGACCTCGTGGTCCGCTGGCGAAACCTGCGGCTCCTGGGAAATACTGTGGGCCTCACGATTGGCGTGCTGGTGGGCACCACGATCATTGCCTTTCCGTTGGCGTGGCTCACCACGCGTACTGACCTGCGCGGTCGAACGGTACTTACCCTGTTGGGTGTGCTCCCCCTCGCGGTGCCCGGATACGTGATGGCGTACGTCCTGCTGGCGACGACGGGGTCGTACGGGACCCTCGCCCAGACCCTCGGTGTGGTGCTGCCTCGACTTAGCGGATACGACGGGGCGTTGATTGCGCTCACCCTCGTCACCTACCCATACCTCTTCCTCAATCTGCGGACGGCCCTGATGGGGGTAGATCCGGCCCTCGCCGAATCGGCCCGGTCGCTCGGCTACGGTCGGTGGCAGGTCTTTCGGGAAGTGGTTTTGCCCCAGCTTCGGCCGGGTTTCCTGGCGGGGAGCCTGCTTGTAGGCCTGCATGTGCTCGGTGATTTTGGGGTCGTGTCGCTCATGCGGTTCGAGACGTTCAGCTACGCGCTCTACCTGCAGTACGCAGCGTCCTACGATCGGGTCTACGCGGCCTGCTTGGCGCTCATGCTGCTGGCCCTCACAGTCGCCGTATTGTTTTTGGAAGCGAAGCTGCTCCGGGGGCTGTTGTTGCATCGAACCGGGAGCGGGACGAGTCGCCGGGCGGTGCCCCAGCAGCTCGGGGCCTGGCGGTGGGCCGGATACGCGTTTGGGATCGGGGTGGCACTCGTGTCCGTGGGGCTACCGGTCGTAACCGTCGGGTATTGGATGTCGGACGTGGTGGTGGGCGAGGTGCCCTGGGCAAGCCTCGGGTCGTCTCTCTGGGCGTCGATCTCGGCCTCCGTGCCCGCCGCGTTGCTCGCCGCCCTGCTGGCGGTGCCGGTTGCGTACCTCGGTGTACGACATCGCTCCGCCTGGACGAAAGGGGTCGAACGGATCGCCTATCTGGGCTACGCGACCCCGCCGCTTGCCTTCGCGCTCGCTTTGATCGTGTTCACGCTCGGGGCGGTCCCCTTCGCGTACCAGACGCTTGGTCTGCTGGTGGTGGCCTATGCACTTCACTTCCTGGCCGAGGCCATTGGGCCCATCCGCAGTGCCCTCTACCAGGCGCCACCGACCCTGGAGGAGGCGGCACGCTCCCTCGGTCGTTCGCGCCTGGGGGCCTTTGCTAGCGTGACCCTGCCGCTGATGCGTCGCGGCATCCTCGTGAGCGTGGCCTTCGTGTTTTTGTCGGCGATGAAGGAACTCCCCATCACGTTTCTGCTCGCCCCGAGTGGGTTTGAAACCCTCGCCCTCAACGTGTGGAGCTACGCCGAGGAGGCCATGTTCGGGCGGGCGGCCCCCTACGCGCTGACCATTATGTTCTTCTCGGCGTGCTTCGTGGGACTCCTGCTGGCCCGGGAGCAGGCCGCCCCCTCGGAAAAGAAGGCGGCTGCGTAGGACGCGGCCGTGTGTTCGGCGTTCTATTTCGTGATTGACGGCATCTCGGGAACGCGCATCGATAGATCCCGTGCCGCATTCGTCATGAGTACTCCGCTTCTTTCCGTTCAGCATTTGACCAAACGATTCGCCCCGGACGCCGCGCCCGTAATTCACGACGTGTCGTTCGACGTGGCCGACGGTGAGATCTTCTCGATCCTCGGTCCCAGCGGGTGCGGCAAGACCACGACGCTTCGGTGCATCGCTGGGTTTGAGCAGGCCACCGAGGGAACAGTCCTCATGCAGAGGCGCACGCTGTCGGGCCCAGGGGGGCACGTGCCGCCGGAGCAGCGGGAAGTAGGCATCGTATTTCAGGAGTACGCCCTGTTTCCTCACCTGTCGGTGCTCGAAAATGTCGCTTTCGGGGTGGACGTGGGCACGAAAGCGCAGCAGGTGGATCGCGCCCGTGAGGCTCTGGACATGGTGGGGCTCGGCAACCTTGAGGACCGGCGTCCTCAGCACCTCTCGGGGGGGCAGCAGCAGCGGGTCGCGCTCGCCCGCACCCTTGCCCCGGAACCGAACCTTCTTCTGCTTGATGAGCCGTTCTCCAACCTCGACGCCCTCCTGCGTGAAGAGACGCGGCAGGAGGTGCGCCAGCTGTTGAAGGACAAGGGCATGAGCGCGATCCTCGTGACGCACGACCAGGAGGAGGCCCTTTCGTTTTCGGACCGATTGGCCGTGATGCGGGGGGGGCAAATCGACCAGGTCGGCGTGCCCGAAGAGGTCTACTACCGGCCCCGGACCCTCTTCGTCGCTCAGTTCTTGGGACGCACCAATCTATTGCTCTCCCACGCAGCGGGGAGGGAGGCCGATACCCCACTCGGCCCCGTCAAACTTGACCGGGAAACGAATGGCACCGTCCTCGTGTCAATGCGTCCGGAGCACCTCACGCTGGCCGCTCCCGAAAACGCCGACGGACCGGTGGGGACCGTCGTTGGCCGCGCCTTCAAAGGGCACGACATCACCTACCGTGTCCGCTGCGATGGAAGCGAGTACCTCGTCCATACCGACAACCGTATGTCCCACGAACCGGGGGATGCCGTCGCCATCCGTTCCCTGGAGCCGGCCGTGGTCCTCGAAAGTCGGGCGACCCCGGCCGAGGTTCCGAGCGGCGCAACGCCGGAGCCGAGTGCCTCGGCCTGAGCCGGGCTGCGATGATTTGTCTCGATCCCACGGTCAACGGGATCTCTCCCCTCTGGCTGGTCTCGGCAAAATACGACGCGTCGCGTCTCTGGGGGGACCACGTCGCCCGTGGTTTCTCCGTCCACTGCGTAAGCGAAGATTGGGGGCGTGGGTGCCGCCCGTTCTGGAATTCTCCCCAGTCGCTAGATGGGGGACAAGAAATATCACCGACCGATAGCTCCAGCACGCATCGAAGATCCCGGATGAGGAAAGAAAAACGACACGAGAACAGAGCATCTGGGGGCGTGACGTACCGGCGTCATTATAACGCGAACGCGAATCAGAGTCCGGCACTGCATGGAACCCCGGTCGGCGGTTACATCTATGATGCAATGGAATTTTGGCTCAATCTGCCCTTCTCGTCATCCTGGTCACTGCACGACCCTCCTATGAAACGACTACTCTTTCTGTGTTTTGCCCTTTGCTTCGCCTGGAGCGGCCTGGCCGCGGCGCAGACCACCACCTCGGGCCCGGGCGTCCAGATGAACGGATTCAGCCGCACCCTCGACGTGGATGAGAATCGCGTCTTCGTCGGTGAGGCGCAGAATGCGCATTCACCTGGTCGCGTCTACGTCTACGACCGGGGGCAGGACGAATCCTGGTCCGAATCCACCTATCTGGAAGCCGACGACGGGTCTGTCGGAGACCGGTTCGGCGCGGCCCTCGACGGAACGGGCTCTCGACTCGCCGTCGGTGCGCCCTCGTCCAATGCGGTATACATCTTTGAGCGGTCCGACGGGGGCTGGAACCAGGTTGCCCGCGTGACAGCGCCGGATAGTACCTCGGAGTTGGGAAGCAGCGTGGCCCTCACAGAAAACCACCTGTTCGCCGGCAGTGGATCGACGGTGACGATGACGGAGGGCGACACCGCGACCGCTTCCGCCGTGCACGTGTTTGCCCGTCAGTCGGACGGCTCCTGGAACGAGTCGACCGTGCTCCGCGGGAGTCAAGTGTCGGAGGGCGGTGACTTTGGGGCGTCACTCGTGGCCTCCTCTTCGCGTCTCCTCGTCGCGGCCCCGAAAAGCGAGGGGGGGACCGTCGTCGCGTATGAACGTGAGGAGGACGCGTGGTCGGAGACGCAAACCCTGTCGATCGGGTCCCTGAGCGGTAACGCGCAGTTCGGCTATTCTCTAACGTGGACCGGAGAGGACGAGCTGCTCGTCGGGGCCCCTCGTGCGTATGACGCTACGGGGATTGCTTACCATTTCTCCTACGATGCCGATGCGGAGCAGTGGCGACAAACCAGCCGTCTCCTTCCCTTCGACGGGGCGTCCCGCCATCTCTTCGGGGGCTCTGTCGCGTATGATGGAACGGACCTGTGGGTCGGTGCCCCCGGAGCCCGAAACCAGGCTGGCGCTCTCTACCACTTTCAGCGTGACGGCGACACCTGGTCCGGGACGCGTCGCGTCGACCATCCGGAGACGGAGCAGCAGAATGGCCTCGGGATGTCCCTTTCCGCAAGCGCATCCGTGGTGGCCGCCGGGATTCCGGGCGACGACCACGGCGCCGGGACCATGGCTCTTTACTCGCCCGAGAAGGGGGATTGGACACAGACCTCCCCCATTGCCCCGGAGAATGGGGATGTGTTTAGTGCCATCACCGGGGACGAACGCCGGTGCGATGGCGAAAGCATCGAAAACTTTAGTTGCAAGGGGGTCGACCTGAAGTCATTTCTCCCGATCGAAAGCATCGGGGGCGAACGAGGAATCAACCTTAATGACATCTGGGGATGGACGGACCCGCAGACCGGGACCGAGTACGCCCTTGTCGGTCGCACCGACGGCGCGGCGTTTGTTGATGTAAGTGACCCGACCAACCCCGCCTTTGTGGGGCAGCTTCCCCTCACCGACGGGGCCCGCGTGAACTCCTGGCGCGACATCAAGGTGTACGAGAACCACGCGTACGTGGTGGCCGACAACGCCGGCGATCACGGCATGCAGGTCTTCGACCTCACGCAACTGCGAGACGTGGACGCGGAGGAGATGCCGAAGACCTTCGAATCGACGGCCCACTACGACAAGGTCAACAGCGTCCACAACGTTGTTATCAATACGGAAACCGGCTACGCCTACGCCGTGGGCAGCAGCGGCGGCGGAGAGACCTGCGGCGGCGGGCTCCACATGGTTAACATTCAGGACCCGACGAACCCGACCTTCGAGGGCTGTTTTGCCCACAAGCAGACGGGCCGCTCTGGAACCGGGTACACCCACGACGCCCAGTGCGTCGTGTACGACGGGCCCGACCAGGACTATCAGGGGCGTGAAATCTGTATCGGCTCCAACGAGACGCACGTCAGCGTCGCGGACGTGACCGACAAGGAGAATCCGAAAGCCATCTCGAAGGTCAGCTACCCGGATCACGCCTACGTCCACCAGGGCTGGTTTACTGAGAATCAGCGCTACTTCTATCAGAACGACGAGCTCGATGAGATTCAGGGCAAGACGGAGAACACCCGGACACTGGTGTGGGACATGAAGGACCTCGACAATCCGAAGCTGATCGATGAGCTCCAGCTTCCGGAGAAGTCGACGGACCACAATCTCTACGTGAAGGGAGAGAAGATGTACCAGTCCAACTACAAGAGTGGGCTTCGCATCCTCGATATCAGCAACCCCACGAAGCCGAAAGAGGTGGCCCATTTCGACACACAGCCCTACGGGAAGAACGACTCGGGCTTCCAAGGCTCCTGGAGCAACTACCCGTACTTCGAGAGCGGCATCGTCGTCGTGTCGAGCATTGGGGAAGGCCTCTTCGTCCTGCAACCGTCTCAGCCTGAACTCTAAATGCGACCAGTGGGTCGTCGTGGCACGGGCGGGCGTCCCCTTCCGTGGGGCGTCCGTGCGTTTCGTGTTCTTCCGATTACAATCTGCGTCATCCCATGCGTCGATTTCTCTTTCTTCTCACGCTGCCTCTCCTGTTGCTAGTCGCGTCGCCGGCTCTTGGCGAGGACCCGAGTCCAAAGCTCTACGTGTGTAATCAGGGAGAGGCGACCGTGTCGATCATCGACATGGAGTCCCAGACGGTCGAAACGACGGTCGACCTGAAGGAACGGGGATTTTCGGAAAACGCGAAGCCCCACGACGTGGTGGCCGAGCCGAATGGGCAGTACTGGTACGTGACGCTTATCGGCGAAAATACGATCCTGAAGCTTAACGGGAAGAATGAGATTGTTGGTCGCGTTACCGACTTCGAAGTACCGGGATTGATTGATCTGAACCGGTCGTCCAGCACGTTCTACGCGGGGCGGTCGATGAGTGCCGTGAATCCGCCGAAAAGCCTGGGGGTGATCGACCGTGAGAACATGGAGGTGAGCAAACGCATCGATACCTTCTTCCCGCGCCCGCACCCCCTTACCGTGGGGAAAGATGGCCGGCACGCGTTCATCGCCAGCCTGGCGACCAACCAGTTCATGGGGATGGACACCGAGTCCGAAGACACGAAGCTCACCCGGCTCGGCGGCGATACCCAAACGGTTGTCGAGTTTGCGATGACGCCGGACGGGTCGACGCTCATCGGCGGTGGACAGAAGACGGGTCAACTCCTCCTCTTCGACGCGAGCGGTGCCCCGTCTCTTGCCGTGACGGATACCGTTGAGGTCGGCAAGCAGCCCTGGCATCCCGTCATCTCCGCCGATGGGGCGACCGCCTACGTCCCGAACAAGGCCTCCCACTCCGTCAGTGTCGTCGATCTGGAGACCGGCACCGTCACGGACACCATTACGGGAGACGGCCTCGCCCAGCCGCACGGGACGGCGCTCTCGCCGAACGGCGACCGTCTCTTCGTCTCGAATAATAACCGGAAGGGCACCTACAGCCCCTCCGGCGAGAATCCGGACGCCGGTACGGTCACGGTCATCGACACGGAGACCCACGAGATTACCAATGTTATCGAGGTAGGGAGGTATCCTACCGGCGTTGGCACCTTCGGGGGGCAGCGGGCCCGGACGCCGTAGAGGGGGGAGCAATCGTGCACTCGTCGTGTCGTTTGAGGATGAGCGACGCGGCTTCCTCCACGGGGTCGACGGTGTACGGGAAGACGGACGAGCAGGGGAGTTGCGCGTGTACCGTACGGTCGTGCCTGTCCGAACCGCAGACGACAACTGGTCGTTCGTCCCCGGATGGGCGTGTCGCCGGAGAGCGGAGAGGACAGAAGGCCCGCTTTCGTCCGGTCGCGTCCCCTTCGTCCCGTCAAGCGCCGGTTGACGTTTTCAATCATTCAGTTGATGAGATGCTCACGCGTCACGTAGCGCCGATTCTCGTTGCGTTCTGCATCGGCGGTTTCTTGTTCACGAGTTGTACAGGTCCCGCTCAGAGTGGCGGCGAGGCCGCCTCGGAGAAGATCTTTCCGGAGGACTACCACCGGGCCGTGACGCCCTCGTTTGCGGTACAGGCGCAAGACGGGGATCCAATCGCGAGTCCGTTCTACGGTGGATTTAATACCCCGCGGCCCCAGTTCGTCGACATTGACGGGGACGACGACACCGACCTGTTCGTGCAGGAGCGGTCGAATCGGCTCTCCTTCTTCGAGCATGTGACCGAAGGCGACACCTCCCGCCTCGTTTGGCGTACCGACGACTATCGGGGTCTCGACATTGGCGAGTGGTTCCGCTTCGCCGATCTCGATCAGGACGGGGTGCCGGACCTTCTGGCCGAAGAAACGTACAGTCACCTCCGTGCCTACCGGAACGCAGGGACGGCCACGGCGCCCTCGTTCGAGTTGTTCGCCGATACGATGCGTACGCCCGACGGCGAGGCGATCTTTTCGGACCGGCAAAACATTCCCAACGTCACCGATGTCGACTGCGATGGACAGCTCGACCTCTTTCTGGGTCGTCTGGACGGCACCATTGCCCGCTACGAGGCCGAGACCGATTCGGCGGGGATGCCCCAGTTTGCCCGGGTGACCGACGAATTTGAGGGCATCGAGATCGTCAATCAGCAGATGAAAGGGGTGCGGCACGGGGCGAACACCCTCACGTTCGCCGATGTTGATGGTGACGACGACCAAGACCTCTTCTGGGGGGATTTCTTTGAGCCGGGTCTTCTGCTCATCGAAAACACGGGAACTTGCGGGAGTCCCAGCCTGAGCGGCACGCCCGAATCGTTTCCTCCGTCCAATCCGCTCGTGACGAGTGGGTACAACGCGCCGGCCCTCACCGACTGGACCGGCAATGGCCAGTTCGATCTCTTCGTCGGGGTTTTGGGCGGATCCAGTGACGCGAACGCCAGCCTCGCCGACAACTTCTACTTCTACGAACACACCGGGGATGCGTATCGTCTGCGGACCCGGCAATTCGTGGGCGGAATCGACGTGGGGAGCGAGAGTGCACCGGCGGTGGGGGATCTGGACGGAGACGGCGGTTCTGATGTGCTCCTCGCCAACAAAATCGAACCCACCGAAGGCACCACCTCACGCGTTTATCGGCTTTCTCGAGAGCAGGATGGAGGCGCCCCCGAATATCGGATCGACGGTCATCTCGATCTCCCTACGGCGTACCAGTATGCGCCGGCGCTGGGGGACCTCACGGACAACGGGGCCGCCGATTTACTGTTGGGGACGTGGCGAAAGGAGGGCGTTGCGTTCTACCGCAACGACGGCAGCGGCTCCTTTTCTCGCGCCGATGAATTGATCGTTGAACGGTCCGGCGACCGACACATGACGCCAACCCTTGGCGACCTTACCGGCAACGGCCGGCTCGACCTCATCCTCGGAGCTGCCGACGGCTCTCTGTACTACTACGAAAACACCGGCTCGGCGTCGGACCCCTCGTTCGAGCACGTCCCGGACGTATTGGGCGACGTTTCGCTTGGGTCACGGAGCGCTCCGGCCCTCCACGATGTCGACGGGGACGGGACACTCGACTTGGTTGTTGGCACGGAGGAGGACCTCGTTGTACTTCGGAATACGGGTACACCCACGGACCCGTCGTTCCCCCAGGCGCCCACCTCCGTGTCCGTCGACGGAATGCTGAGTCTGGCCCATCCGGCCGTCGGGGACCTGAGTGGAAACGGACGGTCCGATGTCATTCTGGGCACTGAGCGAGGAGGGCTCGTCCTCCTGCAGGCAGGGACCCAACCCTAGGCTACGGAAGGCCGCAGGCCTGGCTCATTCCCACAGAGACTGTACGAACGCACGGAAGCGAGACGAGCAGGACGACGTCTCTTCGGACGCATCTGGGGCATCGGGCTCGTCGGAGTTGGACGTTTCGTCGAGGGCGTGGTTCAGCGCTTCCAGGTTCCGGCGCAGCCGACCGATCAGGTGATCGCGCGTAGACTCGGGGAGGGCGTTGTATCCCCCCTCTTGAAGAGACCCAAGTGCCCGGCGATGATGCTGGCGTGCTCGCCGCAGCTCCGTGGACGAACACTGCTTGAGCTTCTCCACGGCCTCGTCGAGATCGTCGACCGGCTCCTCAATGGGCATTCGAACGGCCGCAAGTCGCTGCGAGCCATCGCCGGAAGAGGAAGAATGAGACGACGACGTATCGACGGCGTCCATGATGGGGAGGAAATGTTGAGGGAAAACGCTATGGTGTGAAGCGCTCCTGTATGGGCTTTCGGTAGCGGAACCGATGCTACTCCCAACTAACAAATGTATCCGGAAACGGGTGTCAGGAGTCGGTTAAATTCCCACGACGAAACGGGGAAGGTCGCAGGAGAGACGTCTGAATGCGGAGACGAACCATTGAGGGACTTGACGCCTTCAGAAGCTGTTCGGCGGATTGTCTGAGGCCATCCCGAGCGTACTCGGTCGTGGCTATCTAAATGGCCTTGCTCCCAGCGCTGCGACTGCGTGGATCTCGGCGTTCTCGTCCATTCACCAAGCAGATTCTTAGGAAAAATGAAAACGGAATCATGATCCACATGCACGGGTTTCATTCATGATCTTATTCCACAGACGATTCCTTCGCGTATGTCCAATCGGCAGGGGTACATACCGGTTGCGGGAATTTTTTTGGTCCTGATGGCCGGGGCGTGTTCGAGTACGGAGTCGACGCAATCTGAATCCGAGCCCCCGTCCCCCGCGACCGTGGACGCGCCCTCTGTTCGAGAACCGGCGCGTGACCGCACCGAGGGCCCTCCGTCGGATGTGGTCACCCAACTCATACGGACGGCCCTCCGGACCGACGGCAACATCTCGTCTCGTACGCTCCGCCGGCGGCTCGGCCCTCCTCAGCGGATCCAGACCGAGCCGGTTGCCAATCGATACGTCCAGGATCAGGTTGATACCCTTCGCACCCTCGTGTACAGCGGGGTAGAGGCATTGGTGTACGACGTGACGAGTGACGCCAAAACGTTTCTTGCTCGACTATCGGTGTCGGCGACCCGGTACGCGACCCCCGAAGGCGTGCGCGTGGGGCTTTCGGAGAGACGGGTGATTGAGAAAATCGGCCCCCCGACCCGCCGCAACGACGCGGAAGACGAACTCATCTATCAGGAAATGGAGCCCACCCCCACCTCGATGGTGATCCACATCCGCGATGGACGGGTCGTGCGGATCGATTGGGAGTTTTACTTCACCTGAGGAGGTCGAACTCGGTCCCGTGCCCAGGAGCGACGTTGGCAAACGTTACGGGAGCACCACGTCTCACTCGTCACAGGGCTCGCCGGGCCCCGACCGATGCGCAACCCGCCGGTCGGCACTCTGTTCAACCCTGTTCTTGATCGCTTCTCCCAGTATCTGTGTAGCGATTCATTCATGGAACTGAACGAAGTGCCGGAGGCCCCGGCGGACCCGCCGCGCCCCTCCGAGACCGGGGGGCAATTTCAACTTAGCTCCGACTTCGAGCCGATGGGCGACCAGCCCCGAGCGATCAACGAACTCGTCGGGGGCGTTGGGCGGGGGGATGCGTATCAAACCTTGCTGGGAGCGACCGGGACCGGCAAGACGTTCACCGTGGCCAACGTGATCGAGGAGGTGAATAAGCCGACTCTCGTGATGAGCCACAACAAAACCCTGGCCGCGCAGCTCTATGGGGAACTCAAGCAATTCTTTCCCCAAAACGCCGTCGAGTACTTCATTTCGTACTACGACTACTACCAGCCGGAGTCCTACATCGTCCCGAACGACACGTACATTGAGAAAGACGTGGCCATCAACGATCGCATCGAGCGGCTGCGGCTACGGGCCACGTCCGAACTCGTGAGTGGACGCGACGACGTCATCGTGGTGGCCAGCGTGTCCTGCATATACGGCCTCGGCTCGCCGGCGGAGTTTCGAAAGGAAATTCTACCGCTGAAACGCGGACAAGAGGTGGAGCGCAATGACCTCCTTCGTCGCTTCATCGACCTCTTCTATGAACGGAACGACATCGAATTCGAGCCCGGCGTCTTCCGTGTCCGCGGCGATGTGGTCGACATCTTTCCGGCGTATCGGGAGGAGAAGGCCCTGCGCATCGAGTTCTGGGGCGACGAGATCGATCGCCTTGCTCTCTTTGAGCCGGAGAGCGGGCGTGAGCTTCAGGACGTTGAGGACTTTACGCTTTATCCCGCACAGATCTTCGTTACTCCGGAGGATCGGCTCCAGGCCGCTATCGAGAATATCAAGGAAGAGCTGCGATGGCGACTGGCGGTGCTCCGCGAAGAGGGGAAGATGGTAGAGGCCCAGCGCCTGGAGCAGCGCACCATGTTCGACATCGAGATGATGCAGGAGGTGGGCTACTGCTCCGGAATTGAGAACTACAGCCGCCACCTCACGGGGCGGGAGCCGGGCGAGCGGCCCTACTGCCTGCTCGACTACTTCCCCGACGATTTCCTGCTCGTGGTCGACGAAAGCCACGTCACAATCCCGCAGGTGCGAGCCATGTACAACGGGGACCGGGCCCGCAAGCTCAAGCTAGTCGAGCACGGCTTCCGGCTGCCCTCGGCGCTCGACAACCGCCCGCTCACGTTCGAGGAGTTTGAGGAGCTGACGCCGCAGACCATCTTCATGAGCGCCACGCCCGCCGACTACGAGCTGGAGCAGAGCGGTGGGGTCTTCGTGGAGCAGGTGGTGCGGCCCACCGGAATTCCGGACCCGGAGATTGACATCCGCCCGACGGAAAATCAGGTCGACGACCTGATGGAGGAGATTCGCAAGCGAGCCGAGAAGGACGAGCGTGTGCTGGTCACCACCCTCACGAAGCGGATGACGGAGGACTTGGCCGATTACCTCGACAGCTACGGCGTCGACGTGCGCTGGATGCACTCCGACATCGACGCCCTCGAACGCGTCGACATCATCCGGGGCCTGCGCCTCGGTGAGTACGACGTGCTGGTGGGGGTCAACCTCCTCCGTGAGGGGCTCGACCTGCCGGAGGTGTCGCTGGTCGCTATCCTCGACGCCGACCAGCAGGGCTTCCTGCGGTCGGAGACATCCCTCATCCAGACCGCCGGCCGGGCCGCGCGCAACGTGAATGGCCGGGTCATTCTCTACGCCGACGAAATCACCGAGGCGATGGAGAAGATGATCGCCGAGACGGAACGGCGGCGCGAACGGCAACTCGAGTACAACGAGGAGCACGACGTAACGCCCGAGCCGATTAGGAAGTCCCCCGACGAGATTAAAATGGGGACGGCCATCGCCGACGAGAAGTCCGAGGGGGACGGCAGCAGCGAGCGGCATCACTACGGCAGTCCCGACCAGCTCTCCAGTGAGGTCGCCGACCCCGTGGTCGAATACCTCTCCGACGATCAGAAGCGGGACCTCATTGATCAGATGAAGGAGGAAATGGAGGAGGCCGCCGAGAACTTAGAGTTCGAGCGGGCCGCTGAGCTCCGAGACAGCATCGAGGAGATTGAAGAACAGCTCGAGGAGGGAGACTAGGACCGGAAGGAGGGCGGGAGTGAGGAGCTGGATCTCAGCACCCCAGTGAGTGCACGCAAGGTCTAGAGACACGGAGTCCTGAGAACTGACGCGTAGTGGCGAGAAGATCGCCAACTGGCAAAGCGGTGGGGGATGCTGTTATACGAGCCGTCGGTGTCCTGACCGGCGAGGGGAAAACGGCTGTCCGGATCCAAGTCCATGAGACGGAGGCGGCGGG
>PXTG01000036.1 GCA_003023365.1 Bacteroidetes bacterium QH_7_62_13 | reverse complement strand
GGACGCTGTGGCTGACGTCCCGAAGGTCGTGCGAACCCTAACAAGTGACACGACACCGCGGCGGCAGGCGGAAGCCCTGGCGGGTGTTGAGTCAACCAGCGTCACGGCGGTTCACGCGTGGCGGGCCCTCCGTCTTCAAGCCGCGAACCGGTTTGCCCGAGCCGATTCCGTGTGGCAATCGGTCAGCTCCCCTCCCGAAGCAGATTGGCCGCGGGCGTGGGAGCAAGAGTGGGCCCTTCAGCGTCGGGCGTGGCAGGCGGAGGCGGCCCACCGGGCCGGTCGGAAAACTGACAGGTTCTCGATGCTGTCGCGCGCCCGGCGACTGTACCGGTCGGCTGCTCGTCGGGCTGAAGCCCACGGGGCCCGAGAGTGGGCGTCCGCGCTGGACCTGAAGGCCGAACGAGCCCGCGCAGACGATTCTGACGCCACGGTACGTTCTTCGGCGCGTACCACGAACGACCCGGGAAACGACCGGTTCATATCGACAGTCGATTGCTTCTGACCGCCGCCTCGTAAACTGTATGCGCATCTCTATCATTGGGCTTCTCGTCGCCGGCATGAGCGTCCTGGTTCTTGCGGGGGGGTGTGTGTCGTCGGAGGAGGCTGGATCTAACGCGGAGGTGGACGCATCCAGCGCGTCGAGGAGCGAAAAAGAGCGGAGGGAACCACGGTCATCGGGGCCCAACCTTGCCCGGCAGCGCGATGTCATCCGCACGGTACAACTATACCGGGGAGCGAATGAGCGCACCTCTCCCATCATTGAACGTGAGTCCGGCGAATCCCTTACCCTTGAGTTTGATCTGATGGAGCAGGAGGGACGGCCGCTCTCGATCTATTTCTACCACGCCGACCGGAATTGGACCCGCGATCTCTCGCCCACTCAGTTTCTGGAATCGTACCGGGACGACGATCTCGTCGACTACCGACCGTCTCAGGGGACGGCGGTGCCCTACGTCCACTACACGTACCGCTTTCCGAACGACGACATCCAGTTTCGATTGAGTGGCAACTACGTGCTTCGCGTCACTGAACGCGGGCGGGAAAACGCCGTGCTGTTCGAACGCGCTTTCTTTGTGACCGACGAAGAAGGCTCCCTTCGACTTGAGAGTACGTCGATAGCGATTCCCGGTCAGCGACAACAGTCGATTCGCCCGGTGGCTCGCTTCACCCCACCGGCCGGGTTTCAAGGGGACCCGCTCGGGTACACGACGTGCTTTGTCCGAAACGGCCGGCTGTCGGACACTCGATGCGAGGACCGCCCGCGACTTAGTAATCAGCCCAGCCTCGCATTTGAATTAGATCGGTCCCGCGCTTTCGACCCAGTGACGGCGAACTACACGGTTGATCTGAGCAGTCTCCGGGGGCGGGACAAGATTGAACGGACCGACCGCACCCTAACGCCGTTTCGAGTTCTCCTTGAGCCGGACTACGCCCGCTTTTCGGGGCGCAACATGGACTCGCCGCTCAACGGTCAAATCCTGGTTCGCGACGCTCTTCGTGGATACGGCAATCCTGCACGCACCGCGGAATACGTCCGTACGACATTCGCTTTCGTCCCCCCAAACGAGCGCCCTCTCTCTGGCGAGGTCGTCGTGGCGGGAAGCTTTTCGGGGATGGACGTTGAACAGGGGACCGGAATGGACTGGAAGCCCGGTCGAGGGCGGTACGAAGGGAACGTCCTGCTCAAGCAAGGCCGATATCAATATTTCTATTCGTCTCCCGATTCCCTCTTGCAGAAGACCGTGCGCGAGTCCCAGGCTCGCCTCCGGAGCACATATACCAGTTTCGTTTACTACGAAGACGTAAGTGAGAACACGGATCGGCTGCTTCGGGTCGGTAGCGTTCAGCAATAGAAAAACGCCCCATCCGAGCTGGGATGAGGCGTACCTCTCGTGGTGATGAACAGGGGCCGCCTAGCCGATTACGACAACGTCCTGGGCGTTCGGTCCCTTGTCTGTATGCCCTACCGTGAACTCGACTCGGTCGTCCTCGTCCAGGCTCTTAAAGCCCTCAGTGTCAATTTCGCTGTAGTGGACAAATAGGTCTTCGTCCCCTTCCTCCGGAACGATAAAGCCGTACCCCTTCTCGTTACTAAACCACTTGACGGTTCCTGTTTTGCGCTCTGCCATGGTGCTGCGATGAGTTCTAGAAAGAAATCTGGTGCTTGGGCAGAGCATCTTGAATCTGTCGCCCAGCGCCCGAACGAGCCTGATCGAAAGATGGGATGAACTGCCTGCCCGAAGAATACAATGTGGAAAGTGCCAATGTCAACATAAGAAATTGATATTTCCCCTCTACGCCGACGAGAGTAGAGGTTGAGTCCATCGTTAGTGCCAGGGTGTCACAAAGACACGATCCCGATTGAGGGAGTTGGGGGTGTCGTTCCTATCGTCGAGTGGCTCGTTATCACTGGATCGTCCGAAGGCACAGAACAATCCTCTGAAGACTGAATAGCCGACCCTCATCACTGGCCTACGATGCACCCAGTCGCGTGAGGGCGAGTCGTGGGAGACCGCACCAACCCGGGTTTGCTGCCGGCCAAACGTTTTCGGCCGTTCATTCAGAAGTTGTTTGGTGGATGGACGTTCAGTCGACACGAGCCAAGCGAGGGCCGAAGGTCATGCCCCTCGTGAACGACCGGCCGAATAGAAGCCATCTTGCGCCGGGAACGCAGTGACCAAGTCGTTCGCGGGCTGTACGAGATCCACGAAGTCGCAGCGCTGGGAGCGAGGCCATCTAGGTGGCCACGCCCGAGTCCTCTTCGGGGTGGCCATGGAGCACCCGCCATACAGCTTCCCAACCGTTCAAACGCGTACGTTCATCCGTCGGTACATTCCCCTATGGCCTATTCGCTGACTAATCTGATTGACGATTCTCCCCAGTATCGGACACACGGTGGTGTTCGTGACGACATCGAGGCTGCTTGTGCCCGACACCCAGACATCGCGACATTTCGGGAACTGGGCCCGAGCGAGGAAGGGGCTATGCTTTACGGGGTTCGGCTCGGAACTGGAAAGCGCACAGTCAGCCTGATTGCGGGGAATCATGCTGATGAGCCGGTTGGACCGGAAACGCTCCGATCGTTTGTGATCAATGCGTTGGCTAATCGGAACAAGATGGAGCCCTGGTTTCGTCGCCTTCAATTTCTCATTGTGCCCCACACCAACCCCGATGGGGAGGCCCGCAACCGCTCATGGATTGAGGACTGGCCGGATCCAAAGGCCTATCTTCAACACGCAGTGCGGGAGCAGCCCGGCCGCGATTTGGAGTACGGATACCCGTCGATGCGTCCCGAGAATAAGCACGTGTCCTCGTTTCTCGAGGCACACGGCCCGTTTGCCTTCCACGCCAGCCTACATGGGATGTCGGCCGGGGAGGGCGCGATGCTGCTCATTAACCGGCCGTGGACGTTCCGGTCTCAGGGTCTCCGCGACGCCTTCGTACAGGCCGCAGCGACCGAAGGGCTTCCCATGCATGATCACAACCGGAAGGGGGAAAAGGGATTTTTCTGGATTGAACCCGGATTCCAGACCACGCCACGCGGGGATGCCATGCGCACGTATTTCCGGGCTCGGGGCGAAGACGCTACGGCGCGGCAGTTCCACGACAGCTCGATGGAATTTGTGATGGGGCTTGGGGGGGATCCGCTGGCTCTCGTCACCGAACTCCCGCTTTTTCTGGTCAAAAATGAGAATCCGACACCCGGCCGTCCGGAAAAATACCTGGCCCTCCGTGAGCGTCTGCCTGAGATTAAAGCGCGGCTCGATCGAGGAAAGGAGGTGGACCGTCTACTGGCCCCATTCGACCTTCGGCCCGTGCCGCTGAAAACGGCCATGCGGCTTCACCTCCAGGCCCTCGAACTTGGATTGGAGACGGTGGCTCCCGATCAGGTGCCCACTGAACATTAGCTCAGCGAAAAGGGGGCTTTTCCCAATTCCGCACACGTGGGTTGAATCTATTCCGAAGGGATCCAAGACGGAGAAAAAGACGCCG
>PXTG01000035.1:7739-9728 GCA_003023365.1 Bacteroidetes bacterium QH_7_62_13 | reverse complement strand
AAGATCCTAAATCGGGAAAAGTGGACCGACGAGAAAGACGTTAGATCTCTCCGCGTCCCAACATGCCCTGTGCCGGGGAAAAGGAACTGACTCGATTCTCATTGCCCCGAAGGAGTCGTCGAATATTGGACTGGTGGGCCACGACGATCGCGAGGGCGAGGATAACGCCGAAGATGAGCAGGCTCGGGTGAAGATCCGCTCCAAGCCCATAGCTGCGAATGACAACAATCGTGGGAAAGGCGATGGCGGCCGTGATGGAGGAAAGCGATACGTACCGCGAAGAAAACAGCACCACAACGAATACGGCAATCGTATACAGCATCGTGATTGGGGTAAGGGCAAAGAGGATTCCCGCCGCCGTGTTCACGCCCTTGCCCCCCTCGAACCGGGCAAAGATGGGAAACATGTGCCCCAGAATGGCGAAGAGACCCGCGAAAAGACCAATCACCGCCTCCGTTTCCCACCCAAAGAGACCGAAGGCCGGAAGCGGATCAATCCGGATGTACTGGGCCACCACTCCGGCCGCAAGATAGCCTTTCCCCATGTCAACAATCGTGGCGAGCACGCCCGCCTGCCAGCCAACGACGCGAAAGGCATTGGTCGCCCCGGCGTTTTTGCTGCCGTAGTTTCGGATGTCCACCCCGTGCAGCGCTTTGCTCGACCAGAGCGCACCGGGAATGGACCCGAGGAAATAGCTGATGAGGACGATGAGAATCAGGGTCAGCATATCTGCAACGACACGTTGGTGGAGAGCCGTTCTGAACGGCGGCCGATAGGCGGTACATACCCAGAAAACGTCCGGAGTTGTTCCTCTTCACAGGTGCCGGGGATCGCGGCCGTTCGGACCTGCATATGTTTTACCGCTCGCTCCTCTCCCCTTCATACAGTCAGCTTCTCGGGGGAGTAGCTGTTTATCTGCGGACTGCTCGAAGCGGTTCCTTACTCGTCCGACGCCACGACTTCACCAATCAGCATGGGATCCTCCCCAAGATCTCGTAGAGTCTGACGCGCCGCATCGACGTTGTCCGGATGAACGACCGCCACCAGCCCCACCCCGAGATTGAAGGTCTGGCGCATGTCCGACTCGGGAACGTTTCCGTCCCGCTGGATCAACTCAAAAATCGCGGGCCGCTCCCAGCTCTCATAGTTCACCTTCGCTCGGGCCCCCTCCGGCAGTACGCGCTCTACGTTTCCGGGCACCCCTCCCCCGGTCACGTGAACGAGCCCTCGAACGAGATCGGCGTCAACGAGCGCCTGAATGACCTCCAGGTACGACCGGTGCACGCGAAGCAAGGCCTCCCCAATTGTTTCTCCTTCCAGGGCATCCACCGACTCGTCTACGTCGTACCGGTCGAACAGGACCGTGCGGGCCAGCGTGTATCCGTTTGTGTGAATCCCGGTCGACGGCAGGCCCACGAGAACATCCCCGGGAGCAATCTCCCGCCCATCTACAATGTCGGCCTTGTCCACAACGCCAACAACCGTGCCGACGAGATCGAAATCGCCCTCGCCGTATACGTCGGGCATTTCGGCCATCTCGCCTCCCACGAGGGCGCACTCATTTTCTTCACACGCCCCGGCAAAGCCACGGACCACCTCTTCCGCTACTGCGGGGTCGAGCGCGCCGGTTCCCACGTAGTCGAGAAAATACAGCGGCTCGGCCCCGCACACCGCCACATCGTTCACGCAGTGATTCACGAGGTCCTGCCCCACGCTGTCGTACCGCTCGGCCCGGGCGGCCACTTTCACCTTCGTGCCCACCCCGTCGATGGAGGAGACGAGCACCGGCTGATCCATGTCACTGCCGTCGAGCTCGAAAAAGGAGCCGAACGCCCCAATGTCCGCGAGGACCCCCGAAGTGAACGTCTCCCGCACCATCGGACGAATGCGGTCGACCACCTCGTCGCCTGCTTCTACGTCGACACCCGCTTCTTTGTACGTCGTCATCGTTCGATCGAATGTTGATGCTAGAAAAACGGAGGGATGCTG
>PXTG01000035.1:0-7558 GCA_003023365.1 Bacteroidetes bacterium QH_7_62_13 | reverse complement strand
TGTGCCCGCCGAAAAACGGATAGATCCAACGGGTCGGTCCACAAGTCGTAGTCTCGCCGTTCCAGTTCGCGAAGGAGTTCGAGCCCCCCTACCCAGAAGCGCTTGAGGGCGAAGCGCTGCCGCAGCGATAAATTTGCGATGAGCGGTTGGCCCTGCGCGAGGGCGTCGCGGACCCGAACACTCTCTTTCCAGAGGACCCCCCGCACATTCTCGTCGATCCGTCCCTCCCGCAACTGCTCGACCGTGACGTCTTTTCGGCGGAGGGTGTCGAGCGGGATAAAGAGCGTTCCATGGGCCACGTCCCGGGGCAGGGCAAGGAGCCGTCCCAGATGGAAAAACCCGCGGGCCAATTCGTCGGCGTACCGGAGATGTACCGACATGTCGAGCCCGGCGAGGCCGGCCAGCAGGCGCCCGTGCGGAACGGCCCAGAGACCCACGAAATCCTTGAGGGCGTCGGCAGTCTCGAACTGGGTTTCGCCGCAGAGAGCCTGGGCCGCCGTCACCTGCGCCGCGAGCAAGGTCCGGTCGAGCCCGTGCTCCTCACAGGCCTTGTAGGCGCCCTTCCACACATCTTCTGGGAGAAGCCGCATGGGATCCCCCGCCTCCGCCCGCTCTCGTTCTTCTTCGAAAAACTGATCGGTCGCCTCCCCGGTGCCGTTGATGCCGACCGGTTCAGGCTCGGCCAGGGCGGAGTGCCAGTTCCAGAGCGCGTGGGCCGCCGGGCGCAGCCGGGCGGACCACTGATCGTAGAACGGGCGCGGTAAATGCGAGACGTGATCATCGGCCATTGCCCCACTAGACAGATGGAACAAGGAAGAAACGAAAAGAAAACGGGGAAGCCGAGTGGGTGTCCCGGCTTCCCCGTTTGAACTCCGTTCCGAAATCAGACCAGTTACGCGGTCGCGTCGGCGAATTCTTTCTTCACGACGCTGATCTGGCTTCCTTCGAGCACCATCTGAAGCTCTCGCCCCGACAGGTCGTGCTCCACGACGTAGGTCTCGTTCCTGTCCGCGTTGGTGACCTCCACGTCGGTGCCGGATTGGACCTGATCACGCAGGTTGCGGAACTGCAGGGTATCTCCCTGCTCGATGCTGTCGTAGTCCTCGTCGTCCTTAAAGAGGAGCGGCAGGATGCCGAAGTTCGCCAGGTTCTGCCGGTGAATCCGGGCGTAGCTCTTGGCGATCTTGACCCGGGTACCAAGCCATCGGGGGGCAATGGCGGCGTGTTCACGACTGGACCCCTGCCCGTAATTCGTCCCGCCAACCACGGCGAAGCCGTTGTCCTGGTGCCTCATGGCTCGGTCGAAGAAGCTCTCGTCGACCTGTTCGAAGACGAATTCTGAGATCTTCGGAATGTTGGAGCGGTACGGCAGGATGCGGGATCCGGCCGGCATAATCTCGTCGGTCGAGATGTCATCGCCCACCTTCAGCAGTACCGGGAGGTCGAAGGAGTCGCGGAGCTCCTCAAATTCAGGGAGTGAAACCACGTTGGGGCCTTTTTCCAGGTCGAGGTGTGTGGCCTCCTCGGCGGGTGGGGGCTCTACGAGCTGATCCGTATTTACGAGGATGTCGTCCGGCTCCTGGGCGTTCGGGTACTCCATGCCGTAGAGGTCCTCCAGGTCGCGCGGATCCGTAATCTCGCCAGTGAGGGCGGAGGCCGCGGCCGTTTCGGGGCTGACGAGGTACACCGCGTCCTCCTTAGTGCCGGAGCGGCCGGGGAAGTTGCGCGGGACCGTGCGGACCGAAATCTGGCCGGTGGCGGGGGCCTGCCCCATGCCGATGCAGCCGTTGCATCCGGCCTGGTGGATGCGGGCACCGGCGCGTGTGAGCATCTGGAGGTGGCCCGTGTTCATCAGGTTCTCCAGAATCTGGCGCGACGTTGGGTTCACGTCGAACGAGACGCGGTCGTCGACCTGGTAGCCATCGACGATCTCGGCGGCGCTGGCGAAGTCGCGGAAGCCAGGGTTGGCGGAGGAGCCAACGTACGATTGGTAAATCTCCTTTCCTTCCACCGCCCGCACCGGAACGACGTTGCCCGGGCTGCTGGGCTTCGCGATCTTCGGCTCCAACTCCGAAAGATTAATCTCCTCGTGTTCGTCGTAGGTGGCGTCCGGATCGGCCTTGATCTCGCGGAATGCCTCCTCCCGTCCCTGGCGGCGCAGAAAGTCGCGCACCTCTTCGTCGGCCGGGAAGACCGTACTGGTCGCTCCCAGTTCGGTACCCATGTTGGCGATGACGTGACGGTCCATGCAGCTCAGGCTGTCGAGGCCCGGGCCGTAGTACTCAATGATTTGGCCCACGCCGCCGTCGACGTCATGACGCTCGAGCATCGTGAGGATCACGTCCTTTGCGCTGACCCAATCAGGCAGCTCGCCGGTGAGCTTCACGCCCCATACTTCCGGCATGTTGATGGTGTACGGCTTGCCGGCCATGGCCATCGCCACGTCGAGCCCCCCGGCGCCGATCGCGAGCATGCCGATGGCCCCGGCAGCGGGCGAGTGACTGTCGGAGCCGATGAGCGTCTTTCCCGGCTCCCCAAACCGCTCCTGGTGGACCGGGTGGCTCACGCCGTTCCCCGGGCGGCTGTACCACACGCCAAACTTCTTACACGCACTGCGCAGGAAGAGGTGGTCGTCTGGGTTCTTAAAGTCGGACTGAATGAGGTTGTGGTCCACGTACTGCGCGGACAGCTCGGTCTGGACCCGGGGAATCCCCATGGCCTCAAACTCCAGCATCACCATCGTCCCGGTGGCGTCCTGGGTGAGGGTTTGGTCCATCTCAAGCTCAATTTCCTCCCCAACCTCCACGCCGGCGAGGCTCCCACCAGCGAGGTGACTGTCAATAAGTTTTTCTGCTACGTTTTTGCCCATGGTGTATGAAGTGTGGTCTTGGTCTACGGATCGGTAATGATGGGCCCTCAGTGACCGTAACGTAACGAGCACGGACCGGAGATGGTAGCGTTTATCGCGTAAAAATTGTGTGCCCGTTTTCTAACGTTTGGAGCGAGCGGCATTCGGACCGACCTTGACTTTCGCAAGCTTGTTGTTCGTTGATCCTCGTACGCTAGGTAGTGGCATTCGCCGTCCAGGGCGGATCCTCGTCGTTCAGAAAGGCGTCGATCCCATCTTGGCAATCCTGCGTCTCCCGCGCGAAGGCATTCATCTGGACCGCGTAGTCCACCGCCTCGTCGAAGCCCATCCCGGGGACCTGTGCCAGCATGCGCTTCGTGAGGGCCACGGCCGATTCACTCGTCTCCGTCGCTAGCTCGTGGGCAAGGCCCTCCACCTCGTCGTCGAGGTCGGCCGGCGATACGGCACGGTGGACCAGCCCGACCTCCGAGGCCTCGGCGGCGGGAACGAGGCGCCCACGGAGCAGGAGATCGCGGGCCGCAGCTTCGCCCAACTTCCGCCGGACGAAAACCATCACGATGGCCGGCACGAAGCCGATGCGCACTTCACTGAAGCCGAGCTTGGCGTCGTCGGCTACGAGTGAAAAGTCACAGACCGCCGCGAGGCCACACCCTCCCCCAATGGCGTGTCCGTTCACGTTCGCAACGACGGGCTTCGGATGCTGATAAATCTGCCGGAAAAGCTCGGCGAGGTGGCGAGAATCCCGCTCATTCTCCCGCGGGGACGCTTTGCGCAACGCCTTCAGGGACGCCAAATCCGCTCCCGCCGAGAATGCCGAGCCGTTGCCCGTGAGCACGATCACCCGTACGCTGTCGTCCTCCGCCGCCGCCAACGCATCCTTGAGGGCAGTCACAAGGTCAGCGTTGAGCGCATTCCGTTTGTCGGGCCGATTGAGACGAATCGTGCGAATCGGGCCCTCGGTTTCGGTTTCAACAAGGTCGGGCATCGCAGTATTGGGATTGAGAAAAGCCTCGGTACAAGCGAGGAGGGAAATGTTCGACGTGAGACGTGGAGACTTATCCCCGCTCTCGTACGGGCGGCACCGGATGGAGGCTCCCCCGAAGCCCCCCTCAGTCAGCAGTTCCACCGGTGAGGTAAAACCGGTAGATCGGCCAGACGGAAAACACCAGGTCGAGCGCCCGGTCCACCAGTTCCGGCCCCAGATTAAGGGCCTCTTCCCGGGAGAGGTAGTGACGCACGTAAATCCCGTCGGCGCCATCCACGGCGTCCGGCACCGCGTCGAGGGGATCGGTAAAGACCGGCTGGGTTTCGTTCTCCCCCGATCCACTGTGGGTATAAAAGCGCCAATCGTCGTCCGCCAGAAGAGGGTTCACGAGATCGAGGTACGTGGCGGGTGACTGGCGTATCCGGTCTTTCGCTTGTCGGAGCAGATCCTTCGCGTAGGCCCCTACGTAGACCCCAACCGCAAATCCGTCTGGCGAGACGCGATGCGTAATTTGGACGTCCTCCAGCCGACGGGTATGGGGGCGATAAAATGACATCCAGAGATGATCGTGGCAGCCCCCGGCGCCGAAGTCGTTTTTCAGCAGGCGACTAAATACGTTGCGCTCCGTCTCAAGGTCGAGGCGATTGGGCAGCACCCAGTTCACCACCAGGTCGTCGCGATACCGACGGAAGGGATCTTTGAGGTGCTCGGTGACGCCGGGCTTTTCCTTCTTGTACTGATCGATGTGAGGCTCCGCACGCAATCGATCGAGCATCGCGAACACCTCCGGCGACCATCCTTCGAATGAGCAGTCCAGGGAATCAGGCCGTCGCATCTCCTCGACCGGCATTTGCGCCGGATCGACCGAAGCCGGCTCAGCCTCGTCCAACATCAGTGGGAACAGTATTTCGTTCAACAGTGCAGACGCGATTTACTCAAACCAACCCCCGAAGTACATCGGACTCAGAGGTCCGCCCCGTCCCCCATCATCTCCCCCTCGCGGCCCTGCAGAAACGCCTCCGCGGCCGTAACCAGGGATTCACTCCCGATAAAGAGGGGCGTCCGCTGGTGGAGGGTCTCCGGCTGAAGGTCCAGGATCCGCTGGTGGCCGTTGGACGCTCGCCCTCCCGCCTGCTCCACCAAGAAGGCCATCGGGTTGGCCTCGTACATCAGTCGGAGCTTTCCGTCCGGGTGGTACGGCGAGGCCGGGTACAGATAAAGCCCTCCATTGAGCAGGTTGCGGTGGAAGTCCGAGACGAACGATCCAATGTATCGGGACCGGATGCGCGTGCCCGTCTCCGGATTAGCACGCTTGAGCCACCGAAGGAAGTCCCGCACCTCCGGGGAAAAGTCCTCGATATCGGCCTCGTTGGTCGAGTACATGGTGCCCTGATCGGGGATGCGGATATCGGGATGGGACAGGAGAAACTCCCCGATGGAGGGATCCAGCGTGAATCCGTTCACCCCATTGCCGGTCGTGAACACGAAGATCGTGGAGGACCCGTACGCGACGTATCCGGCGGCGACCTGCTTGGCGCCGCGCTGGAGGGACACGTCCAGCACATCGTCGGCCTCCCACCCTTCCGGAAGCACGTACACGCTGAAGATGGTGCCCACGGACGCATTCACGTCGGTATTGGACGACCCGTCCAACGGATCGAAGAAGACCGCGTAGCGCTCTCGCGTCTCCCCGTTGGGATTGACCGGAATCGTGTCGGGCTGCTCCTCCGAGCCGATCATGCAACACTCCCCCCCTTTTCGAAGGGCCCGGACGAGTTCGCGGTGGGCGATCCGGTCGAGCTTCTTCTGCTTCTCGCCCTGGACGTTGACGGTGCCGGTCTCCCCCATCACGTCCAGAATTCCGGCCCGTCGAATGTTGCGACTGATGATTTTGGCCGCCACGCTCACGTCCCGCAGCAGACGGGAAAAAGACCCCGTCGAGTGGGCGAATCGCTCCTGGCGGTCAATCACGAACTGTTCGAGCGTCATGAGCGACGAACGGTCCGCGGACTGACGTTCTCGATCGGTTGATCGCGAAACATCGCTCGGCATGGGTTGAGATATTGACTACACAAGAATAACGAATTGAACCGGCCGGGGCTCAAAAAAGCGTTCACTCTCCCTCAATCGGCACTCACTGCCACCTGGATCGGACCTCCCCTCCCCGACGAGGCGTCCAGAACGACGACAACTCCGACTAGTGCTCGACGGACTTCGGGACCCAGTTTTCCGGTTTTGCCGACCGCGTCATAAGTCGCTTCAC
The DNA here is from genome assembly GCA_003023365.1 of Bacteroidetes bacterium QH_7_62_13. GTDB lineage: Bacteria > Bacteroidota > Rhodothermia > Rhodothermales > Salinibacteraceae > Salinibacter. The sequence goes on along the minus strand of PXTG01000035.1, from coordinate 1,441 downwards.
CATCTCGTTGGGCTCTTTCCCGTCAAAGAGTATCGAATAGACCGCCTCCGTAATCGGCATTTCGACGCTATGACGTTGGGCCAGGTCGTGGACCGAACGGGTGGTGCGAACGCCTTCCACCACCATCTCCATGTCGTCCACCACGTCGTCCCAGGACTTCCCCGAAGCGATTTGCTCCCCCAAATGGCGGTTTCGGCTATGTCGACTCATGCAGGTGACCACGAGGTCTCCTACTCCCGCCAAGCCCGCGAAGGTTTGAGGATTGGCCCCGAGGGCACGCCCGAGACGCTGAATTTCAGCGAGTCCCCGGGTCACGAGGGCTGCTTTGGCGTTATCGCCGTATCCAACTCCGTCGCAGATTCCCGCGGCGATCGCCAGCACGTTCTTTGCGGATCCGCCAATCTCGACCCCGATCACGTCGGTATTGATGTATACGCGCAGACGTTCTGTCATGGAGCGCTCCTGGATGTGACCGGCGCTGATCTCGTCGGGGGCGGCGGCCACGACGGTTGTGGGTCGTCCCTCCGCAACCTCTTCGGCGTGGCTCGGGCCGTACAGGGCGCCGATCTGGCGTCGGGGAACCCCGTCAAACACGTCGGCCAACACCTGTGTCATGGTCAACAACGTGTCGTTCTCGATCCCTTTCGACAAGGCCACGGCGGTCACGTCGTCGTGTAGGTGAGGACGAAGGGCCCTGGCTCGCTCACGCAACTGCTGCGATGGAACGGCCAGGCCCCAGAAGTCAGAGGCTCGGGCTGCCTCCTCCAAATCCGTCGTGATGGTGACGGTCGAGGGTATGAGAAGCTCGGGAAGATAGGTCGGATTGTACGAGGTGCGTCGAATCTTTTCGACCACTTCCGGCCGACGCGCCCACAGCGTTACGTCGCGACCCGCCGAAGCAAGGTGCACGGAGAGTGCTGTTCCCCAACTGCCAGCCCCGAAAAGCGTGATGGACGACATGAGACGTGACCGAGTTTATCCCAAAACGATGAATTAACAAATCGCAGAGCCGTCTCCCGAAGCGTTCCCGTTGTATGCACAATCCGTTCTCCAAATGAACGCCGGAAGCGGTACTTCCCCCGAAGAACCTCGGAGATAGTGTCTCTATTAGCAGGAAGTGCAACTCTCCTACTACACTCCGTATTGACGATAAAAAGATCCTCCAGTTGCAGGCCCGATAGTAGCGACGTACGCAGAACTTGAGACACGGTTGCGTGTGACTGCCCACGTTCACCACTGTTTCTCCACCCGATCCTGAACACGGGAGTCAGGAGATCTATCATCCGCCCAGGGCCTCAATCGGTCACCTCAAGCTGATACTGTTTCGGGGTCAGGCCTTGGTGCTCCTTGAAGGTATCGATAAAGTGGCTAGTGCTACTGAACCCGAGATCGTGGCTCACGCTGGTGACCGTATTTTCGGGATCTGCGAGTAACTCCCGAG
>PXTG01000059.1 GCA_003023365.1 Bacteroidetes bacterium QH_7_62_13 | reverse complement strand
CCCGAGCAGGTGAAGGCGCGCATGACCCATCAGCTCCCGCAGGACGAGCTCCGCCGCCGCGCCGACTACGTGATCGAGAACGACGGGTCGCTGGAGGACCTGCGCCGGAAGAGCGTGGAGCTGGACTGGACGATCGTAGGAAGGGAGTAGCGCCCGTCAGGGTCTACTGCGACGCCGGGGGGATGCCTCCACGACCGCAGACGACGGCCCTCCGCGTGTCTCCGAGGGACATCGATCTGTGCCAATCAGGGGTTGAGGACTCGGGACGCGAGCACAAAAGTGGACGGTTAGAGTCAATCCCCGACTCGCATGATCTGCAGTCTGTCGTTCTCACGTTTCGCACTTCACGGATCACGCGCTTCCTCCTCCCACGCAATCGTCCGTCGCAGCGCCTCGGCGTGCCCGACCGGCTCGGCAAATCCCAATTCTGTGCGAAGCCGACGGGTGTCGGTTGCCATCGCGTACCGCCAGTCGAAGGGCGGCTGTCCCTCGGTCGAACGGCTCGCCGACGTTGTACGTGCGCCCGGCGGCCGCCTCGCTCAGGGCGGCGTTCGCAATGGCCGCGGCCACATTCTCGACGTACCCGCGCGACCATCGCCATCGGGCCTCCTGCTCTCCCAAAACGAGGTCACCCCCGGCCTCGCGCAGGCGGACCAGCGCCTCGCCGACGTGACGCTGCCCGTCGCCCGGCCCGTAGACCTTCGGCAGGCGCAGAATGGTAGCCGGGACTGCTCCCGCCCGCATCGCCTCCTCGACCAGAATTTTATCGTAGTCGTGGGCGTAGGCGAAGTCGGTCTCCGCGCCCCGGTACGGGTAGCGGGAGGTCCGGAGCGGGGCATCTTCCGTCATCGGGACGGGATCGGGCGGATGATCGGACGATCCGCGCAGCCCGGAGATTACTTCCTCGCTGCGCTCGGGGCGCAGGCCATCGTACTGGCGGTACACGTCCCCGCTGCTGAGCACGACGACCCGATCTGTGCGGCCGTGGCACACGTCCATCAGGGCGGCCGCCTGCGCCTCGATGTACGGAATCACGTCCACGACGACGTCCGGGGCCACCGCATCGAGGGCCGTCCGGAGCGCATCCGTGTCGTCGCGGTTGCCGCGGACGATGTCCACGGTCGGGGGCAGGTCCGGCGTCGTCTCGCCCCGGTGGAAGACAATAACGGTGTGGCCGGCCATCGCCAAGCGCTTGGTCACGTGCCGCCCAATGAATCCGGTGCCGCCGACGAGGAAGAGGGTCATCGTACTGCTTTCACGAAGAGCGCTCTACTCGATCACAGGGGGAGGAAAAGGACGCGATCGCATCGTGGACGTGAACGTCCGTGTAGAGGGGAATAGCCATCTACTCTTCGGGCGGAGAGGCGGACGGCCGGCGCTCTTCCGTTTCCTGACGCAGCCGCTTCTGAAGATCTGGGTCTTCGAGGTCGCGACGCAGCGCGTCTGCTTCGTTCTTTCGGCGCTCAATTTCGGCGTCGAGCTCTTGCTTGTGGTCAAAGTAGTACGCAAGGGCAGAGTGCACCTGAGCCAACGTGAGGTGGGGATATTGGCGAGACGTCTCCTCCGGGCTATACCCGAACTCGTTCCGGTCCATCGCCACGTCGATCACTCGGGATCGGGTCCCCGCAATGCGAGCCGTACCGCTCTCGTCCCGGCCGACGTGTTTGTACGCCGTCGAGGTCGTGTCCATGAAAGTTTGAAAGCAGGTGTGAACGCAAACGCAGTTGTGCCAACGGTCTCCCTCGGTGTCAGGTTGCCCCTCTCCTTCTCCCCTTTCTCCCCACTCCCCTCGCCGTAGTCCGCCAGCGTTCGCATTTCTTCTGCGTCGTTCAGCATGCCCGCAAACCGTTCGGAAAGAGGCCATTCCTTGACGAAGTGGAGACCGAACTGGTTGCGAAGTCCGCTGTGGGGTTGGGGCTCACTGCCTGCGCGCCTCAGTACAGCGCAAGCAACGTAGAACATGGGGTAGTAGGAGCGGGAGACCGATGAGGCGTAGTCTCCAAGGAGCATCTTGGCTGTTCTCTAATAGCGCTCAGCCCGGGCGATGGCTCCGTTGCACTCATACCGTCTCCCCCTCTCTTCGAGCATTTGCGAGCCACGAGGACGACTGGTTCCGGTATTCTGTTTCGGAAACCGGAAGAAGGGAGAGGGGACGTTCGTACTGAAGGCCACGCCGGGTGCGAATGTCCCTCATCCGTCGAATTTCACGACCGGACTCCACAGAATCCTCCAGCACCACGAACACGTCCACGTCCGACTCGGGGTGCGTGTCGCCTCGGGCCTGCGACCCGTACAGCACGAGCCGGACGAGCCGGTCCCCGTACAGGTCCTCCAGCGCCGTGCGCAGATCGGTGAGAAGCGGTTCGAGGTTGGAGGGCGACGGCGTGTTCACGTCCGTCCAGCTTTCATATAGTTTGCTGTTGCGGGATACCTTTCTCGTGTCGATGTTACTCGTCAGAGACTGGATCGATCACGTCGAGCTCGTCAATCCAGTCGAAGTCATCTGTGTTGTGAGTGGCAAGCGATGATTCCAGTTCGAGTGCCGTCGCGGCAACGATCGCGTCGGTCGTCTTCACGCTTTTCCGTCGACGCCGTAGCTTGATGGAGCGATCGATGACTGATTCGGTGATGGACTGCACTGTGAGAAGCTCAAACAGGCGGTCTAGTTTGGCCGCTTCCGTTTCCCCGAGATCGTGATATCCGAGCGTCTCGGTTCGGCTAATTGCGGATGCAATCACGTCACGCTGCTTCACAAAGGAGCGAACCTTCGGATAGTCCGGCTTCACGGCGTAGATGATGATGTTGCTGTCGAGCAGCATGCGTCTGTAGAACTTATCCCGATTCGAAAAGGTAAAAGTAGATCCGTCTATCTAAAATCTCATAGTTTCCATGTCTGAATCGTACCGCGCCATCCTTGCCGACGGGGAGCTTCGCTGGCTCGACGACGTGCCGGATATCCTTCGGCACGGAACGGAGAATGTACGGATCCGCGTCACAATTGAAGAACAGGACGACGAGAACGACGAAGATGAGCTTGCCTCTCTCCTCGATGAGCTCGCGGAGGCCGATCCGTTCAGCGCCATTGAGGACCCGGTCGCGTGGCAGCGAACGCTGAGAAACGACTGACGCGCGACGCTCTCCCACACCCCCACACTCTCATTCTCCCACGCCCCCATTCTCCCAAACTCCCCCTCTCTCACACTGCCCCCGCTCCCCCGGCACACCCGGTCGAGAAAAGCGGAAGAGGTTCGAGGCTCCCGAGAAAGCGGATCGGCAGGGGCGCTACCCCACCCGCGCGAACCCCAGCCCGTGCTCGGCGTAGGTGTCCTCGAAACGGCGACGCAGGCGCTGGTGCGCGTCGGCCCGCAGGTGTGGGTCCTCCTCCACCAGGTCGAACGCCGCCTCGCGCGCCGCTTCCAGAATCTCGGTGTCCTCCGTGATATCGGCAATCTTGAGGTCCGGCATGCCGCTCTGCCGGGTACCGAAAAAATCGCCCGCGCCCCGAATCTGGAGGTCCGTCTCGCTGATCTCGAAGCCGTCGTTCGTCTGTACCATTGCCTCCAGGCGCTGCTTCGCCTCCTGGCTGCGCTTGTAGCCCGCCATCAGGATGCAGTAGCTCTGCTTCTCACTACGCCCCACCCGGCCTCGAAGCTGATGCAATTGGCTGAGCCCGAATCGCTCGGCGTGTTCCACGAGCATGACCGTCGCGTTCGGGACGTCGACCCCCACCTCGATCACGGTGGTCGACACAAGAATATCGATCGTCCCCTCCTTAAACTGCTCCATCGCGTTGTCCTTCTGGTCGGAGCCCATCCGGCCGTGGACGAGGCCGACGGTGTAGTCCGGAAATTGCTCGCGCAGGGCTTCGAACCCATTCTCCGCGTCCTTCAAGTCCATCTTTTCACTCTCCTCCACGAGCGGATAGACGACGTACGCCTGTTCGCCCTGCTCCAGCCGATCGCGCAGGAACGCATACACCTCGCCGCGCCGCTTCTCAGCCCGCAGGCGCGTGTCTACCGGCTTGCGCCCCGGCGGCATCTCGTCGATTTTCGACACGTCGAGGTCGCCGTAGAGCGTCATGGCGAGGGAGCGAGGAATGGGCGTGGCCGTCATGAGTAACATGTGCGGCTGCTCGCCCTTTTCGAACATCTCGGCGCGCTGGGCCACCCCGAAGCGGTGCTGCTCGTCGACCACCGCCAGACCCAGGTTGTCGAACTCAACCTCCTCCTGAATGAGGGCGTGCGTGCCGATGGCAACCGGCACCCGTCCCTCGTTCACGTCCTTCAGGATCGCCTCACGCTCCGACGTGGACTGCCCCCCCACGAGCAGGTGGGGCTCCAGGCCCATCGGTCGCAGGTAGTTCGTGAGGCTTTGGTAGTGCTGCTCGGCGAGGAGCTCCGTAGGCGCCATGAACGCACTCTGGTAGCCGCTGTCGTAAGCGTGCATCATGGCCGCCACGGCCACTACCGTCTTGCCGCTGCCCACGTCCCCCTGAATGAGGCGATTCATCTGCGTGCCGGTCTGCGTGTCCTCAATGACGTCGGCCAGGGCCCGCTTTTGTGCACCGGTAAGCTCAAAGGGCAGCACCGTCCGCACAAACTCCTCGGTGTGGGCACCCGGGTCCTCGAACCGCGGGCCCACTACTTCATCCTGCTGTTGCCGCATCTGAGCAAGCATGAGCTGAATCAAGAATAGCTCGTCGAACTTGAGGCGACGCTTTGCCTTCTCCAGCTCGGCCTGACTCTTCGGAAAGTGGATGGCCCGGAGCGCGACGCGGCCTTCCATCAGGTCGTAGGCCGCCACGATCTCCTCAGGGAGGGTTTCCTTCAGCTTTAGGCCGTGCTCCTTGAATACGTTGTAGAGGATGCGGCGGACGGACCGGCTCGTGAGGCCAACGTTGCTCATGGCCTCCCCCCCTGGATAGAGCGGCACGATGCGCCCGGTGTCGAGGATGGCCCCCTCGTCGTTGAGCTTATCGAAGTCGGGGTGCGTCATCGAATGCCACCGGCCGTATTTCTCGACTTTGCCGTGTACGGCCAGCCGATCTCCCTTTTCGAATGCCTTGCGCACCCACCAAATGCCCTGGAACCACGTGCACTTCATTTGTCCCCCCCGTTCCCCCTCCAGAATGAGCTCGAACCGCTTCTGATTATTGCCGGGCACAATGTTCTTACGACGCACGGTGCCCACGACCGTCACCGGGTCCGGGCGTTCCTGAAGTCGCTCTACGGGGGTAACGGTCGTCCGATCGAGGTAGCGACGGGGGTAGAAGTGAAGCAGGTCGCGCACGGTACGGACCCCGTGCTCTTCGGCCCACACCTCGGCCCGCTTCTCACCGACGCTCTTTACGTACCGGACGTTCTGCTGGAGAAAATCTTCGCTCATGCTTCCGACGACGGAAGGTCGTAGGGGTGTGTAAACGATGTGTCGGAACAGGTCTCACACACCAATGCCGGCACGGCGTTCCCCAATCGGCGGAGCACGCCCCCTCAACGGTTGACGACAGCCAAAAGTGGGGCAACCGAGAGCGACGATCAGGGAATCCTGGCGCACTGCTCCAGACACTCCCCACCACAACCGCCGTCCCTCCTACGCAAAAAACGGGCACTCGTGGGAGAGCCTCTTCCTTATCCCAATCCCATTGAGGACCGGAGGAGCCGCAACGCTACTCGGACGCGTAGGGTCGTCGAATCCCCCTTTCGAAGGATGTCCGGCCGTCGGAAGTGCTCGTGACCGACGGTGGCCCCATCACGCAGACCGAGCATAGCAGTCGCTTCCCAATCACACGTCGGCGGAGCGCCTCAACACTCGATACCGAATGCTTGAACCACGGTGGCCCCGCCTGCGCTGGGTGTCGCCCTCTCCATATCGCTGGCCGACGCGTCACTATTCGTGGTCATCCCTTCGTAGGCACAGCCGAGCATCAAACAGCCACGAAGCCCCGTATGAGATATCAGAGATGACCCCTCGCTGGACCGACGATCGAAGCTCTTTGTCCAGCCGACTCGGGACCGGCGAGCCATTACCGGACCTCCACGGTCGTCGTCAGGTCGGGTTCGTCGGGCTGGGGTACCACGACCGTGAACGTACCGTTCTCGAACGGGGACGGGGCGGTGTACGTCTCGTCGAGGGGCACGATGGCCATGGTGCACATGCCGTCTGTCTTGTGCTCCACCCGTGGGGTGACCGTCAGTCGATCGCGGGACCGACTGGCGTCGAAACCGTCAAACGAATGGCAGCCGTTCGGTCCAACGGTGCCGTGCATCCGCACCGACAGCGTATCGGACGGGGCAATTCGGTCCGGGACCTGAAGACTGTCCACCGCAGCGATGGCGTGCTCGTGCTCCGCCCCCTCCTCCGTTTCCGTCAGTGCGGCACACCCCGCTCCCCCACCAACCAGAACGACAATTCCTACGACGACCGGTACGAGAAGTGTTCGCGAACGCATCATGAGCAGTCGAACAGTAGAACGATTGGTAAATACTTGCGCACTCCACCGTCAATACACGTAAGTGGGGACACGTACACAGCCTCCACTCCGGCACGCCCTCGGAGCGAAGCGCTCCCCACCCCTCAGAACCCCCTGCTGTCCTTACTGGGTTGCCCGAAACACGGGCACCGCTCGGCGGAGCAAATTTTTTCCATTCGGAAATGAATTTGTCCCCCTTCGAACTGCACGTTGTGTCTGGGAGCCCCCCCATTCCCCCGTTCGCTGCACTCCCTCTCCCATACCGACCACACAGGCTCGGTCCAGCCGTCCTTCCGAACGAGCTTCCCACAAACGGACGCAAGATTGTCGTCGATCCCCGCGAGAATGCCTATCCCCTTTCCCGTACTCGGCGTCGCAGCCGAACCGCGTCCTACGCCCTGGCCGCTCGTCCCGGCTGCTTGCTACTCCTCGTCCACCGCCCGCTTCACGGCCCGGCGCAGGCGCGGATGATGCAACTGCACTGGGTCCGATTTCTCTTCTTCCTCCTCGCGCGTCGCCCGCAGGTTCAACATCTCCACAATCAGTGAGAAGGCCATTGCGGAGTAGATGTACCCTTTCGGAATGTGCTGCCCCAGTCCTTCGGCTACGAGCGTGACGCCAATGAGAAGCAGGAAGCTCAACGCCAACATTTTGATGGTCGGATGTGCCCCAACGAAGTCGGAGATGGCCTCTGCCGACACCATCATGAGTATAATCGCGATGGTCACGGCGATGATCATCACCATTACCTCGTCGGCCATGCCCACGGCCGTTACGACCGAATCAATCGAGAATACGAGGTCGAGCAGGAAGATCTGCACAATCACGCTGGCGAAGGACACCGGAGCGGCCGTTCTCATCTCCTCCCCCTCCTCTCCTTCAAGCTTCTCGTGGATTTCAGTGGTGGACTTCCCGATGAGAAACAGCCCCCCGGCCACGAGAATCAGGTCCCGCCCGCTGAAACTGTGGGCAAGAACCGAAAAGAGGGGGGCGGTAAGCCCCATCACCCAGTTGATGGACAAGAGCAACAGGATGCGCCCCATCAGCGCCATCCCGAGCCCGACACGACGTGCAAGCGGCTGCTGGTCCTCCGGCAGCTTGTTCGACAGGATGGAGATAAAGACGATATTGTCGATCCCGAGCACAATCTCGAGAAGCGTGAGGGCGCCCAGGGCGATCCAGGCCTCCGGGTTCGCAGTCCACTCCATGTTGCCTGTGTGTTTTGGGAGTTGGAAAACGGCTATCCTCCGCTAAACCTACAAAAGGGACCCCGCGATTGGAAACGCAAGGTCCCTTCAACGAAAAAGTCGTCACGTACTGGCGGCCTTCCCGATGGGCCGAGCCTTACTGAAGCGGCTCCGCCAGAAAGGCCGTGAGGTCGTCGACGCGGTCTTGACTGAGCAACGGCTCCAAATTTTGAATGATCAGGCTGACACACGTGGCCCGGTAAATCAAATCGTCCTCGGGGGCTCCACTGCGGGCCGTCTGATGCTGAATCTGAGTATTCAGCATCGTCCAGTGACACTTCACTTCAATATACTGCGTGGCCAGGCCTCGCTCCAACTCGGCCTCCGTATCGATATCGAGAAGCGCCCCGAGCATCCGATTGCGAAGGCCGGAGACATACGCCCGAACTGCCTTGCGCTCAGACGGAGCAGCCTCCGTCCACTCGTCCAGCACTTCATCCCACTGGTCCTCAATGTCTTCACGCAAGGCCTCTTCGATGCGATCATGAAGGGCCTCCACGGAATCGTCCGCGTCCACAGGTTCAGACTCAGCCTCTGTTGTTAGCGACTCTGTACTCAAGGGTCCGTGCCAGGTTTATTCGTCGGAAGAAATGCTGGAGGATGGTGGCTCGTACCCACAATTCTGGTTCAGTCCTATAGCGGAAGCAGAAAATGGATTCGCCTCTGAGAAGGCTTGGTGGACATCATACCGAGTTGGTTACATCCGAATAACGATTCGCCCCATGTCGTCCCCTAATCGATTGTCGGTTCTCACGCAACACGTCCCCGGCTCACTGACGTTCGGATCGACCGCCGAGGGCCACCGGTATAGGCAGTAGATTCTCTGCGGGCACGTGTCCCAAGAAACACCCTCAGCGGCCTTGCCGGAGATTACCTATTCTTTCGAGACGGCTGCTCTCCTCCTCTTTCAAACGACCTGACGGACGCCCGATGACCGACGTAACCGATTCGGATGCCTCCCACGACGACTCCTCCGCCGATCGAGATCGGGACTGGTACGCCCGTCGCTGGGACCGACTTTGCGATGAACTGAACACCTCGGACCCGAGCGAGGTGCTGGCCCGGGTACAGGCAATGAAACGCCAGATCAACCAGTCTCGCTCCCCAGAACAATCCTCCGACGAAGAAGGACTCGTGACGGTCAGCGAGGTCGAGGAGGTCTTCCGGAAGATGAATCGAAGAATGGAAAAGCTGCGTGAGCGCAACACGGCTCTCATTCAGGGTATGGAGGACGAGGAGGAGATGGAGGAATCAGTTCGCGACCTCTACGAACAGACTGAACGGCTCCTCGACTCCCTCGACGCAGCAACGATGGACGAGGCCCGGGAGCGGATCAGAACGCTCAACCAGCGGCTTGAGGATCTATATCGGGAGAGGGAAAAGCTCGCACAAGCCGGGCTTTCGGACGTCGAGGCGGCCCTCGACGAGATCGATCGTCTTCGGGATGAGCGTGATGTCCTCCGGCGTGAATGCGACCGGCTCCAGGAACAGCTCAACGTAGGGGACGGGGCCGCAGAGGCGGCGCCCCCGTCGGCTCCGGAGACGTCGGCCGTGACCGCTGCGGTCCGTGACCAACTTGGACTGACGACGCCCGATCAGGTTGAAGCCTTCGTTCAGCTCGTCACGCAGCTCCATGAGCGTGTCCGGGCACGGGCCGCCGCCCTGGGAACCCAGCTCGACGACGCGCCGGACAGCCCCGTGGAGATGCTACACAGCGTGGCCGCCCACCTCGACGCCCTCGATTTTTCGGCCTCCGCCCCCGACGAAGACGCCCTTCCCGCCGAAGCTGGCGACGTTCTGGGCATCCGGACCGTCGAGGAAGCCCGGGAGCTCGATGCTCTCATCGCCGATATGACCGATCGACTGGAACGCCTCAGTGCGGAGCAGGAACAGCTGGAGGAGGCCGGCCTGACGGCGAACGCGGCCCTCGGCATGATCAAAAACATGGAGGCCCAACTCGACGCGCTCTATCACGGATCGGACTCCCCGGGGAATGGGACCCACAACGCCCCCCCGGCCTCTTCGCTTGACGATTCTCTTCGACACCGGATCGCTCACTTCACGGACACCGATCCCGAGGCCATCGATGACCTTCCGCGGGCCACACGAGTCTTAACCGATCGACTCGAGCAATTCTTCGCCCAGCATCAGGCCCTCGTCGAGGCCGGAATCGGGGCCGAAGAAGCCGTGGCGATGATCGAGAGCATGGAGGACCAACTCAATGACCTGTACCGGTCCCGTCAAGTCGAACGGGACGCCGCCGACCGGCTGGCCGCCCTCAAAGACGTGCTCGGCATCTCCACCCACGAGGAGGCCGAAGAGCTCTCCCAGCTTGCCCGGCAGATGGAGGAGCAGCTTACGGAGAACAAACGAAAGCTCCAAGAGCTGGGCCTGGAGAACATCGGCGACGCGGTCGACATGATTGAGAACATGGAAGACCAGTTGACCGATCTCTACGAAGATCGGGAGGCACTCCGGCGGGTTCAATCAGTTGGGAATTCCGACGACCAGAGCACCTTAGAGCAACTAGAAGCCCTTTACGCCGAGCGGGATCGGCTGCAGCAGGCCCTCGGCGTCTCCTCCCCCGAGGAAATCATCGAAATGGTGGAAAGCCTCAATACTCAACTCGACGAACTGTACAAGAGACGCGACGCGGACGTTGACCCGGCGGAACGACACGACGTGTTGCTGTGGGAGCCCGAGGAACCGGACGTCTCCTCCCCGGAGGACGAGTCTCCGTCCAGTGAGACCGACACCTCCCTCACGATGAACAGTATGGAGCATCAACTGGAGGCCCTGTACCAGGAGAAAGAAGCGCTCCTCCAGCATGGCTTCAGCGACGCGCAGGAGGCGGTGTTACAACTCGAAACCCAACAGGAACAGATCGACGCCCTTCAGCGCGTGAACCATACCTACGAACAACGATTTGAGCAACTCGAATCGAATGTCGGGACGGCGAACATCTCCCAACTCGTGGACCTCATTCAGGCCCTCGAATCGGAGGCCGATGCCTCACTCAGCGACCTTTTGGCGACCACCCCTGAACGATCCGAAAGCCTCGAGTACGAACTCGACCTCGAAGCGGCCACCCCGTTTGTCGACGACGAGACGCTCGATCGCCTCGATGAGATGGAATCGGACGACTTGGATGCCCTTAGCGTAGGCGTCGTTCGACTGGACGATGACGGTACGGTCGAATACCTTAATGAAGCAGCCTTGCAACTGCCGGGACTCTCCTCAACGGAGGATCCCACATCCGTCATCGGTAAAAATTTCTTCCGTGACTTGGCGCCCAGTACGAACAACAATCTGTTCTACGGCCGCTTCCAACAGGGGCAGCGCCGGGGCGCATTGGACGCCCGATTCCCCTACACCTTCACCACCCCCGGTGAAGACCCGCAACCCTTTGCCGTTCACCTCCATCGAAAGCCCGATGGGAACGCCACCTGGCTGTTGTACCGACCGTCGTAGACGACGTGCCCTGAGGCCCATCCCTCCTTCCTGACCGTTGCCCGACGATGGCTTCCTCTTCCGATGACCTGTATTCGTTTCTCGAGGGAACCGAACTCACCCCTCGTCCAGAGTCGGACGTCCCCATCTCCAGCTCCGACAATGAGGACGGTGCGCTTCTTACCTTCGGCGCGGAGGGAGTCGGTGAACAGCTCCGAAGTGCCAGCGTGGAGGAACTCAACGAGGTTCCGTTCGGCGTCGTCCGACTCGACGACGATGGCACCGTCACGTTTTACAACCGCTACGAATCAGAACTCAGCGGCATCGATCCGTCGGACGCCGTCGGGCAGAACTTTTTCACCGAGCTGGCCCCCTGCAGCAATAGTCACCTCTTCCAGGGACGCTTTGAAGAAGGGGTTCGGAAAGACAGCCTCGACGAGCTCTTCGCCTACACATTTACGTACAAGATGCGCCCAACTCTGGTCGACGTGCGTTTGTACCGGGACGACGCCGGTCAGAACTGGGTAATGATCCACAAACGCTAACTCGCCCCCACCTCGGGGAGAGGCGGGGGCGAGTGCAGACAACACGTGCGTCCGTGCAGCTACTCTTCTTCGAGGTCCTCTTCGTTCACCATGAGACGGTAGCCCACGCCCCGTACGGTTTCGAGCCGCAAGGTATCGTCGTCCTTGCCCATTACGTCGTCGACCTTCTTTCGCAGCCCCGAGATCGTCACGTCAATGGAGTTGTCAGAGACGAACTCTGACCCCCACACACGCTCGGCAATGACGCTGCGCGACACGACGTCGGGCGACTTGTCGGCCAGAAGTCGGAGAAGATCGAATTCCTTCTTGCGAAGATCGAGTAGAACGTCGTCCAGCACAGCCTCTCGCCGCGCGGTGTTAACCTTGAGAGGACCGGCCGACACCTTGTCGATCTCCGACCACTCGGGCGGGCGGCGAAGCAGGGCACGCGCTCGCGCCTCAAGTTTCTTAAAATCAAACGGCTTCGTCATGTAGTCATCGGCCCCGCTTTCCAGTCCTCGGACCAGATCGTCCATTTCGTCCCGCACCGTAAGCATGAGGGCCGGGGTGGCGTACCCTTCCTCACGAAGCTCCTCAATGAGGCGCGGCCCATTCATCTCCGGTAACATCCAATCGACGATCATGAGATCGTACCGGTGGGAAGATGTCTTCGTGAGTGCCTCCTCGGCACTCTCAACGTGATGAATTTGGAACGGATTGCTCCTAGAGAGTCGTTTTTCGATCGTGCCGGCTAGGTCCGTGTCGTCCTCGACCAAAAGTATTAGCTTCATCTTTCGAAATACAACTTGGTGATAAAGAAAATGCTCGAGCGTCCGGGCCCCCTCTGCCCCGAATGCTTCATTCCATACCTGCTCATGAAAAAACATGTCTCCTCCCCCAGGCACCTGTTCCACCACGGCGCCTCGCTACGTCACAAATGCGAACAGGTTGGGAAAACCAAAGCAGCGAACAGAGGTCGGTGTATACTCCCGCCCTTAATTCAGTGTAACCTGAGTCTCTTTTTTTCTATCCGTTCCTTCAGACGAAGCAAATGAGACACCAGATTTTGTCACTCGCAGGTATTTAACTCTAAGTTTATTCAGCTCGTGCCTGAATATCGACCACGCTCTCCTTCTGGAAGGGCTTTCATACATAAATTTACTATTGTTTAATTAACCACGGATTCTATGAGTCGAAAAACCGACATAGATGGTATTTTTTGCTGTCCTTCTTTCACAATTCCGGCACATTGATCCTTGCGACTCGCAATTCTTTCGGATATTCACTCGAACCTGGAGGCCCTCGCGCGTGCCCTTGAGTCCCTCGAAGGGGCAGAGGTCGACGCCATCTACTGTCTGGGCGACATTGTCGGGTACAACGCAGACCCTGCCCAGTGCGTAGACCTCGTGCGAGAGCACTGTGCAGGTGTGGTCCGTGGGAATCACGATGCAGCCGTGGCCACGGACGAGGCCATCGACGCCCTTCCTCCAGACGGACAGCGGGCAGCCCGGCACAACCGCAACTGCCTTTCGGACGACCAACGGTCTTACTTGGCGAACCTCCCCCCAACGATGACTGTCGAGAACTGCACGTTCGTCCACGCTACCCCCGACGTCCCAACTGCTTGGAAGCGCCTCACCACCTACCCCGCCGCCCAACAACAGTTTGAGTATTTTGACACGGACGTGTGCTTTTTCGGCCACACACACGTTCCGGCGGTAATGGCCGATACGCTCGGCGTATTTCAGGTGTGCCGGGGACACCGATATCTGATAAACGTAGGAAGTGTTGGCCAGCCTCGTGACCAAAATCCAAAGCTCAGCTTCGGCCTGTTCGACACCGACACGTTCGAGTACCGAAATGTGCGGCTCAGCTACAACATCGACGGGGCTGCCCAGAAGGTCCGCGATACCGACGCCCTTCCCAATCGTTTAGCCGAACGACTATATACCGGCACGTAGACGCCTCCTACGGCGCGTCCCGATCTGTTTCTCCACGTCTCGCTAGTTGTCACCCCGCATGAACCGCCCGTCCTGGTAGATTGCCCAGGGTCGGCCCACTAACTCTTGTCCCAGAAACGGTGTATTCTGGCTTTTCGAGCGCACGTGTTCTTCGGCAAAGGTCCAACGCGTGTCGGCGTCGAAGACGGTCAGGGCGGCGGGCTCCCCTTCCTTCAGTGTCGGTTGAGGCAGTCGAAGAATACGACGCGGCCCCACGGTGAGCTTCTGCACGGCCTCGGCCACCGTGAGCACACCCGGGGCGATGAGTTCACGCCCAATCAGGCCCCAGGCCGTTTCTAGCCCCGTGATGCCGAAGGGGGCGGCGCCAAACTCGACCTCTTTTTCGAAGGCGGCGTGGGGGGCATGGTCGGTGCAGAGGGCGTCGATCGTGCCGTCGGCGAGGCCCTCTTTCAGGGCCGCGCGATCGGCCGCCGACCGGAGGGGCGGATGCATTTTTGTGTTGGTGTCGAACCCAGATCGCTCGACGGCTTCGTCGGTGAGGGTGAGGTGGTGGGTGCAGACCTCCGCCGTGACGGGGAGACCACGCGCTTTGGCCCGCCGCACCAGTTCGACGCCCCGAGCCGTCGAGATATGAGCGACGTGCACGTGACCGCCCGTGAACGCCGCCAGCTCGACATCGCGCGCAATCATAACGTCGTCGGCAAGAGCGGGAATGCCGTCGATTCCGACGCGGGCGGACACTTCCCCCTCGTGCATCTGTCCACCCGGATTGAGGGATTCCTCCTCCATGTGGTTTATGATGGGACGGTCGAGCATGGTGCTGTACTCCAGGGCCCGCCGCATGAGGCCCGCGTGCCGTACCGGCGCCCCGTCGTCGCTAAAGGCCACCGCGCCCCCGTCCGCCAGGTCCGCCAGCTCGGCAAGCTCGTCCCCCTGTCGTTCTTTCGAGACACAAGCAATCGGGTGAACATTCACGGGCGTCTCGGCCGCCCGCTCCCGAACAAACTCGACCACGTCGCGCGTGTGGATCGGAGGATCGGTATTTGGCATACAGGCGACATCCGTAAAGCCCCCGACCGCAGCGGCCCGGGCGCCGGTAGCGATCGTCTCCTTGTGCTCGTAGCCCGGCTCTCGCAAATGGACGTGCATGTCCATCCAGCCGGGCGAGATGAACGTGTCGGTGGCGTCGTAGACGGGCACGTCCGCACCCGCGGTCAGGTCACTTCCGATGTCGGAAATAACACCGTCCTGAATGAGTAGGTCGGCGGACTGGGTGTCCCCGGTCTCGGGATGAAGGAGGGTTCCCCCGCGTAGCAGAAGATCGGGCGTCATGTCGTCGGAAGAAATCGAACCGAAGAAGCAGCGGATGCAACGAACTCGTCAGCGCAAGGTAAGGGAGGAACCGAGCGACCGTCAACGGGGAACCCTTCGTCGGGCCCATCCATCTGATCCGTTGTGGTTTATTCTTCGTTTCCGCTCCACATCTTATGCGCTCTCTTCACACTCTCGCCTTCGTCCTGGCGGTCGGCCTCATCGGGGACGTTGGGGGCTCGGTGTCGGCTCACGCTCAGATAAACGTCCCCCCAGAGTCGTTCGAAGACGTGATTGCGGAGGCACAGGCCCAGAATAAGCCCATTCTCGTCGAGATCTACGCGCCGTGGTGCCCGTATTGTCAACGCATGCAAGAAGAGGTATACTCGGACGAGACGGTGCGTGAGTATCTCGACGAGACGTTCACCTACGTCCGCCTCAACAGTGACACGACGGCCGGTACGCACCAGTATCGCGATCGTACCCTCTCTACGAAGGAATTGGCCTCGGTACTCGGCGCAAGAGGCGTGCCCACCACGACGTTCCTCAACCCCGACGGCAGCCCGATTGCTCGCCAGCCCGGTTTTATCGAGCGCCCGCAATTTCTCAACATCATCCGGTACGTCGGATCGGGCGCCTACGAAGACCAAAGCTTCCAGGCGTTCACGAACGAGCAATCCAAGTAAGTCCGTCTTCTCCGGGCAACCGTATGCGTGTCAGCTACAGCGACGGGTACTATGTGCCGCTGCCGGACGACCATCCGTTCCCGATGGGGAAGTTCCCGGCCCTCCACCGCCTACTGCTGCAAGAGGGGCTGATTGACGCGCAGGACGTGATGCCTCCCCGTCAGGCCGACTGGGCCGACCTCCGCCGGGCGCACACCTCTGCCTACCTGGATCGGCTCGCCCGCGGCACGCTCTCCGACCACGCCGAGCGGCGAATGGGGCTTCCGTGGTACGCCGAGCGGCGAATGGGGCTTCCGTGGTCGAAGCGACTAGTATATCGGTCACGCCTGGCCGTGCAGGGGACCATCAACGCGGCGTTCATGGCGCTCACAGACGGTATCGCGGCCAACCTCGCCGGGGGCACGCACCACGCCTTCCCGGATCACGGGGAGGGCTTCTGCGTGCTGAATGACGTGGCCGTCGCCGTTCGCGTCCTGCAATCCGCCTGCTGGGCACGCCGCATTCTCATTGTAGACCTGGACGTTCACCAGGGCAACGCCAACGCCGCCTTCTTCGCCGACGACGACTCCGTATTCACGTTCTCGATGCACGGGGCGAAGAACTATCCCTTCGAGAAGCCGCCCTCCTCGCTCGACGTTCCCCTCGACGACGAGACCGGCGACCAGACGTACCTGAACACCCTAAAGGCCTATCTCCCCGACACCCTCGACGCCGTTCATCCCGACCTCGTCTTCTACCTCGGGGGGATCGACGTAGCGTCGGACGACCGCTTCGGGCGCACGGATCTAACACGAGAGGGGCTTCATGCCCGCGATAGATACGTCCTGGAGCAAATCCGTGTCCGGAATCTGCCGGTCGTGCTCCTCCTTTCGGGCGGCTACGCGGAAACGCCGACGGCCACGGCCGACCTGCACGCCATCATGCACCGGGAGGCCGCCGGGGTCTTCGGAACGGCGACCCGGTCGGTTGCCTCCTGAATCTCCACACGAGCCGCCGTCCGTGGGAACTTCCTCCCAACCGTGGCTGAAGTACCGTGCGGGGACCCAGAAAGCGGTTCAAGGCGGCAACCGTAGCGCTTCGGAAGCAAGATGACGTCCGCGTCGTCCTCTCCGGGCGGGAAATTCCCCAGTCTTGGGTAGGTGTCGTGGGCCCCTCCTGCGCTCCTTCACAAGCAAGGGAAAGTGAGCACCGGTCAGGGTTCTGGATACGTTGCGGACAAGATGCGCGGCCGCCCGCTGAGATCCTCCTGAACGGACACGCCGGTAAGGCCTTCGTTCTCCAACACCAAGGCCGCCTCGTGGGCGTAGTCGGCGTGCGTTTCGACGACGAGAGCTCCTCCGGGCGCGCACAAATTCGGCGCGCGGGTGACGAGGGCCCGGTAGAAGCGCAATGGATCGTCGCCGCTGAAGAGGGCCACATCGGGGTCGTAGTCACGCACGACAGGGGGGAGTGTCTCGGCCTCCTGGTCGGGAATGTAGGGCGGATTCGAGACCAGAAGATCGACCGGTTCCAGAAGCGCC
>PXTG01000058.1 GCA_003023365.1 Bacteroidetes bacterium QH_7_62_13 | reverse complement strand
TCCGGACGCCCACGAGGAAGGTGGGTTCTAGCGGGCCTCCGATGTCCCCTACGGATTTTGGAGCTTGAGGACGGGAGGCAAATACTAGACAAGATTCCATGCTGCTTACGAGGGAAGTTCCGCACCCCCTCGTCCTTTCCGTGCTCTGGATAGCACCATCCCTTACACCCTGGACAAATCTGCTGATTCGATGGACGCTTCGCTAATTGTATTTGCCAAGGTCCCCCGACCGGGAGCAGTGAAAACCCGCCTTACGCCCGTTCTCACTCCCACGGAAGCGGCCCGGCTCTACGAGGCTTTTCTCCGAGACGCGTTACAGCTTTACGCCCGGCTTACCGCCGACGTGCGCCTCTATCTTGCTCCTCCTTTCGATTCACCGATGGAGTGGATCCCCGACTGTGTGGAGGTCTATGAGCAACAGGGAGCGGGGCTGGGAGGACGGATGAAGCACGCGTTCCGGGAGACGTTGGCTGACGGCATTGATCGGGCCTCGATTGTGGGAACCGATCATCCGACCCTTCCGCTCAGTTTCATTCGCCAGTCTTTTGAGGGCCTTGAGCTGCCCCAGTCTGTTTGTATCGGGCCGAGTGAAGATGGGGGATTTTACCTGCTGGGCATGAATGACTTCTACCCGCAACTCTTCGAGGGGATGACGTACAGTCACGGGAGCGTCTTCAGCGACACGCTCGCACGCTTGGAGCAGACCGATGCGCGATTGACCGTTCTCCCACAGTGGTACGACGTGGACACCCCCGGTACGTTGGAGCGGATGATCCAGGATTTGGAAGACGGAGCTGTGGACGCGCCCCACACCCGTGAAACGCTCGAAAGCCTTCAGCTTCACGATCTCCCACGAACCCAGGAGCACTCCTCCTAGTCTAAGAGGTGTTCGGGGGCGGTAGAGAGCGTTTCATTTTTCTCGTCCCAGGTGATAATTTGGAAGCGGTTCCGCGTTCCGTATACTTAAATCTAGCAGGAGGCACTACCTCCGCTCTACCATCAGTCCAAACTTCAATCTACGCATCCATGAGTACGTCCAGCGACGTCCCGACCCCGCGGAAGAATCCAGCCATGGAAACCGAACTCGGGGAGTTTAAGACCCTCGAACAGTTCATTATCGAGCAACAGGATCAATTTCCGCATTCTACGGGCGCGTTCTCGCGGTTACTGCGGGACATCAGCCTGGCGGCCAAGATTGTAAATCGCGACATGCGGAAGGCCGGCCTGATTGACATCTACGGCAGTACGGGGGAGACCAACGTACAGGGAGAGGTGCAGCAGAAAATGGACGCCTTGGCCCACCGGGAATTTGTGCTCGCTCTCCGACGAGGCGGAGAGTGTTGCCTCATCGGGTCCGAGGAGCACGCCGAAGCCATTCCCATGAGCACGACCTCCGAAGGAGACGGAAAGTACATCGTCTTACTGGATCCGCTTGACGGCTCCTCCAACATTGACGTGTGTGTGTCGGTCGGGACCATTTTTAGCATTTATCGCCTCCCGGACGGCTACGACAAGGAAGAACCGGAGCTAGAGGCCGCCCTTCAGCCGGGGACGCAACAGGTGGCCGCCGGATACGTCGTGTACGGCTCCTCGACGATGCTGCTCTACACCACTGGCGATGGGGTTAACGGGTTTACCCTCGATCCATCGATCGGAGAATTTCTGCTGTCGCACCCGAATCTCCAGACGCCGGAGCGCGGCCGACTCTTTTCGATTAATAGCGGCTACTACCACTCCTTCGAGGAGGGGCTCCGGAATTATCTCGACTGGCTTCAGGAGTACGACTCAGAGACCAACCGTCCGGCCAAGACCCGCTACATCGGGTCGTTCGTCTCGGACTTTCACCGGAATCTGATGAAGGGGGGCATCTACATGTACCCCGCAACTCAGGGCAATCCGAAGGGTAAGCTTCGACTCATGTACGAGGCCAACCCGATGGCCTTCATCGCCGAACAGGCCGGGGGGCGTGCCTCCGACGGGCGCACACGGATTATGGAAAAGGAGCCGGAGAAGCTTCACGAGCGCACCCCGCTTTTTATTGGTAGTGAGGAAATGGTCCAGCGGGCCGAGGCATTCTTGGCGGGCGAGCCGGAACGGGCACTCCCCGATACGTAGACTGTCCACCGTGGGCCTACGCCGCCCCGACGATCATCGAACGGAGAGCGGCCCGCATGTCTCCGAGGAACGGGCAACACCTGGAATTCATGCGTTGCCCCGGTTGGAATCCCGCCTTCCGGGAATGAGCAGGGGTTGGTGGGCCCGTCGCGGACTGAGGGCGGGGACTGTGTTGATCACGTAGCCGGTGGTACCGCCCAGCGCCAATCCAATCATCAGCCCTCCCCGGCCGACGGGCAGAGCGTCGAGAGAGCCCAAGCCGCCGGGCCGGACCTGGAGGGCAGGACCCTTCTCCGGGGACGAATCGCCCCGACGGGTCGAGCTGTGGCCCCGTGAGATCCAACACGGCGAAGACGAGCACCATCGTTCTCAGCAATTCCGAGACGAGGTTCGATGGCGCGTCGTGGTCCTCAGTTATGGCAACGTGCAGGCGGTAGTGAAGGCAAACCGGTACAGCGTCGATGGCGTCGAGAAACTGTGCGGTCAAGGAGACGGGTCCGGTTGACCCGGCGTACGTGCCGGTCGTGGCTGGGCCGACGGTGACGGCGGGGGGGATAGCGCCGCTGAGGGGATCGGCGCAAAAGACGGCAAAGGTACAGCTATAGTCCATCCCCAGGTGATGGCGATCCAGCCCCCCCCATGTGGCTCTGAGCGCGACGTCCACCACCACTCCGTCGCCCAAGTACAGCAGACTGGCCGTGCGACGAGCGGGACAGAGCCTACGCTGATCGAGTCAGTTGCCCTATTAGGTAGTCTTCGGCCATCGCGGTAAACGTCTCGACCTGTTCCTTCTGCCAGGACTGCCCCCGACCCATCTCGTCGGCCATAAGCTCCGCCACCCGGGGAGCGATGTCGATGCTGGCCTCGGCGTCGAGTAGAAGGCAGCGTGTGCGTCGGGCGAGTACATCCTCGACGGTTCGGGCCATCTCGTGCCGGACCGCCCACACCACTTGGCCGCCCCGGATTGGAAGTCGGTCGTCGAGGGGGGCTTCGAGCGACGGACGTTCGTCCATGAGTCCACGGAGATGAAGAGCGTCGGACCCGTAGGCGGATAGGTCGCCGAATTTTTCGGGGTGCTCGTGCCAGCCGTGAATATTGAGGTTTTCGGTCGCGGAGGAGTGGGGCTGGAGCCCTGCTTGACGGGCCGCCTCGTCGATCGTGTCGGCCGCCATCTCGCGGTACGTGGTCCACTTGCCACCGGAGATGGTCACGAGTCCGCTGTCGGATACGCTGAGCTGATGATCGCGAGAGATTTCGGACGTGCGTTCTCCACTTTCAGGAGGAGCCACGAGGGGGCGAATGCCGGCAAAAGCACTGAGCACGTCCTCGGGCCCTGGATCGTTGACGAGATAGCGTTGGGCGTGCTCCAGTAGGAAGTCCAATTCCTGGGGCGTGGGCGTCGGCTCCAGACTAACGTCATCTACAGGGACGTCGGTCGTGCCCACGACAATGCGATCGTTCCAGGGAATCGCAAAGAGGATGCGGCCGTCATCCGTCTTGGGAACCATGATGGCGCTGTCGCCGGGCAGAAAGGATTTATCGAGGACAATGTGGGTGCCCTGGCTGGGGCGGAGGGTCGTTGGCGCGTTCGGATCGTCCATCTCCCGGATGGTGTCGGTAAAAATTCCCGTTGCATTGATGACGGTTCGGGCCTCGATGTCGTGGGTTGTTCCGGTTTCTTGATCCTGGGCCACGACGCCGCTTACGTGCCCGTCTGACTTCAAAAGATCGGTCACCTTCATGTAGTTGAGGGCGACGCCTCCCTGGTCAACGGCCGTTTGGGCCATATTCACTGCCAGCCGCGCGTCGTCGAACTGGCCGTCGAAGTACTGGATGCCGCCGCGCAGCCCGTCCCGTTCGATCGTGGGAAGCTGCTCGATAGTCTCCGTGCGGCTCAGGTGGCGGGACGTGCCAAAGTTTTGGCTGCCGGCCAGCAGGTCGTAGACCTTCATTCCGGTCCAGTAGTACGGGCCTTCCCACCACTTATAGTTCGGCACCACGAACGACAGGTTGCGCACCAGATGAGGCGCGTTGTCCTGGAGGCGCTCCCGTTCGTGCAGCGCCTCAAAAACGAGCGAGACGTTGCCCTGCTCCAGGTACCGCACCCCGCCGTGCACGAGCTTCGTGGAGCGGCTGGAGGTGGCCTTCGCAAAGTCGTGCATCTCCAGCAGGAGCGTGTCGTAGCCCCGCG
>PXTG01000057.1 GCA_003023365.1 Bacteroidetes bacterium QH_7_62_13 | reverse complement strand
GTTGATCCAGCCGGTGGCCCTGGAGGAGGGGCTTCGGTTTGCGATCCGGGAGGGGGGGCAGACGGTCGGCGCCGGCGTCGTGAGCGACATCCTGGACTAACCAACCTACAGACGGAAAACACCGGGTGTTGGAGGGATTTTTCCTTCAACACCCTACACTCAAGACTCGGAAATCGACATTGAGATATGGCCACGCAGCAGCAGATCCGCATTAAGCTGAAGTCGTACGATCACTCGCTGATCGACAAGAGTGCTGAGAAGATTATCCGTACTGTGAAGTCGACCGGTGCGGTCGTGAGCGGTCCCGTTCCGCTTCCAACCGAGAAAAAAATCTACACGGTGCTGCGCGGCCCGCACGTGGACAAGAAAAGCCGCGAGCAGTTCGAGCGCCGACACCACAAGCGTCTGATCGACATCCTTTCGTCGAGCAGCGACACGGTGGACGCTCTGATGCAGCTTGAGCTACCCAGCGGGGTCGACGTGGAGATTAAGGTGTGATCGGATCCGTCGGTTCTCCGTTCCGAAAGTTACTGCTTGTGAGTGTAGGGGCCACGGTCCTGCTCGCAGGTGGCTGTGATACTGGCGGATCGAAACCGGATTCACTGTACCAAAAACTCATTGGGAGCTGGCGGGTCAACACGGTTTCCTCAGGTGAGAATTCGCCGAGCCCGCTCATAGATACCGTACGAATCGAGTTTTCCCGAGAGAATGCTGTACGGTCCTACCGGATTATCCAGGATCACTCCTCGGATACGACACGGGTGGGACGAGTTTTCATTCCGAAGAGTAATGTCCTGCGGATGGGCGGATACAGGACGCCTCTAGTCTGGACTTTCAAATTCGACGGGAGTCGTAGCGTCCAACTCCAACTGAGTCGGGCCGGGGACACTGCCGTTCAAGAGTTTCTAGCGGACATTGGGCAGGGCGGGAGCGCGCGACGCCTCACTCTTGAACTGCTCCGTGATTCCGGCTAAGGCAATCCTGTTTTGCGAACGTTTGAATCTGAAACATTGCACGCTATGAGTAGCGGACTGATTGGGAAGAAGGTGGGAATGACCAGTATCTTCGACGATGACGGCAACAACATTGCCTGTACGGTCGTCGAGGCTGGCCCGAACGTCGTCACGCAGGTGAAGACCGAAGAGGGGCCGGACGGCTACGATGCGGTCCAGCTGGCCTTCGACAACAAGAAGGAGAAGAACACGACGAAGGCTATGCAGGGCCACTTTGCCGAGGCGGACGCTCCCCCCAAGCAGATCGTCAAGGAATTCCGTGACTTCGAGGGGGAAGTGGCGCACGGCGATGTGGTTCGCGTCGAAGATTTGTTCGAGGAGGGCGAGACCATTGACGTTGTGGGCGTCTCGAAGGGGAAAGGCTTTCAGGGGGTCGTGAAGCGACACGGGTTTAGTGGGGTCGGCATGAAGACCCACGGCCAGTCCGATCGCGAGCGCCATCCAGGGTCCATCGGGGCCTCCGCTGATCCTTCGCGCGTCTTTAAAGGAATGAAGATGGCCGGGCGTACAGGGGGAGAGCGAACCAAGATTCAGAACCTGACTGTGGCCCGTATTCTTCCCGATCATGACGCCCTCTTAGTGCACGGTTCGGTTCCCGGACCGAAGAACGGATACGTCGAACTCCACAAGAAGAAGAGTGACGAGATCGAATAGCGACGAACTTCCGTGCGAATGACCGGTACGGTCCGGTCGCGAAGTGCCGAGTGACTGTGAACTTCCTCAACTAATTGGGACTATGGACGTCGAGATTTACCAGGACGATGGTGTAGAGGCCGGGCGCACTGCAGCGCTCGATCCGAGCGTATTCGATATCGAGCCAAATGACCACATCATCTGGCTCACCAGCAAGACGAAGGAACGCAGTGAAGTGCGCGGGTCGGGGCGGAAGCTGTACCGCCAGAAGGGCACGGGAAATGCCCGCGTTGGGGACGCGCAGTCGCCCATCCGCCGCGGCGGGGGGCGTGCCCACGGGGCTCGTCCGCGAAACTACGATCACAACCTGAACCGGAAAGAAAAGCGGCTTGCCCGACGTTCGGCGCTCTCCTACAAAGCGCAAAATGATAACATCCGGGTCATCGAAGACTTTTCGATGGATCGCCCGAGCACCCGCGAGCTCTCCGACATTCTTGATCTGCTAGAGGTTAAGGACGAGAAGGTCCTCTTCGCGACCACTGAGGTTGAAACGGAGATCTATCAGAGCGCACAGAACCTTCCGGACGTGAATGTACGGGAGGTGCAGAGCGTAAATACCGTGGATCTTCTCGACGCCAATGTGGTGGTCTTTCAGGAAGGAGCGCTCGACTGGATGACCGACGTGCTCGCGACAGCGGAGCCGACACCGGCGTAAGCGCTCGCCGGAGCGGATCTAATCTCCTCACCCTGAATCTTGCTGAGTTATGAGTGATCGCGTTCTTATTCGTCCGTACGTTACCGAGAAGACGACCTATCAGATGGAAGAGGGGAAGTACTCTTTTGTCTGCAGTCTCGAGGCCTCCAAGCCGGAGATCCGACAGGCCATTGAGGACCGCTACCCGGGTGTTGAGGTGGAAAACGTCCGCACCCAGGTGGTCCCCGGAAAGCGCCGTCGACAGTTTCGTGACGGAAATATGATTGAGGGTCGCACGTCGGGGTTCAAGAAGGCCATCGTTGAACTGGATCCGGAGGGGGAGCAGATTGACTTCTTCGAAGGCATCTAGGACGCCGACGGGGGTTGCCCGCCCCTTCTCTTGCGACGTTCAACTACCAGCAGTGGGCATCGCGCACTGCCAATAGATCAAAACTACCATGGCTATCAAGAAACGCAATCCGACGATCAACAGTCAGCGCCAGTACTCGGTCGATGACCAGGAAGAGGTCACGACGACGGAGCCGGAGCGTAGCCTCTTGGAGCCCATGACGAACAGTGGGGGGCGAAATAACCTTGGCCGCATGACGATGCGGTACCGCGGGGGCGGTCACAAGCGGCGCTACCGCAAGATTGACTTCAAGCGGAACGATAAGGACGGCATTCCGGCCCGCGTTGACACGATCGAGTACGATCCCAATCGGTCGGCCCGAATCTCCCTTCTCGTTTACGCCGACGGTGAGAAGCGATACATTATCGCGCCGGACGGAATCGAGGTGGGGCAGACCGTGATGAGTGGACCGGAGGCGACCGCGGATGTTGGAAATTGCCTTCCCCTTTCGAATATCCCGCTCGGCACGCGCGTTCACTGTATTGAAATGCGACCCGGAAAGGGGGCTCAGCTCGCCCGCGCGGCCGGCACACACGCGCAACTCACGGCTCGAGAGGGGGACTTTGCTACCCTCGAATTGCCCAGTGGGGAAACCCGTTTGGTGCCGTCGGACTGCCGAGCGACGGTCGGACAGACGAGCAACGTGGAGCACTTCAACATTGAGCTTGGCAAGGCCGGGCGCAGCCGCTGGCTGGGGCGACGTCCCCGAACCCGCGGTGTTGCCATGAACCCGATCGACCACCCCATGGGCGGCGGTGAAGGTCGTGCTTCTGGCGGCCACCCGCGCTCGCGGGAGGGGGTTCCGGCAAAGGGGTACAAGACTCGTACCCGCAACAAAGAGTCGAACAAGTACATCATTCGCCGTCGTACCGAATCGAAGGACGGCAAGAGCAGTAAGTAACGGTCTTGGACCGTTCCGGTGGACTCCACCGACCTCCGAACGAACCCTATAGGACTGAACGAATCACAAAACGCCATGCCCCGCTCTCTCCGGAAAGGACCGTACGTCTATTACAAGTTGCAGGAGAAGGTCAAGGCGCTAAACGAGTCGGACGAAAAACAGGTCGTAAAGACGTGGTCGCGGCCGTCGATCATCACGCCGGACTTCGTGGGCCACACCTTTGCCGTCCACGACGGGCGTCAGTTCGTGCCGGTCTATGTCACGGAGAATATGGTGGGGCACAAGCTCGGGGAATTTGCCCCCACGCGGACCTTTGAGGAGCACTCGAAGGCCAAAGTTGACAAGCGAGCCCGACAGAAGCCGGGCCAGTAGACCGGAGCCTCGCACCTACGGGACGGGCACTCCCCCGATCCACGACCTTCACTTGTAAACCGTACAACGAGACATGGAAGCACGAGCCGTTCGTAAACATATTCGGAGCTCGCCCCTCAAGATGCGGCGCGTCATCAACCTGGTGCGCGACCGTAGCGTCCCGGAAGCGGTGGCGATTCTCGACTATATGCCGCAGAAGGTTACGGGTGTGGTCGAAAAGACCATTCGTTCCGCGGTGTATAACCTGATAGATCAGCACGACGAGCGCTTCGACGAGGGCTCGCTCCAAATCCACGAGATTCGTGCCGACGAGGGCCCAACGTTCGAACGCTTCAATGCCCGCGCCAGGGGGCGGGCCGCCCCGATTCGGAAGCGGACCACCCATTTGAAGGTGGTAGTCGGGGTTCAGGAGGAAGAGCCCGAAGAAGTCGCGTAGCACACGTTTGTTGGTCGCTCACCCGTTGGCCGACGTACCACACGACACTCTTTGAATTAGACGACGAGGTACAACCGTGGGTCAGAAAACGCATCCCATCGGATTTCGTCTCGGGGTCATTCGCGGTTGGGATTCCAACTGGTACTCCGAGAATGATTTCCAGGACAAACTCGTTGAAGACGAGGAAATCCGGCGCTACTTGCACACGCGCCTCAAGCGGGCCGGCTTGAGTCGGGTCGTCATTGAGCGTACGCCGAAGCGCGTCATCCTTACGCTTCACACGAGCCGTCCGGGCGTCGTGATTGGCCGAGGAGGATCGGAGGTCGAGAAGTTGCGTGAGGAGCTGAAAACCCTCACGGGTAAGGACATTCAGATTAATATCAGCGAGATCAAGCGCCCGGAGCTCGACGCCACTCTCGTGGCCAAGAACATTGCTCAGCAGCTGGAGGGGCGGATCTCCTTCCGGCGGGCGATGAAGCAGGCCATGCAGGCCGCCATGCGGATGGGGGCGGAGGGGGTTCGAATCCGGGCGGCCGGCCGCTTGGGCGGGGCCGAGATGGGCCGCGTGGAAGAGTACCTCGAAGGTCGCGTCCCCTTACACACGATTCGGGCCGACATTGACTTCTCCCAGCAAACGGCCCGTACGATTTACGGCACCATTGGCGTGAAGGTCTGGATTCACCGTGGTGAGATCCTCGGCAAGCCCGACTTGAGCCCGAACGTGCAGGCCCAGCAGCGCAAGCAAATGAAGGAGACGCCGCAGGAGCGTCGCCAGCGGCGAGAAGGAAACTAGCGCCATTCCACGCTCCGTGCCTCCACATCGGTAGACGAACCGTTTAGCACAGCAACAACCCATGCTTGAGCCAAAAAACCGAAAACACCGCAAGGTCCAGCGCAACCAGGGCATCAAACGCGGGGAAAATGCATCGAAAGGGACGCGACTGAACTTCGGGGACTTTGGACTAAAGTCCCTGGAGAAGGACGAGGTGACCAGCCGCCAGTTGGAAGCCGCTCGCGTTGCGATCAATCGGTACCTCCAACGGGCCGGAAAGGTGTGGACGCGTGTGTTTCCGGACAAACCCGTGACGAAAACCCCCGCCGAGACGCGCATGGGAAAAGGAAAGGGCGAGCCGGAGCATTTTGTGGCACCGGTTCGGAAAGGACATGTTCTTTTCGAGGTTGGTGGTGGCGTCGACGAAGAAACAGCCCGAGAGGCCCTGCGCCTCGGGAAACACAAACTGCCCATCAAAACGAAGTTTGTCGTTCGCCCAGGGTACCACGCTGAAGAGTAACTGCGGTGTTCGCCGGTTGATTTTCCGAACTGAACAGCTTTTGGACGATGGAAGCCGACCAGATACGAGACCTGAGCGTTGAAGAGATTGAGACGCGCATCGACGAGGAAAAAGAAGAGCTGGAAGAGTTGAAGTTTCAGCACGCGATCCAGGGACGATTGGAGAGCCCAATCATTCTGCGTACCAAGCGTCGATTCATCGCGCGTCTCAAAACGATTCTGAACGAGAAGCAGTCCGCCGACGAGGAGTAGTTGGTCAGGATTGATTGTTGAATGCCCTCATCGAAGAGCGAATCGCCGAAAGAACCCATGGAGCACATAGAGGAACAGCCCGAGGAACAAGATACCGAAGCCTCTCTCGACCGTAACTCCCGCAAAGAACGGGTAGGTGTCGTTGAGAGCGCGAAAATGGACAAGACCATTACCGTCTCGGTACGGCGTCAAATGAAGCATCCGATGTACGGCAAGTACCTGGAGCGGTCGTCGACCTTCATGGTCCACGACGAGGATGATGAGGCAAATGAGGGGGATACCGTGCGGATCATGGAGACCCGTCCGATTAGCAAGAATAAACGCTGGCGTCTCGCCGAGATTATTGAGCGGGCCAAGTAAGGCAACGGACAAGGCGTCGACTGACCTACGAGTACAGGAGCACCGACCCCTCGGTGCTCCCTTCTTTGCAACCTGGAATACGAAATTCGGAGAGCGTCATGATTCAACAAGAAACCCGATTGACGGTAGCCGACAACAGCGGCGCCAAGGAAGTGCAGTGTATCCGTGTGCTTGGGAGTAGTGGCCGCCGCTACGCCGGCATTGGTGACGAGATTGTCGTCTCTGTAAAGTCGGCCATTCCGAGTGGAAACCTCAACAAGGGGGACGTGAGCCGTGCGGTTGTGGTGCGGGCAAAGAAGGAGACCCGGCGCGACGACGGGACGTACATCCGCTTCGACGAAAACGCAGCGGTTCTCATCAACGCTCAGGAAGAGCCGGTGGGGACCCGTGTGTTTGGCCCCGTCGCCCGAGAGGTCCGAAAGAAGCAGCACATGCGGATCGTCTCACTGGCCCCTGAAGTTCTTTGACGAATTCCTCGGGACGCGACGGATACCGTCATTGTCCCACTTCGACTTGGCACGATTCAGATTGAACTAGGACCGTTAGACCTATGAAGCAAAAGAAGCTGCACGTGAAAAAGGGGGACATGGTCATGCTTAACAAGACCATCACGTCTGCCCGCTCCGCCGGGGAGGACCGAGAGAAGGGGTATGTTGGAAAGGTCCTGAAGGTCTTTCCCGAAGAGGAGCGTGTAATTGTGGAAGGCGTCAACATGCGCATTTTCCACGAGCAGCCAAGTCGTAGCAACCCAGAGGGCGGACGCGAGAAGCGAGAGGCGCCGATTCACGTGTCCAACGTCAACCCGGTTGACAGCAACGGCGAGTCGACCCGCATCGGGCGCAAGAAAGTTGAGGACCCGGAGACGGGGGAGTCCCGATGGGTTCGCTATGCGAAGTCGACTGGTGAGGAGCTGGACGAGTGACCCGAATACTCCGGCGTGAATCGTTCATGCAGGGGGAACTCCCACCCTGGCCCTTCGATTTTCAACGTCTACGTCGATCAGGACATATCAACTGCTAACCTTCCATCACGAGATTTGATCTACGAACGAACGAGCCCGACTCATGGCCGACCGCGTTCCAAGACTTCAAGAACAGTACCAGGACGAAGTTCGGGCCAACTTGGTTGATCAGTTTGGCTACGAAAACGACATGGAGGTTCCCCGCCTCAACAAGGTTGTGATCAATCGGGGGGTTGGCGAGGTTTCTGAGAATGAGCAGGCGATTGACACTGCCGTCGAAGAGCTTCGCAAGATCACGGGCCAGCACCCAACCGTGAACCGGGCCTCCAAGAGCATTGCTAGTTTCGATGTTCGAGAAGGAATGCCCATCGGGGCATCGGTGACCCTTCGCGACGAGCACATGTTCGAATTCCTCGATCGTTTGATCACACTGGCCCTTCCGAACATCCGCGACTTTGAGGGTGTGCCTGATCGGAGCTTTGACGGTCACGGCAACTATACACTGGGAATCGATGAGCAGATCATCTTTCCCGAGATCGATGTCGACAACGTCGATCGGATAGATGGGATGGATGTGACCTTCGTGACCAGTGCAGAAACCGACGAGGAGGCGTATGCGCTCCTCGAAGGACTCGGCATGCCGTTCGTCCGCCGTGAGGAGGAAGATGATGAACCTGCACCCGCCGTGTAGTTGACCCCCGTTGCTCAAGCACGCTTTGACACTCGACCGAATCAATCAGTGAGATGGCCAAGAAAAGCTGGATTGCACGCGAGGAGAAACGCGAGAGGCTCTACGAGAAGCACAAAGAGGAGCGCCGGAAGCTAAAAGAGGAAGGCAAATGGACGGAGCTCCAAAAGCTTCCTCGAGACTCCAGTCCGGTTCGTCAGAACAACCGCTGCCGCCTCTGTGGCCGGCAGCGGGGATACCTTCGGAAGTTTGGCGTATGCCGCATCTGCTTCCGTGAATTGGCGCTGGAGGGGAAGATCCCCGGGATCCGAAAGGCCAGCTGGTAAACTGCGCTCTCCTTCAGGCAATCTCTTCGGACGCTGCGACTGGCGTCTGGATCAACGTTACAATCTGAATCCGACGACCTACAGCAAAATGAGTGGTGTTTCTGATCCTGTCGCCCAGTACATGGCCCGCATTCGAAATGCGCAAGAGGCCGAGCACACGTACGTGGACATTCCTGCGTCGAAGCTGAAGCGTGCCTTCACGCAGATCCTTCTCGAAAAGGGGTACATCAAAAACTACATTAACATTGATGACGGAAAGCAGGGGCTAATCCGTGTCTACCTGAAGTATGATGACCGCGGAGCCCCCGCCATCCGTATGATGGAGCGCGTCTCCAAGCCCGGCCGGCGGGAGTACGCCAGCTCCGACGAGTTGCCCAGCGTGAGGAATGGACTCGGCATTGCCGTCCTCTCGACCTCGCGGGGCGTGATGAGCGATAAGGAAGCGCGACGATTCGGCGTCGGCGGCGAAGTGCTCGCCAAGGTGTTTTAGAGATCGTCTCCCGTCGGACGCGCTACCTCCCGTTCGGGATTTTGTATTCAGCACTAGAAACCAACCTGATCGACATTCATGGCTCGTATTGGAAGTAGACCGGTTCCGTTCGACGATGACGTCACGGTAACTGTGGACGGTAACAACCTCGTCGTCGTTGATGGGCCGAAGGGGGAACTTACCCAGCAGATTGATCCGGATCTCACCATCAATGTTGACGACGGTCAGGTTGTTGTTGACCGACCGACCGATCAGAAACGACACCGGTCCCTTCACGGCCTGAGCCGGTCCCTCATCCAAAACATGATTGAGGGTGTAACGGAGGGGTACAAGAAAGAACTGAAGATTATTGGGGTGGGGTATCGCGCTCAGATGTCAAGCGGAGCCCTCGAACTCGCGCTTGGGTACTCCCACCCAATCTTCTTTCTGCCGCCCGGGCCGGTCGACGTCTCGGTTGACACCGATCGAGGTCAAGACGACATCATTGTGGTCGAGGGTGTCGACAAAGAGCTCGTGGGTCAAGTGGCAGCCAAAATTCGAAGCATGCGGCCGCCGGAGCCCTACAAGGGGAAAGGGGTCCGGTATGTTGACGAAGACATTGAGCGGAAGGCCGGCAAGACGGCGGCCCGCTAGCCCCCAGTACTGGTCCAGGAGGATACGTGCTACTCCTTCTTTCACACGAAGACGTACGAGACTGACATGCCAAAGGGAAAGGCCGAAAAAGTTCAGCGACGGAAGCGGATCCGCAAAAGCATCCGCGAAGACATGATGGGGACGTCAGTGCGCCCCCGTCTGTCGGTCTATCGTTCGAACAAGTACATCTACGCCCAACTCATCGACGATTTTGCCGGGCACACTCTTGCCTCCGCGTCGAGTCTGGAGGATGGGGTCGATGAGGATAGTCCCGTTGCGGAAAGTCGGGCGGTGGGAGAACTCATTGCCGAGCGGGCTCAGGAGGAAGACATTGATGAAGTGGTGTTCGATCGGGGCGGATACCAGTACCACGGTCGGGTAGAGGCGCTGGCTGAAGGAGCACGCGAGGGCGGACTTGACTTTTAGGGTTCCCTCGGACGGAGTGGGGAATCGTCGACGTACGCATTCACGGAGTAACGAAACCAGACATGGCAGATCGAAGAGAACGTAAACGTGTAAACGCAGAGAAGCGACAAGAGAACTGGGTCGACCGGCTCGTGTCGGTCAACCGCGTCTCGAAGGTCGTGAAAGGCGGCCGCCGATTCTCCTTCAACACCGTTGTCGTGGTCGGCAACGAAGATGGTCTCGTGGGCATGGGGCACGGGAAGGGCAACGAGGTCTCCGACGCCATCTCGAAAGGGGCGGACGACGCGAAGAAAAATGTTTTTCGCGTCCCAATCCAGGACGGGACCATTCCCTACAAGGTTGAGGGGAAGCAGGATGCCGGAAAAGTCCTGCTGAAACCGGCGGCGCCCGGAACGGGAGTGATCGCGGGTGGGGGCGTCCGTGCGGTTCTTGAGTGCGCCGGATACCGGAACGTGCTCACGAAATCCATTGGAACCTCCAACCCCTTCAACCAGGTCAAGGCAACGATCAACGCCCTTACGGACCTCGAGGATGCCCTCGAAGTGGCTCGTCGCCGGGATATTCCCGTTGAGAAGGTTTTCAACGGCTAGCGGACACTGGAAAGCTCGTCTGTGTGTTCGTCCAAAAACTGAGACCAACCATGGGCCGGCTCAAAGTGACGCAGGTCCGAAGCGGTAACGGCGAACGAAAATCGCATCGAGACACTGTTCGGGCGCTGGGGCTTCGTGGAATCGGAGACACAGTTGTTCACGAAGACACGCCACAAGTTTGCGGCATGGTCAACGCGGTTCAACATTTGGTTGAAGTGAGAGAACTGAACGAGTAAATCGACTCTCTCCCACTCCTAAAACTGGTTATGCCTCCGATCGGAGGCGTCCCTCTCTTAGAGTTGAGAATTAGCTGATTACGTTATGGATCTTAGCAACCTGAAGCCTGCTGAGGGTGCCACACATTCTGAACAGCGTCTCGGACGTGGAGAAGGCTCTGGACGGGGCGGTCAC
Source organism: Bacteroidetes bacterium QH_7_62_13 (assembly GCA_003023365.1). Classification (GTDB taxonomy): domain Bacteria; phylum Bacteroidota; class Rhodothermia; order Rhodothermales; family Salinibacteraceae; genus Salinibacter. The sequence continues at coordinate 6,622 of PXTG01000057.1, read as the reverse complement.
AGTTCTACACGTGGTACGAAGGGGCAAAGTAGCCGCTCCGGTGCGAAAGAGCGCCCCATTTTCTTTGAAGGGGGACAGACCCCACTCTTCCAGCGTGTCCCGAAGCACGGATTTAATAGTCCGTTTCCGACCGAGTACAGTGTCGCGAATGTGGGACGCATCCAGATTCTCGTCGACGAGGGGCGAATTGATCCGGACGAGGTTGTGACCCCGGAGGCGCTAGAAGAGGTTGGCGCCGTCCGCACCACCGATCGGGTGAAGATCCTCGGAGATGGCGTGATTGAGGATTCGTTGGAGGTGGCCGCCCACGCCTTCAGCGATTCTGCGAAGGAGCAGATTGAGGATGCGGGGGGCTCGGTAGAAATCCTTGAGGACTAGGTACTAAGAAGTGCGGATTACACTGATTTTGCGCGGCACGTCCGACCAAGAAGGTTGATCCATGGCTGGTTTCGCCGAGAGCATTCGTAATATTTGGAGCGTCCAGGAGTTGCGCGAGCGCATTCTCTACACGCTTGGATTGCTCATCGTGTACCGTTTCGGGACGTTCGTAACGCTCCCGGGTGTTGACGCCAGTGCCCTTGCACAAATTAACGCTCAGCAGGGGGGCGGCGGCTTGTTCGACTTCCTCAATATGTTCGTCGGAGGGGCGTTCAAGCAGGCGGGTATCTTCGCGCTTGGGATCATGCCCTACATTACTGCCTCCATCATCATTCAGCTGATTGGGGCGGTCGTCCCGTATTTTCAGAAGCTACAGCGGGAAGGAGAGGAAGGGCGCCGACGGATCACCCAACTGACCCGGTACGGGACCATCGGGATTACGGCCCTTCAGTCCATCGGGTACGCCATTAATCTGCTGGCCGGGGCCACGGGGAGCGCCGTGGTGATTAACTCGACACTCTTCATGGTCACTACGGTGATCGTGCTCACCAGTGGCACAGCGTTCGTGATGTGGCTGGGAGAGCGGATCAGCGAGGACGGCATCGGCAACGGCATTTCGCTGATCATCATGATCGGCATCATCGCGTTTCTGCCGCAGGCCCTGATCAATGAGGTGCAGCTTATCGGGGACAACATCTTCATCCTCCTCCTGGAGATTGGGGTTTGGGTGCTCGTGACGGGGGGAGTGGTACTTGTCTCACAGGGGATGCGCCGGATTCCGGTGCAGTACGCCAAGCGGGTGGTCGGACGGAAGGCGTACGGTGGATCCACTCAGTATCTGCCCCTGCGGGTGAATGCCGCCGGCGTGATGCCGATTATTTTCGCGCAGTCGATCATGTTCATCCCGTCCACTGTTGCCTCCTTCTTCCCAGGCAGCCAAACGATGCAACAGATCGGAAACTGGTTCTCGGACCCGAGCGGTCTTGGGTATTCGATCTTCTTTTTCTTCGTAGTTGTGTTTTTCACCTACTTCTACACGGCCATTACAGTCAATCCGCAGGAAATGGCCGACACGATGAAGCGACAGGGTGGATTTATTCCCGGCATTCGCCCGGGCAAGCAGACCAGCGAATTCATCGATAAAATCTTGACCCGCATCACACTCCCGGGCTCGATCTTCCTTGGATTTGTCGCGATCCTCCCATCCATTGCGATGGCCGCGGATGTGTCTCGAGGCTTCGCGATGTTCTACGGCGGGACGAGCCTGCTCATTCTCGTTCAGGTAACGCTCGACACCCTTCAGCAGATCGAGAGCCATCTTCTCATGCGCCACTACGACGGCTTCATGAAGAGCGGCAAGATGCGAAGTCGCCGACAGGGGCTCTAGCGCGTTTTCACTTGAAACGCTGTACTCTCATGCGGTGGCTTTCTCACCTTTACAATCGAATCCGTGACGCCTTCATGGTCCACATAAAGAGCAAGCGCGAAATTGAACGACTCCGGGAGAGTGCGGACCTCGTAGGCCGTACCCTGGCCGAGGTAGCCCGCCACATTGACGTGGGCGTCACCTTGGAGGAGTTGGATCGAGTGGCAGAAGACCACATCCGAACACACGGCGCTGAGCCCGCATTCAAAGGATATCAAGTTGGCGATAACGTTTTTCCCAACACATTGTGTACTTCGGTGAACGACGCCGTCGTGCACGGCATCCCGGACGACTATGCGCTTCAAGACGGAGATCTCCTCTCGATCGATTGTGGGGCCATGTTGAACGGGTACTACGGAGACTGGGGATTCACTTTCGGCGTGGGCGCTGTTTCGGAAGAGGACGCCGCCCTTTGCCGTGCAACCTACCAGGCCTTGTTGAATGGGATTGATCAGGCTCGGGCGGGACGTCAAATTGGAGACATCAGTCACGCCGTTCAATCACACTGTGAGACTCAGGGCTACGGGGTGGTTCGTGAGCTTGTTGGACACGGCATTGGTCAGGGGCTTCACGAGGACCCTCAGGTTCCCAACTTCGGAGAGCCCGGTCAGGGACGGCGATTGAAGTCAGGGATGACTCTCTGTATCGAGCCGATGATCAACCGAGGGGGGGGCGAGGTAACAACTGATTCGGATGGATGGACCGTTCGCGCCACCGACGGACTTCCGTCGGCGCACTACGAGCACATGATTGTTGTTCGGGACGGGCAGGCAGAGGTTCTCTCGGACTTCGGATACATCGAGGACGTTGTTGAGCCCCCTTACGCACTGGATTCCGTTCAAGAAACTTCTACACGCTAATGGCCAAGGAAGAAGCCATCGAAAAAGATGGGGAGGTCATTGAGGCCCTTCCCAACGCGCAATTTCGAGTCGAGCTGGAAAATGGACACGAGATCCTCGGTTTACTTTCCGGCAAGATGCGCATGAATTATATCAAGATTCTTCCGGGTGACCGAGTCAAGGTGGAGATGTCACCGTATGATCTATCGAAGGGTCGCATTGTCTACCGCTACAAGGATTAGTCCCGCATCCGTCTGTGGAGAACGGGGAGGGGACACTCTTTTTACTGAGACGAACCGAAAAACGTAACACCAACCATGCCACGCATTGCAGGCGTTGACGTACCGGACCACAAGCGAGGCGAGATCGCTCTCACGGAGATTTACGGGGTCGGTCGATCCCGAGCACAGAACGTGCTTGAAGAGGCTGAGGTCGACGAAGACAAGCGGCCCAGAGAGTGGTCTGAAAGTGAGACGAAGCAGGTGCGCCGAATCATCGAGGAGAATTACACGGTGGAGGGGCAGCTCCGAACGGAGGAGCAGATGAACATAAAGCGCCTCATGGAGATCGGATGCTACCGTGGAAAACGGCACCGGGAGGGGCTCCCGGTCAATGGCCAGCGCACCCGTACCAATGCCCGCACCCGGAAAGGGAAGCGAAAGACGGTGGCCGGACGGAAGCAATCCACGGAAAAGAAGTAACCACTGACCGACGACCCCGAGTTTCTAAACATTATCCTCCGAGTTCAATCCTTAGATTATGGCAGACGACAAAGGCGGCAAGCGCGTTCGTAAGAAAAATGTTGTTGTTGAGTCCAACGGTCGAGCCTACGTAAAGGCCACGTTCAACAATGTGATCGTGACGATCACAGACCAGTACGGCAATACAATCTCCTGGGCCAGTGCGGGCAAGATGGGCTTTAAAGGAAGCCGGAAGAACACTCCGTACGCCGCCCAGAAGGCTGGGGAGGCGGCTGCGCAGGAAGCCCACGACCTTGGTCTCCGCCGCGTTGACGTCTACGTGAAGGGGCCCGGGTCTGGGCGCGAAGGAGCGATCCGGGCGATGTCGGAGGTCGGTCTAGAGGTGGCAACGATCCGAGATGTCACGCCGCTTCCGCACAACGGATGCCGTCCACCGAAGCGCCGCCGCGTATAACGTACTCCTTTGGATTTTGGATTGTGGAGACCCGATCGTTGCGAATCCGCAATCGATCCAAAATCGGAAATTGAATATCTACTACTGAGACATGGCTCGATACAGAGGTCCCAAGCAGAAGATTGCCCGTCGCTTTAAGGAGCCCATTTTTGGGCCTTCCAAAGCATTGGAGCGCAAGCCGTATCCACCTGGACAGCACGGACAGTCGCGGCACCGTCGCGAAAGTGAGTATGCTGTGCAGCTTAAGGAGAAGCAGAAGGCGAAGTACACCTACGGGCTCCTTGAGAACCAGTTTAAGAACCTCTTTGACAAGGCCTCTCGCACCCAGGGAGTGACGGGTGAGAAACTTCTGATCCTGCTTGAGGCCCGACTCGACAATACGGTGTTTCGCATGGGGTTTGCTCGAACTCGGCGGCAAGCCCGTCAGTTCGTGTCCCACCGTCACATTATGGTGAACGGGGAAATCCTGGACATCCCCTCGTACGAGATGTCACCGGACGATGTCGTATCGGTGAAACCCGGAAGCCAGGACCTGGAAGTCTTCCAGGACAACGTCGCGCACCAAAATCGCACGTTCTCCTGGGTCGACGTGGACCGGGACGAGATGAAGGGGAAGTTTATCGACTATCCCAACCGGGAGGAGATCCCTGAGAATATCGACGAGCAGCTCATCGTCGAACTCTATTCGAAGTAAGACGCGGGGAGCGAACGCCTGCTCTTCGGAGGGGGTACGTTGTGCCCTCGGCAACCCTCGGCCCAGGGCCTCATGTGGCCGGGCTTTCGTGCAAACTGATATTTTAATTTGCTGATTCGATCGTATGGATAACCACGGGCTTCAGATGCCGGAAGGCGTTCAGGTCGAGGAAGTCTCCGACTCGTCGGGACAATTTGTTCTCAAACCCTTGGAGCGCGGATACGGCGTTACCATCGGCAATGCACTCCGTCGCGTTCTGCTCTCTTCGTTGCGCGGTTTGGCGATCACGGCCGTTAAGATCGACGGTGTACAACACGAGTTTTCGACGATCGATGGGGTGACCGAGGACGTGTCGGACATCATCCTCAACCTCAAGGAAGTTCGCTTCAAGGCCGACGAGATGCGGGAGGGGCACCTCCACATAAGCTTTGAAGGTCCGGGAAACTGGACGGCGGAGGACATTGACGAGGCCACCTCGGACTACGAGGTTCTCAATCCCGATCAGCACATCGCAACTCTTTCTGAAGACGCAACGGTGAACGTGGACCTTCGGGTTGGTTACGGCCGGGGCTACATTCCGTCTGAGGAAAACAAGCGCGAGGACGATCCCATCGGCGTCATTGCCGTCGATTCGATCTTCACCCCCATCAAGAATGCGAACTACTCGGTGAAGCCGACCCGAGTGGGTGAGAAGATCGACTACGAGAAGCTCATCCTTGACGTGGAGACGGATGGGTCGGTTACTCCCGAAGAGGCCGTCACGCAAGCCGCCTCCATCCTCCGCGACCACGTCAACTTCTTCATTCAACTGGAGGAGGAGCCGGAGCCCGTTGTGGAGGAGCAGGAAGTCGACGAGGAGGTCAAACGTATCCGCGAGCTCTTGGCACAGCCGGTCGACGAACTCGACCTCTCGGTTCGCTCCCACAACTGCTTGAAGGCAGCAAGCATCAAGACGATCGGCGACTTGGTCCGACGCGAAGAGGATGAGATGCTCAAGTTCCGCAACTTTGGACGGAAGTCGCTGCAGGAGCTGATTGAGGTGCTTGAGGAGCGAGGATTGCACTTCGGCATGGACGTGGAGGAATACGTCGAGGAGAAGAAAACTACGTAGCGCTCGCTGGCAGCGCCGCAGACGGGGCGTTTTGTTAAGCCGATTCGTCCCCTGAGTTAGACGACACAATATTCTCATTCCGCATCCGCAGAGATTATGCGACACCGAAAAAAAGGAAACAAACTGGGACGCACGTCCCCGCACCGCAAACGAACGCTACAGGCGTTGTCGAACGCTCTTATTGAGAATAAGAAGATCACGACGACCGTTGCGAAAGCGAAGGAATTGCGCCCGTTTGTTGAGCCGCTCATCACCCGGGCGAAAGAGGATACCGAGCACAATCGGCGTCAGGTGTTCCGTCATCTCCAAAACAAAGAGATGGTGACGGAACTCTTTGATGAGGTGGCTGAGCGCGTCGGGGACCGCCCCGGCGGATACACGCGAGTCATCAAGCTTGGTCAACGGTCTGGAGACGGGGCCGAGCTTGCCCTCGTGGAGCTGGTTGACTATAACGATGTGAAGCCGGCCGACGCAACCGGTGGGGGCAGCTCCGGCGGTACGCGGCGAGGCAGTGGCAAGGGACGCCGCGAGGAATCGTCTTCTGAGTCTGGCACGTCCACTGAGGAGGAGCAGACCGCCGAGCCGGAGACGTCGGAGGCCAAGGATGAGGATGCCACCGACTCGCCCGACGCCTCCGCGGAAGCGGAGTCGGAGCCGGAAACCGAGGCGGACACGGCTGATTCTTCCGAGGACACCGAGGAGGAATCGGATTCTGAGGAAGAAGAGTAGGCCCTACGGGCGCAGCCCAACACATTTTGTCCGAGACGACGAGGCGTCGGGGCAACCGGGCGCCTCGTTTTTATTTTCAAAACTTGTTTGTCGGACTGTCTACGGCCACCCCGGAGAGTCCTCGGTCGTGGCCATCTAGATGGCTTTGCTCCCAGCGCTGCGACTTCGTGGATTTTGTGCAGCCCGGGGACGACTCGGTCACTGCGTGTCCAGCGCAGAACGGCTTCTTCACTCCCCCGGTCGTGCACCAGGGGCATGACCTCGCTCTCGCTCGGCCCCCGCTGCAGGAG
>PXTG01000056.1 GCA_003023365.1 Bacteroidetes bacterium QH_7_62_13 | reverse complement strand
CCCGACGCGCTGGCCGGCCCTCGGAGCGGTGAGCTTGAGGCCTTGACCGTGGGTGACGTCTCCGACCACGACTTGGGGAAGATTATCCGGGTGGATGGGAAAACCGGCCAACGCGACGTCACAATCACGAACGCCGTCCCCTACCTCCGGCAATGGCTCAACAATCACCCGGCTCCCGACGACGACAACGCCCCGCTGTGGTCCAAGCTCAAGAAGGCCGAGGGCTGTTTCTTCCGCCTGAATCCGGAATTGCTCCAGGGATAGTGGTTCCCATCCGTCCCCAGTCGGCTGATTCAACGCCCGCGGATTCTCGTATTGCTCACAGGCTTCGTACAGAAGGTCCGGAAGCGTCTTGCCCAAAACGGCAGGTCCGGCGTCGGGGGGAGCTGTATGAATGGGACCGGGCATACGCCGTCGTAGTTTGGGTCAATGCTGATGGAGCGGACACGATGAGGAGCATCAGGACGAAACAGTGGGACGCCGACATCCCTGGATGGACTGTCGAATCGCTGTCTCAATGAACCTCTCTCGTTCAATGCTCACGTCCACGCGATCGGCCAGGAGGAGAGACACTGTACCATGGAGAGAAGCCCAGATGGTACTGGCCGAGACCTTCGCGTCTTCAATGCCGAACATGCCCTGTTCCTCCCCTTCCTCTAGGACACGTCCGAAAAAATCCAAGTTGCTTCGCGCTTGACGGTACTTTTCGGGGGGGTACCGTTCCATCCGTTCCGGACGGAGTTGAAACATGATTTCGTAATATTCCGGATTGGCGAGACCGAAGTCGATGAATTGTCGACAGAGGGCCCGGAGGCACTGTACGGGATCCTCAGCGTATTCGGCCGCCTCCTCCAGCTCCTCGTGCAATTGCATCATGCCTTCGTGGATAAGCGCATGGAGCAGGGCATCTTTGCCGTCAAAGTGTAAATAGATGCTCGTTGCACTATATCCAATGGCGTCGGCAATTTTCCGCATCGAGAGGTTCTGATATCCCTCCCGAACGAGAAGATGCCGGGTGGTATCGAGGATTTTCCGCCGTAAATCCCCGTTCTCGCCGGATTCAGATTGTTCGCTCATTACGGGGCGTGGTAGCAAGGAAAAGCAGGAAGACCCTCACGTCATCTGGGAAGACCGTGTCGACGGTACGATAAGTTACAACTTATTCGTCGAAGTATCCAGTCTGTCGGTTGGAGGCCAGGCTCTTCCCGTACCTGCATACTTGGCTTCTCCCACCAAAAGAAAAGGGACGCCGGAGCGTCCCAATCCTGCAGGTAAGGCTGAAAAGGAAAGTCTAGAGGACATCTTGGCCCTCCCCATCTCCATCAAGCTTGCGGACAGCGTATCCCGCTCCAGCAGCGGCCAGGAGGGCGAGCCCTCCATCAACGGGGACCTGCGGAGGATCACCGGGAGGGGGAGGAGCCGTCTTCGCACCGACCTCACCCGCCGGTGAGGGATCATTTTGAGACTGTGTGGGCTCCGCCCAATCGGGCAAATTCGATGGGGAATTAGAGGGGGAGGACGACTGATATTCCGACTGTTCTCGCTGGGGAGACTCTCTATACTGTGGACCCTCGTCCTGATACGACTGGGCGATGGCTGGCTGCGCCACCAGAGAAATCAGTAGAGCAAGCGCAACCACGGGGAGAAGCCTCCAAGCCTCACTGAATCCATAAAAAGACTGCAGTCGGCGCGCAGAGTTGGGATTCCCCTGAAACAGGAAAACGTTCATTGTGAGGGAGAATGGATGTATGAGTAAACCTTGGAAGACCGTGGAGGGCGCTCGGGTCCTATCGCATCCACGATGAACTACTTCGGAAAGTCAAACAAGAGAGAAAACCGAAGCGTGTTGGCAAGAGGACTGTCACGTTCCAACGTGTAAATATATGAGATGTCAACCCCTACTATGTTATAACGAAGACCCGCCCCGAAATTCAAGAACTCACGCCCGCCATTGTCTGGATCCTCGTAGTAATATCCAGTCCGTAGGGCGAAGAGGTCACTGTACCAGTACTCTAGACCTGTTCCTACAGTGAACTGCTCGACCAACCCTAACGACTCAGCTCCCTGCCCTCTCCGTTGCTCTCCGCGTGCCGATCCCCACGAGGAGAAGAGCGCTTCGTAGAAGCGGTCTGCGACGTAGGTGGTATCCCCCTGGTCAACTTGCCGCTCGACGTTGACGAGTTCCTTGTTGAAGTCGTTGGCAAAGGTCAACGAGTTGTATTCATCAAAGTCGACCGTCAGTGCATACCCGAATCGCAGATTCATCGGAAGGGGATCCCTCTTCTGGTTGTATTTCAAACGCCCTCCCATATTGGCGAGGTTGAACCCGGTAGAGAAGGTTGTCTTTGATCCCGCCAAGTCGAAAGGGGCCGTTCGATAGAGCATGGATACGTCCCCGGCGAGCGTAGACGCCGTCCCGCTCTCAATGTTTTGCTCCGGCCTGGCTGGAGACAACTTCGAATAAATTCCCCGGAGGCTAGTCCCCAGTCCGAGACGCTCGGACACCTGGTACCCGTACGAAACCCCAACAGCAAGCTCGTACGAACGGTAAGTACCTTGGGTATTTCCATCCCCATCCGTGATTTCGATTTCCCCAAGGTTGAAGTAGGTCACATTACCACCGAAGGTTCCAACACCATCAACGTGATAGGTTCCTACGAGGTACTCATAGAAGAGTCCGGCGTCAAATTGGGGGAGCCAGTTGGCGTGGGTCAGACCAACCTGCGTTTCGTTTTGGAACGCCAATCCGGCTGGGTTCCAGAATATCGCGTTGGCGTTGTCCGCCACGGCCACCCCTGTATTTCCCATGCCAGCAGCACGACTGTCCGGCTCAATGCGCAAGAAGAGGGCCGTCGACTCTCCTAGCTGCGCGTGGGCGGGAAGGGTGGTCCCCAGGCCAACGAGAAAAAGGCCCAGGAAGAAGACAACGTACTGGTTGAAACGAGAGGGATGAGCGTCCAACATGACAGAATGGCTCGTATCGGAAGTACTGCGAGAACAAAGGCGGGAAGACGACAATCGTCCTAGGTTCGCTTGCACGCATGCCCCGGTGCCATTTTGCCCGGCCTTCGGTACGTAGGATCTACCGTAACAGTTGGACCAATGCGTTAGTCGAAATTTGTGAGACGAACTCAATAAAACCTAATGGAGGCAGGATCGGATTGAAAATTCTCCAGGTGTATCGTTCGCTTCCGGCGGACATTTCCGATGAAACCGAGCCAGAATCCCATCCGCTCCGAACCGAAGATCCGTTCAGGCCAAATCTTCAAGCTCTTCCTTCAGACGCGTCAATCGGCTCAGGGAATCCGACATTCGCTCAGTTGCTTCCTTGATGTCTCGAACCGACGAAATGAACTCCTCCCCGACATTCTTTTCTCGACTTAATTCAAGCAAAAACTGCGCGTTTCCGGATATTATCGATAAAGGATTGTTCATGTCGTGGTAGACGGACGATATCTCCTCGTGCATCTCATGCAACGAGTCGGGAGGATCAGAATCACTCATAGACTGGCAAGTTAGGCACTCAAGACGTATTTGAATGGCGAGCTACAAATCGCTGAGGGGGCGTGGGTCCGTGATTTTGATTTTCCGGTCCGTCTCCACAACATCCCCAACTTCCACCTCCGGATCATGCTCAAAGAACAACGTCCATCCCTCGTCTACTGCTCGCTCCAGGAAGGCTCCTTTCTCCTCAATCGTCTGAAGCGGACGGACATCGTAGGCCATCGTCCAGGTCGGGGCAAGGTGATGGGGGGTCGGCAGAAGATCCGCTACGTACACTAGGGTCGTTTCCTCGCCGCCAACGAACACAATCTGCTGGGCGTTGGTGTGTCCGTGTACGAGTTCGACGGAAATGTGGGGAAAGAGGGTCCCCGCCCCATCGACGAGGTGAAGCTGCTCTTCCCGCCGTATCGGCACAAATGTTTCCTGCAAAAACGATCCGGTTTCTTTCGGATTGGGAGTAGTCGCCCAGTCCCAGTGGTCCTCCTGCACGTGGTAGGTCGCATTCGGGAACGCAGGTCGCCGTCCACTTTCCACTTCACGAGTCGCCCCCCCACAGTGATCAAAATGGAGGTGAGTGAGGATGACATCGGTAACGTCGGTACGATCGAACCCGTGCTCCCCCAACGACGCATCGAGTGTTGCGTACTCGTGGTCGACGGCGTAGATCTCTTCGTACTTCGTTCCCGAAAACGTGTCCCCCATTCCCACGTCTACGAGAATGAGCCGATCGGCTCCCTCCAGCAAAAGGCAGCGCATGTGGAGCGGAATGCGATTCTCCTCGTCCGCCTCGATTCGCTCCGACCACAGGGGCTTGGGAACGATACCAAACATCGCCCCCCCGTCTAGCCCAAATCGTCCCGTTTCGATACTGTAAGCAGTGTACGGTCCGATTTCTTTCGACATGCCATACGTGAAGAAATCTGTGGAAGTCGAATCCCGGAGATCCACCCAAAGGCTATACTTCCTCCGGCGGGAAGTCACGGAAGTGGCCGTTTGAGCGAATCCGACGGTTCACATCCTCCTTCTTCTCGACCTTCGGAATTAAGGACTCAAAATGGCGGATGAGGTAACGAATACGCTCGTTTTCGCCCGGTGTCTCAAGCAACTCCTGTTTTTGTTCGCCGTCGAGGGCCGCGTTCTGTGCCAGGACGTAGGAAAGATACTCGACATCCTGGTAAAGATCGGGGCGCACGGTGCGACCAGCCAACTCAAGAAGCTTCATGTGTTGCGTAATAACGCGCTCCTTGAGGTCGAGATCAACCGTTTCGTTCTCTTCTTCAAAAAGCGAGACATCAGCCGTATAATAGCTTTTTTCATCATGGACCCCGAGGATTCGGAATCGTTCCTTCCCCTCCACGGCAATGTCCATGCGTCCATCCTCATACCGCTCAACAACCTTGTCGATGCGCGCCGTCGTCCCTACATCGGACAGTGAATCATCCGTGCTTTGGACGATGCCGAAGGGAACGTCGTGGTCGAGGCAGTACCGCGTGAGATCCTTGTACCGCTTCTCAAAGATGTGAAGAGGAAGGCGCTCGTTCGGATACAGGACTAAGTCGAGCGGGAAAAGCGGGAGGGAGTCGATCGAGGCCATAAGCTGTGGCCGGTTGGCTTTCAATAAGAGTGACGGTCGAACCAACCTCGCGAGCCCGGTGTTTCGCTTTCGGGGGGGACGCCTCACACCTAACTTTCTTGGTCGATCGTCCCGAAACGGCCCTGAGCGGGCTACAACCCGGATTCTGGGTCTACAGGGCACATCGTCTTTTCTCGATCCGTTGCAAATCAGTAGTCTTCGTCCGTCCCTCCCTCCGTCAGGGTAAGCTTGTCGGGCGGACCCGCGTCGTGGAGACGCCCGTGCTCCATTCGAAGAACACGCCCCGCGACAACGGCCAGAGACGGGTTGTGCGTAGCAACAACGAACGTCTGCTTCGTCTCCCGGCTGAGGCGTTCGATCTCCTGATGCAGCGGTTCGGCGGTGCGCGCGTCGAGGTTCCCGGTGGGTTCGTCCATGAGGACAAGGGACGGCTCGTTCATGAGCGACCGCGCGATGGCGACCCGTTGCTTCTCCCCCCCCGAAAGCGTACTGGGACGGTGCTCGGCCCGGTCGGCCAGCCCGAGAAGGTCGAGCAAGTCGTGGGCCCGGGGCTTCGCGTCTGCCAGCGACCGGTGCTGGATAAGAGCCGGCATGGCCACGTTCTCCAGTGCCGTGAACTCCGGCAACAAATGGTGGAATTGAAAGACGAAGCCCACGGACCGGTTGCGAAACGTCGCGAGTTCTTCGTCGCTCTTCGCAAACAGATCGTCTCCCCGAAACCGAACTGTTCCCCCCGTCGGACGATCGAGGGCACCGAGCAGGTGGAGCAGCGTCGATTTTCCGGTTCCACTCTCTCCCACCACGGCCACAATCTCACCCGCCTCGACGGTCATGTCCAGGTTGTCCAGTACGGTGAGAGGATCGGCACCTCCCGTATCGAACTGTTTCGTGAGGGCGTCTACGTCGAGAAGGGGGGGAGCCACGGACATCGGGAAATGGGGAGGGGACTTCGGATCGCCAAGAACGAAACAGCACTTACCCGTCGCGTTCAATGCCGTACTTATTGAGCTTGTTGTAGAGGTGGGAACGTTGGATTCCAATCGTCTCGGCGGTCTGACTCACGTTCCAGTCGTGTTCATTCAACTTTCGCTGGATAAATCGTTTTTCGAACTGGTCGCGGGCCTCCGTAAAGTCGTCGTAGCCCGCGATGAGTTCCTGTGTCGCCCCATTCCTTCCGCCATCCGGCTGGATGAACTGCTCTACGTCTTCCGCGTCCACGTCGTCCCCGTCTACCAGGATGAGGAGCCGTTCAATCACGTTGTACAGCTCTCGCACATTGCCTCGCCATTCATAGTTCTGAAGTCGATCGAGCGCTTCGTCGGTAAACGACTTCGGCGTTAGGCCATTTCGGCGCGCCAGTCGCTCGGCCCCGTGCTCGGTGAGCAGGGGAATGTCTTCCCGTCGCCGACGCAGGGGCGGTACGTCGATGAGGATGACCCCGATTCGGTGGTAAAGATCCTCCCGGAACCGCCCCTCCTCAATCTCTTCCATCAGGTCTTTGTTTGTAGCGGCGACGACCCGCACGTCCACGTCGATGCCCCGCTCTCCCCCCACCCGTTCGATTTTGTCCTCTTCCAGAACGCGCAGGACCTTCGCCTGAGCCGAGAGACTCATGTCACCGATCTCGTCGAGGAACAAGGTCCCCTCGTGAGCTTGCTCAAATTTTCCGATGCGCTGCTGGGTCGCACCGGTGAAGGCCCCTTGCTCGTGACCGAACAGCTCACTTTCGATCAGGTCACTGGGAATGGCCGCACAGTTGACTTCGACCATCGGCTCGTCCGCCCGGGCCGACCCGTGATGGAGCCACTTGGCGACCAGCTCTTTGCCGGTACCGTTTTCCCCGGATATGAGGACACGGGCCTCCGTTGGGGCCACCCGGTCGATGGTCTCTTTGACCTCCTGAATCGCATCACTCTCCCCGATGATGGGGGGGAGGTCCCCTGTGCTCTGCTCGCTCAGGGTTTGGCGCATGCGGCGGTTCTTCACCTCCAGTTGGCCGCGATCCATCGCGTTGCGGACCGTCACCAAAAGCCGGTTCAGGTCCGGCGGCTTCTCAATGAAGTCGTACGCCCCGAGCTTGGTGGCTTCGACGGCCGTCTCGATGGTCCCATGGCCGCTGATCATGACGACCGGGAGATCGGTCTCATTCTCAGCGATATCCTCCAGGACATCCATCCCGTCCATCTTCGGCATCTTCACGTCCAACAGCACCAGGTCGTACTGATGCTCGCGGATGGCTGCGAGGGCCTCCTCCCCATCAACTGCCTCCTCGACATCAAAGTCCTCATACTCCAGAATCTCTCGCAGCGTACGGCGAATACTCGCCTCATCGTCGACCACGAGGACGGTGGGCATGACAGGTATGAGCGGCGGTCAGAAAGGAGTCGACAGCGATACGGGCGGTGGCTTCAGCGGGAGGACTTACGACCCCGACCGTGTCCGGCGTGCTTTAACACGGGCAAGAAATCGGTCGACCTCCTCTGCCTGATCGGAGTCAGGATACTCCTGTTTGATTCGCCGATACACCTTTTCAGCGGCAGCAAAGCCCCGTGCCTCCTCGTAGGCCTTTCCGGCTTCAAGTAGGTAGCGTGGGGTCGTCAACTTATTCTGGTACTGCTCCGCGGCCTGCTCGTATCGTTCCGCGGCCGTCTGCATATCACCTCGGTTCTCGTAGATCGACGCCTCGGCGGCATAGGCACTCGCCCCAATGAAGTCGTTGTGGCGTCGGTCCCCCCGTAGTCATCGGCGAGGGTAAGGAGACCGGCCTGTTGACCGGTGCCGTTGAGCGCCTGTTCGTAGTTCCCCTGTTCGTACACCGGGAGAATCCGTCCCAGCAGCTCATTGGCCTGTTCCGCCTGGCGCTGCTGATAATACACGTAACCTGGGATGGCCAGAATGAGAGCGAGCACCCCGATGCCCAGCCCGTAAACGAGCTGTCGGTTCTCTTCGTAGAGGAGAAGCGCCCGGGCATACAGCTGGACGAGCCAATTCCTACGAAGCTCCTGGCGGCGCGAGGTTTTATCGGGCGTTTTCAAGGCGGTCATATCCGAGGAGACCGTTAGAGGGACGGTTATGATACAGGGCTCGAACGAACATTCACGGCCGAGGCCGCATCCCGAGGAAGGGGCGGCTGGCCACCTTCGGTTTAACGTACCGGGGCTCTTTCGTTTCCAACCGGAAAAGATTGGAACTTGTCGTCGTCAGTTTTCCATGTGATCTTTGCCAAGCCAACTTGCCGATATTTTATAAGTTGGGGGTTGCTTCACGTACACGTTGCCTCTTTCTTGAGTACCTTAACGATGCACAAGAAGACCGGTTAGCAACCGCTGCATGCGCATCGTCTCGTCGAACTTACGAACTTGACCGGAAATTCCCTATGTCTATTAAACTCGGCATTAACGGATTCGGGCGGATCGGCCGTCTCTGCTTCCGCTCGGTTCTCGAGCGAGAAGATCATAACTTCGACATCGTCGGTATCAACGATCTCACCGACGCCGAGACGCTGGCCACCCTTCTAAAGTACGATACTGTCCACGGCCAATTCCCGGGAGAGGTCCGGCTCGACGGCGACGCCCTCAAGGTGGACGACACCCGGTTCCCAGTCTTTAGCGAGAAGGATCCCACAAAACTGCCCTGGGGAGACCTCGGTACCGATGTGGTCATCGAATCAACCGGTATTTTCCGGACCCGCGACAAAGCGGCTCAGCACCTGGAAGCCGGTGCCGACAAGGTCGTGATCAGCGCCCCCGCGAAGAGTGAGGTGGACGCGACCGTCGTTTTGGGGGTGAACGATGATGTCCTTACCGGCGACGAAGAGGTCGTGTCCAACGCCAGTTGCACCACAAACTGCCTCGCTCCCCTCGTCAAGGTGCTCGACGACGAATTTGGGGTTGAGGGGGGGCTCATGACAACCGTCCATGCCTACACGTCCTCGCAGAACATCGTGGACGGCCCGCACAGCGACCTGCGCCGGGCCCGGACCGCCGCCGAGTCGATCATTCCGACCACCACCGGCGCCGCAAAGGCCTTGGGGGACGTACTCCCTCACCTCGACGGGAAGCTCGACGGCATGGCGATGCGCGTACCGACTCCGGACGGTTCGGTAACCGATCTCACCGCGACTGTGGAGCAGGACGTGACTACGGAAGACATACACGATGCCTTCCGTGAAGCTGCCAACGGGGCCTTCGACGGCATTCTCCAGTACAGCGACGAACCCATCGTCTCCCGCGACATCATCCACAATCCCCACTCCTGCATCTACGACGCCCCTTGGTCGATGACCTCCGGCTCCATGGTGAAAGTGGTAGGTTGGTACGACAACGAATGGGGGTACGCCAATAGAACGATTGACCTGGTTGAGGAGCTTTGGACTCGCGGCTAGGACGGCCGCCCCTACGTCGGGCCTCATGCAGCGGTTGGTAGCTAGGAGAGGGTCTTTGAAACCCGCCCTCCCCTCCGTTCCAACCGCCCCGGCCCGTTTCACCACCTTTATCATCGTTCCCTCCGCCCATGCCGAAGCTCACCCTCGACGACATTTCTGTTCGCGGCAAACGTGTACTCGTCCGTGTGGACTTCAACGTACCACTCGACACCTCGGAGGACGGCAGCCCCCGGGTTGCCGACGACACGCGCATTCGGGCCGCCCTGCCGACAATCCGGCACGTATTGGACAGTGACGGAAAAGTGATTCTTATCAGTCACCTCGGACGTCCGGGTGGCCAGCCGAACCCGGACCTGAGTCTCGCCTGCGTGGCCGATCACCTCGGCACGCTTCTCGACGAGCGCGTCCGCTTTTCCAGTAACACGGTTGGCGACACCGTCGAGGCAGTCGTGGACGGGATGAATGAGGGAAGTATCATCCTGCTGGAGAATACGCGGTTTGATTCGGGAGAGAAGGCCAACGATGAGGCATTTTCGAAGGCCCTCGCCGCTCTGGCGGACGTGTACGTGAACGACGCCTTCGGGGCTGCCCACCGGGCCCACGCCTCGACGGCCGGCGTGGCCCGATTCGTTGATACGGCCGTGATGGGGCGTCTCATGGAGTCGGAAATCGACGCCCTCTCTCAGGTCCGAGATCAGCCCGCACATCCGATGGTTGCCATTCTGGGGGGAGCGAAGGTGTCCGACAAGCTCGGGACCATTCGTGCCCTCAAGAACTCGGCCGATCACCTCCTCATCGGTGGGGCCATGAGCTATACGTTCCTCGAAGCGCTCGGCCGCGACGTCGGCACCTCCCGAATCGAAGAAGATCGGATCGACGCGGCCGAGTCCCTCTACGAGGAAGCGGATGGACGCATTGTGCTCCCGAGCGACCACGTGGTGGCCCCCGACCTCGACGAAGACGC
This sequence comes from Bacteroidetes bacterium QH_7_62_13, assembly GCA_003023365.1. Lineage (GTDB taxonomy): Bacteria > Bacteroidota > Rhodothermia > Rhodothermales > Salinibacteraceae > Salinibacter. The sequence goes on along the minus strand of PXTG01000056.1, from coordinate 32,443 downwards.
CCCGGCGACAGTGGCCGAGGATGGGATCCCCGAAGACAGGATGGGCCTCGACATCGGTCCCGAAACCATCCAGACGTACCGTGACATCATTTCGGAGGCGGAAATGATCGTGTGGAACGGGCCGATGGGTGTGTTCGAAATTGAACAGTTCGCGGAGGGCACCAGGAACGTCGCCGAGGCTGTGGCCGAGGCGACCGATGACGGCGCCTTCTCGGTCGTTGGAGGGGGGGACTCCGTTTCGGCGCTTGCACGCTCGGGGTATACCGACCGCATCAGTCACGTCTCTACGGGTGGCGGGGCCATGCTCACGTTCCTCGAGGGCGCTTCGCTGCCCGGCATCGAGGCACTGTCGGACGCATGATCCCCGGAGCAGAATCGATCATTCGGGGTCCCTCCCATATCGCCGGGGAATCTTTTTCAGTCCGCGTCGCACCACGTGGTGTGGCCCATCGCGATCATCATGATCCTCAGTGAGATGAACCTCGATGTAGGGGCGCTCTTTTCCACCGCCGGAATAGCGGGTCTCGCCATCGGATTTGGTGGGCCCAGCCCCTAGTCAAAGACGTGATCGGCGGTCTTTTCCTGCTCTTCGGTGGCCGCCCGCGTCCCCGTGCAGGGGAAGCCTGGCGAGCAGTATGCTGCCGAGCGAGAGCCCCGTCAACGCCTGAAGCGGACCATCGACGAATAAGGGGCGAAGATTCCTTTCCCCCAGCGGACGGTCCACGCCATCAACGACGCCTCCGGCCCTGCCCGCTTCCCCGACCCTTTCCGGACTCGTCCGGTGGTCCATCCGATCTTTCTGAGAGTACGGATTCATTCAACCTCTTTTTTCCCCATGGCCCCCGCCATTTCCGTCTCCGATCTATCGAAAACCTACCGCACAGGGCTTTTCGGTCGGTCCTCAGTGCGTGCCCTCGATGGGGTGTCCCTGACCGTGCCGGACGGCGCCATCTTCGGCCTCCTCGGCCCGAATGGGGCCGGCAAAACAACCCTCGTGAAGATCCTTCTCGGCCTCGTCCACCCGACCGCCGGTACCGCGTCCCTCTTCGGAACGCCGGCCCGCCAACCGTCCGCCCGCGAGCGGATCGGGTTCCTGCCCGAAAATCACCGGTTCCCGGGCTTTCTGACCGCCGAGCAAACCCTTCACGTGTACGGCCGCCTGGCCGACGTCGACGGCAGCGCGCGTGCGGATCGCATCGCGGCCCTTCTCGATAAAGTTGGTCTCGGCGACCGGCGCGACACGAAGGTGAAGACGTTTTCGAAGGGGATGCTCCAGCGGCTCGGTCTGGCCCAGGCCCTCTTGAACGATCCGGACCTCCTCTTTCTCGATGAGCCAACGTCGGGGGTCGACCCCGTGGGACGACAAGTCATCCGCGATCTCGTCTTAGAGCTGCGCGACGACGGGACCTCGATCTTCCTGAACTCACACCTGCTCTCCGAGGTTGAGAAAGTGTGTACGCAGGTTGCCATTCTCCGGGACGGCCGGCTGGTACGGGAGGGGACGATTGAGGAGCTCACGGCCGTGGAGCGCGTGTATGATCTGACCTCCACCGCAATTCCGGACGAGATCGTAGCGGACGCAGCCCTGGAGGCCTCCCCGGACGAGGCACCCTCCGACGGGGAACTCCGTCGATACCGGGTTCGGGCCGACAATCGATCGTCCCTCAACGACCTCCTCGACCGTCTGCGCTCGGCAGAGGTAGCGATTGAGTCGATCACGCCCCTGCGGCGGTCCCTGGAGGATTACTTCATCGACGTGGTGGACGAGGAGATGCCTCCCTCCTGATCACGTCTTTTCTTCTACGTATTTCGTTCTCCCTCCTGCATCTTCCCAACCCGTAATCGATGCGCCCGCTCTACGGCCTGCTGCTTCTCACCTTTCGCGAGCTCTGGGCCAAGAAGATAGTGCTCGGGCTCTTTCTGATTAGTTCGCTGGTGCTTCTCGTCGTCACGTTTGCACTCAATCTGGACGTGGTGGAGGGCTCCCTTGAGGGAATACGGCTTTTTGGGCAGAATGCCGCCCCCTCAGGAGAAGGAGCCGAGGCACAGACGCAGATGACCCTCAACCGAATCGTCGTGACGGTCGAGTCGGTAGTGGCCGGGGCGGCGTACTGGATTGGAATCCTGCTCTCCCTCTTTGCCTCGGCGGGTCTTTTCTCCGACGTGCAGGCCCCCGGCCGGGTGGAGCTCCTGCTCTCCAAGCCCGTGAGCCGAACTCAGGTAATCGTCGGACACGTGATCGGGGTATGGGCCGCCATTGCCCTGCTCACCATTTACCTGATGGGCGGAACGTGGCTCGTTATGTCCATCAAATCGGGCGTCTGGAATCCTCGGTTCCTGCTCTCCATCGGCATCGTCATCGGCATGTTTGGGGTCATGTACGCCGCCGTCATGCTGATGGGAGTATGGACCGAGAGCACTGCCCTCGCCCTCATCGTTGCCTACGGTCTGATCTTCATCTCGATGGTGCTGGCCGGCGCGGGTGAGATTGCGTCGGTCCTCGGCCCGGTGGGAAGACCCGTGTTCTGGGGACTGTATCATGCCCTCCCCAACTTCACCGAGGTCACAACGATCGTCACGAGTCTCTCGAAGGACCAGGCCGTAAGCTCGTGGTATCCGCTGATCTCCTCGGTCCTCTTTGCGCGCCGCGACTTTTAAAAACCAAGTCGGTTCGGTAGAGGACATCGGTTCAATTTTCTCGGAGAGAACGGGGCCCGCGTAGATTTTGCGGTTCATGAACCGTTATTATGAGGACATCTTCCCCCTCCCCACGAACCTTCGTCCACCCTATGGTTTATACCTCGGCACGCGACCTTGATTTCCAGGTCTCGGACCTCTCCCCGCTTCCCCGACCGCACCGGGTCCTCCTGACGACCCCGACCCACTTCGACGTCGAGTACGTGATCAATCCCCACATGTCCGAGAACGTGGGGACGGTCATGAAGGATGTCGCCTTTCAGCAGTGGAAGGCCCTTCGTGCCACCTACACGGCCCTCGACGTGTCCCCGTCGGTGCTCAATGGGAAGAGCGGCCTTCCCGACATGGTGTTCTGTGCCAATCAGACCCTGCCGTTCTACCAGCCCGACGCCGACCGCCGGGGCGTTGTCCTCAGCCGCATGCACGCCGACGAACGGAGCGACGAGGTCCCCTACTACGCCGACTTCTTCGAGGACCAGGGGTACGAGGTAGAACGCCTTCCCGACGACATCGACGCCTCTTTCGAGGGCATGGGCGACGCCATTTGGCACCCCAGCCGCTACCTCCTTTGGGGGGGCTACGGATTTCGGACGAGCCCGGATGCCTATCAGGCCATCAGCGACCTCCTGAACGTGCGTGTGGTGCTTCTGGAGCTGACGGACGCCGATTACTATCACCTGGACACCTGTTTCTGCCCGCTCGACGAGGACCACGTCCTTATCGCCGATGACGCGCTCAACGACGAGGGCCGGGCCCTGATTGAGACGTGCTTCGACACGGTGATCGAGGCCCCGGACAACGAGGCACGCCACCAGTTTGCCTGCAATGCGCACTGCCCCGACGGCAAGCACGTCCTGATTCAGGAAGGCTGCGAGGGCACCACCGAACGCCTCCGCGCCGAAGGCTTCGTCCCCGTTGAGCTTGACACCAGCGAATTTCTTAAGGCCGGCGGATCGGTGTTCTGCATGAAACAGATGATGTGGTAGGCCCACAAATCGATGGAGACCACAGCCAGCGGGTCTCATTTCCGCTCAATCCGATTACGGCGCCAACCAGCAGTGTGACCGACCGATCTTTCATTTCTGTCATCATTCCAACCCTCAACGAAGAGACCGTTATCGGAGAAACCTTGACGGCACTCGACGAGCAGACTGCTCCGTTTGAGGTTCTCGTCGTGGATGGCCATTCAGAAGATAGCACCCGTGAATGTGCACGAGCAACCGGGGCAACCGTCCTCCGAGCACCCCGGGGACGTGCCTCTCAGCTGAATCGGGGGGCCGAGGCGGCAAACGGGGAGGTCTATCTCTTTCTCCACGCCGATACCCGCCTCCCCTCGAACGGCCTTACGCTCATCCGGGATACACTCGCGCCCCCCGGCGCCTCCGCCGGGACGTTCCGGCTCCGGTTTGACGCCCCCACCCCCCTACTCCGGTTCTATGCGTGGTGCACGGCCTGGCCATGGATTCGCCTCTGTTTCGGCGACCGGGGCCTGTTCGTGACCCGGACGGCATTTGAAGCAGTCGGGGGCTATCCGGACTGGCCCATCTTCGAAGATCTGGAGCTGGCCGATCGGTTGCATAGCCGGGGCGGGTTTCGCTTCCTCGACACCGCCGTCATCACCTCTGCGCGACGCTTTCGTCGGGAGGGCATTCTGACCCAGCAACTCCGCAACCTCTTCCTTTGGCTTCACTACGTATGCGGGGCCGATCCGGAACGGGTCGCGCCCCTCTACCCCTACCGGAGGTCCGACCCGTCTATCTCCTAAAGATCGACCGGTTCTCTATGAGGCAGAGAACAACACGCCACTAAGAACTGGACCTCAGCGAAAATCACTCACTCACCTCGGCGAAACGAAGCTGGAGGTGCTCCACCACGTGTGGGATCTCGGCGAGGCCACCGAGGCCGATGTCCGCGAGCGTATCACCGAGGACCGGGACGTGGCCGACACAACGGTCATGACGGTGCCGAAAAAGCTCGCCGAAGAGGGATACCTATCCTACCGGAAGGAGGGGCGGTCCTACGTGTACGAACCGGCCCAGCAGCCGGACGAGGTACAGCACAGCCTTCTGCGACGCCGCCGCCCTATCCGGCGGCACACGTCCCCGGGTGATTACGCTCGCTTGCTTCTTTCCTTTGCCGACGGTTTCAACCATACCGAACTTGATGCCCTCGCCCTTTCCGAATCACCGTCCACGTCGAACGAGGACGCCTCTTCCCATACACCTGCCGGCTTGCAGGGCGTCGAGACGCCTCCTTCTCTGAACGGAAGCATGCAGGCACTCCAGGAACAGGTTCAGTATCCGGAATTGGCAAAGGAGTCCGGCCCTGAAGGAGAGGTGCACCTCCAGTTCGTCGTGGACGCGAAAGGAACGGCCCACGACATTCAGGTGAAGCGCGGTGTTCACCGATTGTTAGACCCTGCCGCGGTCCGTGCCCTTCGTTCGGTCACGTTTGAGCCCGGCCGTATGGACGAAGCACCGGGTCCAACCGAGATGACCCTTCCCATCACGGTTCGAATTCCGTCCGACTCCTCCGATAAAACCACCGAAAACACCGACAGGTCGACCTTGATATTGCCTTTTCGGGCGTGTGCTCCGCGGAACGGGATCGACTGCTCCCTGAAGGGGCAAGAAGTCCGGATACGGTTTGAGTACCGGAATGCGTCGGTTTCCTCAAACCAAAGCACGCAACAGGTGACTGGGGGGTGGAACCCAATTCGGGCTAGGACCGGACCATTTGTCGAGCAGGATGATCGGGATCAGACTCGCTAACGCCTCGATCCGCGGGATCCCCGTTGCGACGAAGGCTGCGGTTCCAGAACCAAATTCCGAACCCGAACAGAAGAGCCGCACCGAGGCTCATGAGACCATTGATACCGGCGATGCGCATCTGCGTGTCTACGGCCGGGGTTGGGCCGATTTTCTCTGTGATTACGACCGGAATGCTCGCCCCCTCTTTCACGGTTACCTGAAGGGTTTCCCGATCGAGGAGCGGAGGCACCAGCCCGTGCGGCAGCGACAGCTTTTCTCGCGTGAGCGTTCCCCCGTCGGGGAGGTCAACGCGAAGACTCACGTAATCGTAGGTTACGTCCTGCCGATTTCCCTTTTTCATCTCCAGTACCTCGGCCGAAGCGGGTGTCCCCGTCACTTTGGTCGCGTGCAAGTCATAGGCGACCTTCCCCTGATGCACCGACAGGCCAAAGAACAGAAGTGGAACGAGCCACGCAATTCGCGCGACCCACTGGAGGAGGGAGCCATTCACGGGTAGTTTAGAGGATTTTGAGGGGAGACCGATCCATACAACGAAGAACAGGGACCATTGATCGGTAGACCGCAGGGATTGCAGGTGAAGTGGCGATCCCACTCGCGACAGGGCGCGGCCGAAGGGACCGCCTGCCCACCAATAGAGGCGGTGATACCTGCTCAGTTTCCTCCTTCAGCCCCTCTTCGCTGCCTCGCACGCGTTCACTTTGCAGGCGTAGCAACCGTTATCGATGCGGCCGTACGACCTCAGCCCCCCTACGATAAGAAGAGATACGGCTTCCAATCCTCATCGATGGTCCCGGCAAAATCGCGCAGAAACATCACGTAGCTGGGGCGGAAGGGCTCCCGAGCCAGCTCCATTCCCGCCTCGTCCGGCGTCCGATCCCCCTTTCGGTTGTTGCAGGACACGCAGGCGGCCACGAGATTCTCCCACGTGTCACGACCGCCCCGCGACTTCGGCACGACGTGATCGATCGTCAGGTTCCCTTCCTGACCGCAGTACTGGCACGTCTGCTGGTCGCGCTTCAAGACGTTCTTTCGGGACAGCATCACCCGCTTGTAGGGAACTTGCGCGTACGACTTGAGGCGAACAATGCTGGGCCAGGGCAGCCGGGTGCTCGGGGAGCGGACGTATTGGCCATCCACCGACTCCACCAGGTGCACTTTCTGCAGGTGCATCAGCAGGACCGCCCGCTGAACGTTACAGACCGTGAGCGCACTGTAGTCCTGATTGAGAACGAGGACGTGTCCGTTCACGGCGCTCGCCTCCCCTGTGCGAAACAGGCCTCACGTCTATGTGGGGCGTCGCAGGTGCGCTCAATTCGAGGGTACAAGACAGGAGAAAAAGGGGCTATTGCGGTACTGAAGAAGGTTCCTCCGCCGGGGGTACCAGCATTTGCTCGTAGGACGCGATCTCGGGTCCGGATTATGGCAAAAGATCCACTACGCTCCGAAAGGGTAGCTAAAAATATCGTATTTCATATAGCAGGCTTTATTCTTTGTTTCCATACAAACGCCTCCTAACAGAAGCATATCACGTTTCCAGAGTCGATGCTGGAACGGTACCGTCTCGCCCAGGCCCATCGTATTTCGGGTGTCAGGGTCGCTGCCTGTCCTACTACTGCTCGCATCGAATGCGTAGGTTCTCTCAGCTTCTATGTCTCCTCGTGTCTTCGGTGCCGATCGCAACCACGAGTCCCGGGGCCCGTGCGCTCACTCCGTCCTCACCGTCCGGGAACGGGACTGCCGTAAACTTTACGGTCGTCGAGGTTGGCCTCAGCATTGGTGACTCAACGCGAACGACCGGGCTCCGACGAGTCGCACTAACACTGGATCTTTTCGCACACCCAGTTTCTTCGGATCGATAGTTTTCCGGATCAGTGCGGCATCTACTTGACAAAGCGCGCCCTGTGCACTGATTTGCTTCCTGTTGATCCTGACTCGTCTCAACCCGGAGTGTCTCTGATGCCCCGCATCCGTCGCGCCCAGGACGACAACGACCTCGACGATGCCCGCCGGCTCTTTCGGGAGTACCTGCAGGAACTGAACGTCGACCTTGACTTTCAGGGCGTTGAGCGCGAGATGGATGCCCTGCCGGGTCCGTACGCGCCCCCAGACGGCGCCATTCTTCTGGCCGAAGTTGACGCCACCCCCGTGGGGATCGTGGCGGTACAGCCCCTCGATCAGGAGGGCGTATGTGAGATGAAACGGCTGTACGTGCGGCCTGCGCACCGCGGGAACGGTCTTGGCCATCGGCTCGCCTCGGCCCTCATCGACGTTGCCGAGAATTTAGGGTATGACGTGATGAGGCTCGATACCGTGGCTTCGATGACCGCCGCACGCACGCTGTACCGTTCGCTGGGCTTCGAAGAGCGTTCTCCGTACTACCACAATCCCCTGGACGACGTCGTTTACATGGAACGCCCACTCTGAGACCTCTCCCACTGTCTTTCTGGCACTCACGCTTTTCCCAGTTCCACGCAAACGGTGACGGACACCCGCTCAGTCCCCCCTGTGCTATGACCTCCTTTTCTTTCGTGCCGCTTTTTTCCCCGGTGCCGAACACGCGTCTGCTTTTTCTTCTAATTCCCCTCATTCTTGCATGGGCTGGCTGCACAACGGAGGAGAACAGAACGACCTCGGTGAAAGAACCGACATTTCAGGAAGGGACACTCGCCTTTTATCGTGCCGGTGGTGATACCCTCCAAACCATCAACCTCGCGGTAGCCGAGTCCGACGCCGAGCGCAAGCGTGGACTGATGCGCCAGCGTTCCCTCGGCTACGACCAAGGGATGCTCTTTATCTTCGACGAGGTGAGCGAGGGCGGGATGTGGATGAAAAGCACGCCCCTCCCCCTCGACATCGTCTTCGTAGCACCGGACTCACAGGTGATCAACATCGCCCGCCGCACCACCCCTTTCTCCGAAGAAACCATTGAGCCGGCCGCACCCCGGAAATTCGTCGTCGAGGTACGAGCCGGCTTCGCCGACCGATTCGGCCTCACCGACAGTACGCGGATCCGGTGGACCCGTGCGAAGTAGGATGGCTCGAATGCCCACGTAGTGATCGGTACGCCTCAGATTTCTTTCCTCCCCCCTAGACTCATTAGCTCTCATGCGCGCACTTCTCCCCCTCATTCTCACAGCTTTGACCGTTCCCCTTCCTTCTTGTACCGGCGACGACACCAGCCAGAGCGCAGCCTCCCCTTCGGAAGACACGACGACGATTTCGTTCGAGAAAGAAGGTCGCCTCGCGTTCCTGCAGGATCAAGACACGCTCGTCACCCTCGACCTCGAGGTGGCGGATACAGACTCCGCCCGCAACCGGGGGATGATGCAGCGGAAGGGCTTCCCGAGCGAACGAAGTGGGATGCTCTTTCCGTTCAGGGAGGAGCGGGAACGTGGGTTCTGGATGGCCAACACTCCCCTGTCCCTCGATCTCTTCTTCATCAATGCCGACTCACAGGTGGTACGGATTAAGAAATACGCCCCACCGAACACAGCCAAAACGATTCCGTCTCGATCCCCAGCACAGTACGTGCTCGAAACGACGGCGGGCTTCGCCGACAGCTACGGCATCGTCGAAGGGGATCGAGTACGATGGCGGCGCACCGGTCAGCCCAACGAGGATCTGTAAACGTTCGTTTACAGTGACGGAGGAACTAAAGGGCGAACGACTCCCCACAGGCACACTCGCGTGTGGCCTGGGGATTGCTGAAGTGAAATCCATCCCCATTCAACCCATCGGTGAAATCTAGCTCCGACCCGTCGAGATAAAGCCGGCTCTTCTTGTCAAGAACCACCGTAATATCTTCGTGTTGTTCGACGGCGTCTTCCTCCTGAACGGTGGTGTCCCATCCTAGATCATAGGTCAACCCGGAACATCCCCCGGGCACCACGGCAACCCGAAGCATGGTCTCCCCCAGGTCAACGTCCTCGTTGACGGCAACCGTCCGTATCTGGTCGGCGGCACGGTCGGTCATCGTGATTGTCATGGGACGAAGCAGCTTTGGCGAGATCAAGAACAGCGGAGTAGGCCGTACTTTGGCCCGCAGAAAAAGGTTTCTCTACGCCCGTCGTCGATTTATCTCTCGGGTTCCCAGAACCATCTGCCCACAGGATGTGATGGTCAGGTTTCTATCCAACCTCTCCAAATACCGACCCGCATGACCTCGGTCGGCGATGCAGCCAACTTGCAATGAAGACGTGATCTTGCAAGCCCGAAGCGGAACGACGTGAATGGGGACTGGTTGTAACTGCACGTTGACAGACAGGCGACTGTAAACGAAAGTTTACATAGAGAGCAGTGTCGGAGTCATCTCCCGGCACGCTCCGATCTGGCATCCGCACTCGCATCGGACCACACACGAGACGCACGAGGGACCTGCTTATGAGCACCTCTGAAACTGAGTATCTCAAGGGGAAGGCCAACGAAGACTACGAGCATGGCTTCTACACGGACATCGAGGCAGAGACCGCGCCGGAGGGATTGACCGAAGATGTTGTCCGGTACATTTCGCACCGGAAGGATGAGCCGCAATGGCTCCTGGACTGGCGCCTCAAGGCCTTCCGTCACGTTCGAGAACGGATTGACGGCGGAGAAACCATCGATTGGGCTCACCTCGATTACGAGGCCCCGAAATTCGACGAGATCAGCTATTTCTCCGCCCCGAAGGACAAGGCCCAATATGAAAGCCTCGATGAGGTACCGGACGAGATCTTGGAGACCTTCGAGCGTCTCGGCATCCCGCTCGAGGAGCAGAAAGCCCTCACTGGGGTGGCCGTCGACGCGGTGATGGACAGCGTTTCGGTCGCCACAACTTTCAAGGAAAAGCTGAAGGAGAAAGGCGTCATCTTCAAATCCTTCGGGGAAGCAGCCCGTGACCACCCCGAGATCGTGCGGGAGTACATGGGGACGGTCGTTCCGTACACTGACAATCTGTACGCTGCCCTCAACTCCGCCGTCTTCAGCGACGGCTCGTTTGTCTATGTGCCGGAGGGCGTGACCTGTCCGATGGAGCTGTCCACGTATTTTCGAATTAACGAAGCCGGCACCGGCCAGTTTGAACGCACGCTCATTGTTGCCGAGCCGGGATCGTACGTAAGCTACCTGGAAGGATGCACGGCCCCGATGCGCAAAGAGAATCAGCTACACGCCGCCGTTGTGGAGCTGATCGCCCACGAAGACGCGGAGATCAAGTACTCGACGATTCAGAATTGGTACCCGGGCGATCCGGATACCGGCGAAGGCGGCGTGTACAATCTCGTCACGAAGCGTGGAATTTGTAAGGGCGACAACTCGAAGATCAGTTGGACCCAGCTCGAAACGGGTTCGGCCGTCACGCAGAAGTATCCCTCTGTCATCCTGGCCGGGGACAATTCGGTCGGTGAGTTCTACTCGGTGGCCTTCACGAAGGGACATCAGCAGGCCGACACCGGCACCAAGATGCAGCACATTGGGAAGAATACGAAGAGCACAATTATCTCGAAGGGCATCTCCGCCGATGTCGCGGACAACAGCTATCGGGGCCAGGTGAAGGTGAGCAAAAACGCGGACAACGCCCGTAATTTCTCCCAGTGTGACTCGATGCTGCTGGGGCCGGACTGTGGGGCTCACACCTATCCGTACATCGAGAGCAACAACCCGTCCGCTCAGATCGAGCACGAAGCGACGACCTCGAAGGTCGGCGAAGACCAAATGTTCTACTGCCACCAGCGGGGCCTCGGGGAGGAGGAAGCCCTGAAGCTTATCGTGAACGGCTTCTGCCAGGAGGTTCTGCAAGAGCTCCCGATGGAGTTTGCGGTAGAGGCCAAGGAGCTACTCGACATTGAACTGGAAGGATCCGTTGGGTAGAAAGCATGGGCGCTTGAGAGCGTGGGAACACGATGCGCTCTCTCCCGCGCTCCCGCTCCCCACGCTCTCCTCTATGCGTCGAGGGCATTCCCTTCCGAACTACGACGAACTTTTTAGATCGCACCACTCACAATCGAACACGACATGCCACTTTTAGAAGTCAAAAACCTGCACGTTGGCGTTGAAGATGAGGACATTCGCATCCTCAACGGCGTGGATCTGACGCTTGATACGGGCCAACTCCACGCCCTCATGGGCCCAAACGGCTCCGGGAAGAGTACGCTCGCCTCCGTCCTGGCCGGACGTGAAGAGTACGAGGTTCTCGATGGCGAAATTCTCTACGACGGCGAAGACCTGCTGGAGCTTGAACCGGAGGAGCGTGCCGAGGAAGGCATCTTTCTCGCCTTTCAGTATCCGGTAGAGCTTCCCGGCGTAAGCATGACGAACTTCCTGAAGGAGTCTGTCAACTCTGTTCGGGAAGCCCGCGGCCAGGAGGAGCTCTCTTCGGCCGAGTTTCTGAAAATGATGCGCGAGCGGGCCGACATGATGGGCCTTGACGCCGACCTTACGAAGCGTTCGGTAAATGAGGGCTTCTCCGGTGGGGAAAAGAAGCGGAACGAAATCTTTCAGCTTGCCATGCTGGAGCCGCGCCTCGCCATCCTTGATGAGACCGACTCGGGCCTGGACATCGACGCGCTCAAAAACGTCGCGGACGGGGTCAACAAGCTCCGTGACGACGACCGCGGCTTCCTGGTCATTACGCACTACGAGCGCATTCTACGGTACATCGAGCCGGAGCGCGTGCACGTGATGCTCGACGGCAAGATTGCCCAATCCGGGGACATGGAGCTTGCCGACAAGCTTGAGGACGAGGGCTACGAATGGGTTCGCGAAGAAGCGGCGGCCGCCGCAGCGGCGTGACTGCACGATTTGGTCTCCCGTGACGCCCAACCTGGAGGTCTTGGGACCTCTGTGATTTCCCCTTCTCCTCGACGTTCTCGTACTCAGTTTCTTGCCCATCATGACCACCGCACTCGACACCGACGTTCGTCCCGAAGACCGGTTCATTTCGGCCTTCGAGGTTAACCACGGCCAAGCCCTCAACGGCACGAATGCTTCAATTGCTCAGCAGCGCGAGGACGCCATTGAGCGCTTCTCGCAGCTCGGCATCCCGACGAATGACCTGGAGCTGTGGAAGTACACCAACATTTCGAAGGTGATCGACCGGCCGTATACCCTCCCCCTCGGCCCGCGGGAGGCGTCGGTCGAGGAGAGTGACATTGCTCCCCTTCTGGTCGACGACATGGATGCGCATCGCGTTGTTCTCGTCAACGGCCGGGTGGACGAATCGCTTTCGGACATCGGCGAGCTGCCGTCGGGCGTCGTCGTGAGCAGCCTCGCCCAGGCCGGGAAAGATCATCCCAACCTCGTCGAAGAGCACTACGGCAAGTATGCCGATTTTGAGGACGAAGCCCTCACGGCCCTCAACACGGCGTTCGTTCAGGACGGCGCGTTTGTATACGTCCCGTCCGGCACCATCGTGGAAAAGCCGATCTTCTTCCTCCACGTGACCGCCAGCGACGAGGACCTCTTCCTCCAGCCGCGCCACCTGTTCGTGGTGGAGGACGGTGCGATCGCCAGGATTGTGGAGAAGCAGTACTCCCTGACCGACGCCAACACGTTCACCAACACGGTGGGCGAGGTCTTCGTCGGAGAAAAGGGCAACCTGGACCACTACCTCATTCAGGACGAGGGGCCGTCCGCCTCCCAGGTTCACACCCGCGCCGCGCAGCAGAAAGAGGACAGCGTCTACTCGACCAAGACCGTCACGTTCAGCGGCGAGGTCGTGCGCAACAACGCGACGATTGAGGCGGACGGGTCGTTTTGCGAGTCCAATCTCTTCGGCCTCTGCATCGGCCAGAACGAGATGCACGTGGACAACCACACCCGCATGGATCACGTGCAGCCGGACTGCAACAGCAACGAGCTCTACAAGCACGTTCTGAACGACGCGTCCACGGCGGTCTTCAACGGCAAGGTCTTCGTATCCCGCGGCTCGCAGCGCATCGACGCCTACCAGCAGAACGACACCATCGTTCTCACGAAGGACGCGCAGATTTACACGAAGCCGGAGCTTGAAATTTACGCCGACGACGTGGTCTGCAGCCACGGCGCCACGACTGGACAGATGGACGAGGACGCGATCTTCTACCTCCGGTCTCGCGGCCTCTCGGAGCGCCGGGCCCGGATTCTCATGCTGCAGGCCTTCTGCGAAGAGGTGCTTGAGGAGCTTGCGGTCGATCCCCTGCGTGACGAGGTCACCGACCAGATTCGCACCCGCTTCGGCGGCTACTTCGACTGATGATTCAGCGCCAGGACGTGTGGAGGATCAGCCCGAATGCGACTCGGGAGATGGACGCCTGCCCGTTGCATCCATCCCTCCATTCTTTCCTTCATCCCCATCCCTGTAGCCCATGTCTGCAACCACGAAGCCCCAGACGAAGGCAACCTCGTTCGACGCCGAGGCTCTTCGTGCGGACTTTCCCGCCCTCCAGCAGGACATCTACGACGACACGCCGCTCGTGTACCTCGATAACGCGGCGACCTCGCAGACGCCGACCGCCGTCATCGATCGGCTGGAGCACTTTCACAGCCGCGAAAACAGCAACGTCCACCGGGGCGTGCACCGGCTCAGCCAGGACGCGACGGACGAGTACGAATCGGCCCGCGAGTCGATCGCCACGTTCATCGATGCCCCGAATCCTGAGCAAGTGATTTTCACGCGGGGCACGACCGAGGGGCTGAACCTGATCTCCTCCACGTTTGGGGAACTGGTCGTGGACGAGGGCGACGAAATCCTCCTCACGGAGATGGAGCACCACTCCAACATTGTGCCCTGGCAGATGCTGGCCGAGCAGGTGGGGGCCGAGATTCGGGTACTGCCGGTCAGCGACCGCGGTGAGCTGGAGATGGACCGCCTAGGCGAATTCCTGACGGACGACACGGCGCTAGTAGCTGTGACTCACGTCTCGAACACGCTGGGCACGATTAACCCGGTCGGGGACCTCATCGACAGTGCTCATGCCCAGGACGTGCCGGTGGTGCTCGACGGGGCCCAGTCGGCCCCGCACATGCCCGTGGACGTGCAGGCGCTCGACGCAGACTTTTTTGTCTTCTCCGGGCACAAGATGTTCGGCCCCACCGGCATCGGCATCCTGTACGGCAAGCGCGAGCACCTGGAGGCCATGCCGCCTTACCACGGGGGGGGCGACATGATCGATGAGGTGTCGTTCGAAAAGAGTACCTACGACGGCCTGCCCCACAAGTTTGAGGCCGGCACCCCCCATATTGCGGGCGTTGTTGGCTTAGGCACGGCGGCCGAATACATGATGGACCTGAACTGGGACGCGGTCCAGGCCCACGAGGACGATGTGCTCGCCTACGCGACCGAACAGGTGCAGGCGATCGACGGACTCCGCATCGTGGGCACGGCGCCGGAGAAGACGAGTGTGCTCTCCTTCGTCTTCGAAGACATCCATCCGTACGACGCCGGCACCTTCCTCGACCGCCTGGGCATCGCGGTCCGGACAGGCCACCACTGCACGCAGCCCCTCGTCGAGCGCTACGGGCTACCCGGCACCATCCGTGCGTCGTTCGCCGCGTACAACACCCGCGAGGACGCCGACCGGCTCGTGGAGGGCCTTCGATGCGTGAAGCAGATGCTCGGAGACAGCTAGCTGTGCTTCTCGTGCACGGATGTGAGGCCCCCTCGGAAACGCTCCGCGTAGAACGCTGGACGCGGAGCCGAGTAATGCGTACACGATACAGATCCTAGACGAACCTGCAAAGTTCACGGACATGCCTGCAACCGATACGGTTTCGGATCGAGCTCAGGAGATCGTCGACGAGTTTTCCTTGTTCGACGACTGGATGGGACGGTACGAATACCTCATCGAACTTGGCGACGACATTCCCCTCCTCGACGAAGACCAGAAGACGGACGAAAACTACGTCCACGGCTGCCAGTCCGACGTGTGGATTGAGGCGGAGTACGACGACGAAGATCGTGCGCTTCACTTCCGAGGGGACAGCAACGCCAAGATTACGAAGGGACTTGCCGCCCTCATCATCCGGGTGGTGGATGAGCAACCGCCGGAGGTTATCGCGGACGCCGACTTCGACTTCCTCGATGACATTGGCTTGCACGAGCACTTGAGCTCACAGCGCAACAACGGGCTTCAGGCCATGATCGAGGAGATGCGGGAGCGCGCTCGACGGTTTCGGAATTAGTTCCATTGCGAACTGCCCGACGAGACCGAGGACACTGATTTCGAAAGGCAACGGATGCGTGAATCGTGATACGTGAGGCGCACCTCCATCACGTATCACGAGCACGTATCACGATTCACGAGCCAAACAAACGCAGATACGATCACCCTACAGCACGATCGCCAGCTACACTTTTAACCGAACGAGGCTAGCACCATGAATCCTTCAGGCGCCATGCCCGGCGGAATGGGGGGAATGGGCGGCATGGGCGGCGGAGCCGGGGGTACGGCCGACGTGCCCGACGACAAAGAGAACACCAAAATTGAACTTCCGGAGACGATCCCGGATCACGTCCAGGATACGCCGGACGATGATCTCTACGAGCGAATCGTCGAGAGTCTTCGGGAAATCTATGATCCGGAGATTCCGGTTAACGTATACGACCTCGGGCTTGTCTACCACATCGACGTCCACGACGACAACCACGTGGACGTGCTCATTACCCTCACGGCCCCGAACTGTCCCGCGGCGGGCGTTCTTCCGGGACAAATGGAGGATGCCGTGCGGGAAACGGAGGGGGTGAAGAGCGTGAACCTGGAGATGACGTTCGAGCCGCCCTTCTCCCCGCAGATGATGTCCGAAGCGGCCCGGCTCGAACTCGGCTTTATGTAGCGACGATTCCAGACTGTGGACGACGGGCCCTCAGCGGATCCGCCGCCTGCAGTCGGTATTTCCCCACAAGTATTACCTCCATCATGGAGCATGCACAAACCATAGCGATGGCCACGGACCTCCTCGCCGAAGGGCGGGCGGAGGACGTGGTCCAGATGGTGGATCCGTTGCTGGAGCCGGTAGACGCCCCGGCCGCCAGCACGGGACAGGTCATGCTCCATGCGCTCCGAGCACGGGTGGAGGTTGCGCACCGGGACGATACCGAACGGGCCCTCTCCCTGCTTCCGTCCCTCACCGCCATCGACGACCTCTGCACCTGCGCACGAGCCGAAGTGACCCTTTGGCGGGGCTGGGCGTACGCTCGTCGCCACACCGACTCTCGCGAAGCGGTGCGAGCCCTCCGCCTGCTCGATGACGCTGAGGGACTTTTTGACTCCATCCACGATCCAGGTGGGCGCTGCTGGGCGCTGTTGGGACGCGCCCAGGCGTATTTCGCCATCGACGAGTACGCGCTGATGCGCGAGGTGCTGCGTGACGCCGACGGCCTAGCCGAAAAACTCAACGACCGGCAGATCGATCGCTGGCGTCACGAACTCAACATTCCCGCGCTCCGCTTCGAGGGCCGGTACCACGCCGCTGAGCGTCACGTCGACGCCCTTCGTTCCCTCGGCAAGGACTGGAATGACCGTCGTGTGCGGGGATACGCGGCGGCCCACGCGGCCGCCCTGCGCTACGACCTGGGGCAGCCCCCCGACACGATCATAGAAACTGCCGAGACCGCCGAGGCACTGTTGCGCCAGGTCGAGAACCAGGTTCATTATCCCCTCCTGGCCGCCTACCATGCCCACGTCGGGGCCTACCTGCGTCGTGGCCAGTGGGACGACGCCTTGCACACAGTCGACGAGGCCGAGGCCGCGGTGCGGAACGACCCGGTCGACCAGGCTCACCTCCAGACCCTCCGTGCCCGGATTGCCCTCCGTCGCGACGAACTGTCCCGCGCAGAACCCCTTCTCAACGACCTCATCGAACAGGTCCACCACCTGCCCCATGGCCTCCACCGCTCGCACGTCGCGCTGCTACAGGGTGAAATTCTTGCCCGCCGGGAGCAACTCGACGAGGCCTACACCTGGATGAAGCGGGCCCATCGCAACGCCCGCGAGACAGGCCACCGGGGCAATCAGCTACGCACGTTGCTCCGGCTTGCCCGAACGGCCGCCGCCCGTTCCGATACCGAAACCGCCCGGCAGTACCTGGACGCCGCCGACGCATACGACGACTACTTCAGCGTCCTCCCCTACGCAACGAAGCGCTTCGCCGCCGAGGGCGCCGTCGCCCAGGCGTCCAACCGCCCCGACGGTGACCGAGACGCGGTCAAGGCATATCGGCATGCCCTCTCCGGCGCTTCCATGATGCAGGATCGCTACCGTTGCGCGTCCCTCCAGCTGGCCCTCGCCCAGCTGGAGGACGACGACCGGGCCCACGCGCTGGCTGATGCGGCACAGTCGACGTTCGACGCGCTCGGCGCCGGAACGGAGGAGGCCGTCGCCACTGCCCTGGCCGACGGCACCACTCCAACGGAGGCCACGGAGGCCGCCTCGACCGAGCCGTACCCATCCTTGTCCAACTCAACGACGACCCTTGGCGCGACCCTCGCACAGGCCTCTCTCTCCCTGCCCCTCGTCGTGAAGACGTGGGTCGACGCCGTTGCCTCCCTCCTACCGGATCGCTGGATTGGCATTAGTCGCCTTCCGGATGAGGGTATCGCCTCCATCTTGCACGAGAGCGGCTCGCGGCCCGGCGACCTGCAAGGAGCGCCAAGCCCGGCCGCCGAGAGCGATGAAGGACCCGTGCAATGGCTACGACTGCGGGACGCGTCCCCCACCTTTCTTCTTGGGGTCGAAGTGTCCGACGAGCGGGATTCGGATTGGCAAGCCGCTACGGCCAAGATTCGCGACTGGCTGCCACTCGTTCGCCTGGCCCTGGAACGCGCGCTCCACCACCATCCTCCCCGTGACGACTCGAATACCGAAGCGCCGGAGAGTGCCGCGATGCGCACAGTCGCCGAGCAGGTACGGCGCATCCGTACCAGTCATAGTCCCGTTCTTATCACTGGCGAGGACGGCGTGGGGAAGCGCCTGCTTGCCCGGGCCGTGCACACCACCAGTGAACGGGTGGAGGGCCCCTTCCGCCACGTCGCGTGTGCGAACATGCAACACGAACCCATTGCGGAGCGCATCTTCGGTCGCGTCGATGCGGACGGCAATCTTGTCCCTGGTGCGGTCCACGCGACCGACACGGGTACGCTGGTCATCGAGGACGTGGACGCCCTCCCGCTTTCCGTGCAGTCTTCGCTTCTCCAGTTGCTTGAAACCGGCGAGGTCGTTCCCGAAGGGGGAACCGAGGCTGTGCCCGTAGACGTGCGCGTCGTGGCGACTACGACCGATTGTCTTGAGGAACAGGTCCGCAAGGACCACTTCCGGCCCGAGCTGTGCGAGCACTTGAACGTCATCTCGCTCCGCATGCCTCCGCTCCGTGAGCGACGGGCCGACATCCCGCTGCTCGTGCGTCACTTCTTGGACGTGCTCCGTCCGGACGACGCCACGATGGTCCCGGTGACCCAGCCGGCCGTGGAGGCCCTGATCCGGTACGACTGGCCGGGCAACGTGCGTCAGCTGCGTAATGAATTGGAGCGAGCCCTCGTCCACGTCAGCAGTGAGCCGGCCCCGACAATCGACCATGACGTATTGCTCGATAGGATTGTGGACGAGGCCAAGGCGAACGCGACGCCTTCGGCGGACGATCCGGACGCCATCCTTCACCCGAATCAGACCCTCAGCGACGTACTCGCCGAAACCGAAACCGCCGTCATCGAGCGTGTCCTCCGGGCCTGCGACGGTCAGGTGACCGCCTCCGCAGAAGTGCTTGGCCTCTCCCGACAGGGTCTCTATAAGAAAATGAAACGCCTAGACATCGATGCCTCGGCCTTCCAGCCGAGTGACGATCCCGACCCCACCCCGGCCACCTAACGATACTGCCACGCACAACGTAGACGCTCCACTGTTGATCGCTGTTGAGACACCACGAGACGAGATCGTCCCTTATGGTCTCGTTTCGCGTACGCTTTCCTTGTTCAACACTCCTTCTTCCTCCTGACCTTTAGTTTCGCGTCGACCTTTTTCGCGAAGCGATTTCCCTATGTCTCCTTCCGTCAACGACACGCCCACCAACGCATCCGCCCTCGACGTGCGCCTCGACCACGCGTCCGTGATGACCACGGACCTAGACGCCGCCACGGAGTTCTACGTGGACCTGCTCGGGCTCCCCCTCCGCACCGTGGAAGACGATCCGGTGCGGGAGGGCCGCCAGCGGGCCATGCTCGGGGACGGGCGCGGCCGGCCGGTGATTGAGCTTATCGAAATGCCGGAAATGGAGCATCCGTCGGTCCCCGGTCGCGGCGCCATTCACCACGTCGGGTTTCGCCTCTCCGACCGGGATTGGCACTCGCTTCGTTCTCGTCTCGACGCCGCCGATCATTCCTACCGGGAGGTTGAAGGCCGCCTCTTCGTGCGGGATACCGACGGCCTTGTCCTTGAGATCGAAAAGGAGTAGAAGCGTCCGCCTGGGAGCAGACCACGACCGACGGGGCGTCCCCCTCTGCCATCCATTGCCAATCGTCAACGACCATGCGCAGAACCACGCTCATCGACGAAAACGGTCACTTCGTCACCGTCAACGCCCCCGAGGATCAGTTGGCGAATGACCCGAAGGAGGACACGCACCACGATTTTCTTACCGATCATTGGATGGATGTGGCGGCGGCCTCCTATCTGGGCTTCAAGCGCCATGGCATCGGGACCGTCGTGGTCACCGAGCGAGATCAGGCCAAGGGCCGCGTCGACGACACGATCGAGACGCACAATCTGATGTACAGCCCGGCGGAGGGCGGCTGGCTAAAACAGCAGGAGGAGCGGCTGCCTATGCAGTGGCTCGACACCCGCTTTCAGTCCTACGACCCCAACGAGGCCGCGGTAGTCGTCATGGCCGACGGGGATGGATCGCTCCGCGTCTACGTGGCAAACGGAACCCCGACCCCGCCCCGCTCTTTCGAGCTGGTGCAGGCTCGCAGCAACTGACGCGTCTTCCCGGCGCGACCTCACCGGTCTATGCTCGCCATGCGTTTTTTGACGGCCATCGCACTGGCGATGCTGTTTGTGGCCCCTCTCGGCCACGCTCAGCACTCGGTTCCGGCGGTCTCAACGGCCCGTTCGTCTTCGTCACAGACGGGAACCGCGACGCCCCGCTCCGTCGCCCTCGCTTCTCCCTCCGCCGACCGGCTCCTCTCCACCGCGCCCGAGTGGGCTGCTCTGGCAATCCGAACCGCCGACTCCACAGAAAGTGGTTTGTCCCGTCGCCATCAAATCGGCGGCCTGTATCTGACCTTCGGCGCCATCGGGCTCACCGGTGGGACCGTCTGCGGAATTGTTGTCTACAAATTCTTCCGCGTCGGCAGTAGGAGCAACTCCTTTTTTCCGAACGTCCTCGGCTCCATGTTTATCATCCCGGCGATTGGGTTCGCTGCCCTGGGGATCTACACGACGATTCGGGGCGTTCGCATTCTCCAGGGGAAAGCCGCACCGGTGATACGGATCCCCGCATCAGCAACATCCCCTCCCCCGCATCATCAAAGCTTCCTTTCCGTCACCATTTCCCTGTAGCTCCGTACTCAGGCCGGGACGGCGGCTTCCTCCGCCACCTCCTCAAACAGCGCGTCGTAGTCCTGCACGTGCTCGTCCCAGTCGAGCGGCGCCGGCATCTTCCGGAGCGTGTCTGACGGGAGCGGGCGCTCCTCCCCCTCCAGAATGCCGCGCAGCACGTCGAAGAGGTCATCGTCGTCCTCGTATAGGATGGGGGCGTGCAGCAGCGGCTTGTGGTGCGTCTCGGGGATGAGCTCCGGGTAGCTGAGCCGGTTGGGGAGGACGGGGTGGCAGCCGCAGTAGATGGCCTCCTGCACCGCCCCCCCAAAGAACTCGTGCCGCGCAGTGGACACCACCACGTCCGCCCGGTGGAGGAGGCGGCTATACTCGGCAAAGTCCTCGGCGTAGCCGTAGTGCAGGATGCGCTCCGCGTAGCGCTCAAAGGCCTGCTCGAACTCCTCGGGCTGCTCGTGGAACTGCTTCCCGGCCAGAATTAACCGAAAGGGGACGTTCACGTCGTCGAGCCGGTTCATGACCCGGAAGAAGGCCGAGGGATTCTTATCGTACTCCCAGCGCTGATTCCACAGCACCACGGGCGCCTGGGTGGAATGCAGGGAGCGTTCAGTCCGACCGCCCCCATACTCGTCGTGCGCTGCGAGATCCATCCCCTGGTGGAGCACCGTGCTCTTCGCCCGGAGGTCCCGAACCGTATGCATGTTCGTGAAGT
Source organism: Bacteroidetes bacterium QH_7_62_13 (assembly GCA_003023365.1). Taxonomy (GTDB): domain Bacteria; phylum Bacteroidota; class Rhodothermia; order Rhodothermales; family Salinibacteraceae; genus Salinibacter. The sequence goes on along the minus strand of PXTG01000056.1, from coordinate 10,769 downwards.
CGGGGAAGTCGCGCAGGAGTTGTGGCAGCGCATCGACGAACTCCTCGAAGTGGAACCGGGAGTTGAAGACGACCTGATCCGCCGCGAGAGCCGACAGATAGTTCGTGATGGCGTAGGCCCGCTCCCGCTCCTGGTCCGGAGAAAGCGGATAGGTGAGCTGATTTTCGTGGAAGTGGAGGACGACCGGCACGTCTGCCAGCGCCGAACGCGCCAGGGACAGGACGGCGGGCAGGTTTACCTTGTCGGTGGCGAAGACCAGATCCGGGCGAACCCCCTCGCGAATGGCCGACCGCACCTTCTTCGCGAGGGTGACCCCGCCCCCCTCCATCCGCCAGCGCCAAAAGCGGCCCGGCATCGTGATGGGGCGAATATCATGCGCACTGTGCTCGACGAGCCCGTCGAGAAAACGCTGGTGGGAGCCGCCGTACCACGGCTCCAAAGCGAGTACATTCATGGTCGTCGAAGTGTCGATTCACAGCGTCGGGTAGGCGAGAACGGCACGACGAACTAATCGTCGGACTCAAGACGTTCCTGAATGACCTCATCCTCCGCCTCCGTCGCCGGGCGCACGATTGAGATGCTTCGCTCCTGGAGCGCCTCGCGAAGCGTCGGATCCCGAACCTCCTCTGGGGTCAGGAATTTTTCCTCCCCCGGTCCAATCTCCAACGTCCGCGACGACATCGAGACCTGGACCCCTTCGTCTCCGTTGTTTTTGATCAGCATGCCGCGTCGATCGCGATCCGCCATATCTGAGGTCGAACTTATTCGAAGAAGCGAGCACGAGACGGGCCGGTTTGGCCGGAACCCGACCGGGATCCCCCTTTTCGTTGACTCTGTGTGAAGTACAGTATACAATAGTGACGACGGCTCGACAGGAACCGCCTTCGAATTATCGTAAAATCTCGCCGCCGAGAGCCGCCGTTCTTCCCTCATGGCCTCGTTCCTCGACACCGCCGCCTCCGCTACGGGCCAGATTCTTTCAACTGTGACGCGGGGCCTGCTCGACCTCGTGTACCCGCCCCGGTGCCTCGGGTGTAGCGCACGCCCCGAATCACCGGACTTGCCCCTCTGTCCCCGCTGCTTGCAGTCGATGGAGCGGGCCCCCACGATGGGCGTCGCGGCCCGGCTCGACCGGTTGCCGACCGGGCAGGGGCTCTTCGATCATGCCCTAGCGCTCTGGGTCTTCGATAAGGGAGGGACGCTACAATCCGTCCAACACGCCTTCAAATACGGAAATCGGCCCCGGTACGGCGCGGCGTTGGGCCGGCTCATGGGGTCGGCGTACGCGGAGGAGGCCGAATTGCCGGAGGGGGTGGTTCCCATTCCGCTGCACCGAACGCGCAAGCTCGAGCGGGGCTACAACCAGGCCCAGATGCTGGCACAGGGAGTGGCCGATACGCTCGACCGTCCCCTCCGCGACGACCTTCTCTCGCGGCCCACTCCCACCCGCTCCCAGACCGACCTCTCCCGCGAGGAGCGCTGGCGAAACGTGCGCGATGCGTTCGCGGCCACCGACGAACAGTGTGCCGGGGGCCACTGGCTACTGGTCGACGACGTGCTCACCACCGGCTCCACCGCCGTCGCCGCCGGCCTCACCCTCATCGGCGCAGGCGCGGATGCCGTCTCTCTTGCCACACTCGCTCTCGCCCGGCAGTAGCGCGGCGAAAGAGGGAAACCAGATCGTCCTTTTCTGCCCGAATGCGAGGTCCCTCGACGGTTCTATCCGAGCTTGTCGGCGTGCTTCTGGCGGAGCTTGCGTACCTTCGGCGTGATGACGCTCTGGCAGTACGGAAGCGAAGGGTTGTTCTTGTAGTAGTCCTGGTGTTTCTCCTCCGCCTCGTAGAAGGCCGTCAACGGCTCCACCTCCGTCACGATCGGATCCTCGAACACGTTGGCGTCGAGTTCTTCGATCACGGCCTCGGCGGTCTCGCGCTGCGTCTCATCGTGATACAGGATGATCGAACGGTACTGCGGGCCCACGTCGGCCCCCTCCCGGTCTTTCGTCGTCGGGTTGTGGATGGTGAAGAAAATCTCCAGGAGGTCGTGGTACGAAAGTACGTCGGGGTCGTGCGTCACCTGTACGACCTCCGCGTGACCGGTGGTGCCGGAACAGACCTGTCGATAGGACGGATTCGGGGTGTCACCGCCCGCGTAGCCGGACACGACGGCCTCGATTCCCTCAGCTTCCTGATAGACGGCTTCCAGGCACCAGAAACATCCGCCTCCGAGCGTTGCTTTCGCTATTTTGGACACAGTGTGTACACGTTGATTTGTGAGAACGGAATTCAACCAAACGCTCCTCCCCCAAACCTGTTGCCCACTGTCCTCGTCTGGTCGGCGCTCCTCGCAATCTCGTTACGAACGATGCACGTGGACGGGTATCCTCCCCGACTGTTCGAGACGATCCGTGAGACAGTCGCTCACGACCACCCCGAAGGCATTCTTCTCTCCGCGTTCAGATTCATGAACGACTCATCCCGCACAGTCAGCAAAGAGTGCGCGGTCCCCTAGCTTTTATGACGGAGGTCTCTTCCCTCCACCAAGCCGCTCTCAATAACGCAACTCGTCAAGCAAAAATGGCCACCGAACGTACGCTTGCCATCCTCAAGCCCGATTGCGTCCGGAAAGAGCTGGTCGGGGAAGTGCTCCGCCGCATCCAGGATGCCGGCTTTCAGGTCCGCGCGATGAAAATGCTCACGATGTCGAAGACGGAGGCGGAAGGCTTCTACGCCGTCCACGAGGACAAGCCCTTCTTCGACGACCTGACCGATTTCATGTCGAGCGGCCCGTGCGTACCCGTCGTCCTGGAGAAAGAAAACGCAATCGACGACTTCCGATCCCTCATCGGCGCGACGGACCCGGATGAGGCCGCAGACGGCACCATCCGGAGCGACTTCGCCGACTCCATTGAGCAGAACATCGTGCACGGGTCCGATTCCCCGGAAAACGGACGACAGGAAGCTTCGTACTTCTTCCCCGAACACGAGATCGTGGCGAATACGTAAACCCCCCTTCCGGCATGATGCGCCCTCTGCTCCCGGTTCCGCCGACAACAGGTCCCGCGACGGCAATCTACGTTCTGATCGTCCTTCTGGCTGTGGGCTGCCAGGCCGACGGAAAAGATCCGGCTTCCGTTCGGACGGGGGCAGAGGTGCTGGCCGCGAACGACTTCGCCGAGCTAGAGGGGGCGCGGGTCGGTCTGATCGTGAACCACACCGCTCGGGTAGACACGGCACACCTCATTGATCGCGTTGACCGGGCCTCGAACGTGGAGCTCGGCGCCCTCTTCGGCCCGGAGCACGGACTGCGGGGCACGGCGGGCGCCGGAGAAGCCGTCACGGATGGCCGTGACGGGCGAACGGGAGCCCCCGTTTACAGTCTCTACGACGACACGCGCCGGCCCACCCCGAGCGAACTAGAGGGGATTGACGCGCTCGTGTTTGACGTTCAGGACGTGGGCGCACGCTTCTACACCTACATCACTACGATGGGGCTCGCCATGCAGGCCGCCGCCGAGGCCGACCTGCGGTTCGTCGTGCTCGACCGGCCCAATCCGCTGGGGGGCACCTACGTCTCCGGGTTCGCGCTGGAGCCGGAACAGCAGTCGTTCGTCGGGCGCTACCCCATCCCCGTTGCCCACGGGCTCACCGTCGGCGAGCTGGCCCAGTTCATCAAGGGAGAACAACTGCTCCCCGGGCTTCAGGAGCTCGACCTCACAGTCGTATCCATGGACGGCTGGTCCCGTGAGATGCAGTGGCCGGACACCGGGGGTGAATGGACGGCCCCAAGCCCAAATCTGCCCACGTGGGAGACAGCTCTGGTGTACGCCGGCATGTGCTTCTTTGAGGGCGTCCGCGTCAACGAGGGGCGCGGCACCGACCATCCCTTTCTCCAAGTTGGCCTGCCGTGGGGGGAGGCGGCCGCACAGGCCGTCGTCGATACGCTCCAGGCCCGGTCCCTCCCCGGCGTATCGATCGATACGACCACGGTCACGCCAACTTCTCGACCGGAGGCGGCGCCGTCTCCGCGCTTCGAGGGACAAACCCTCTCCGGCTTTCGGCTGCGGGTGACGAATCGCCGAGCGGTGCGACCCGTGGAGCTCGGCGTTCACGCCCTTCACGCCGCCTACCGACAGGCGGAGGTGGAAAACGACACGGGGTTCGTGAGCCGGCCCAGCCATCTCACTCGTCTCGCCGGCACCGAGCGCCTCACGACCCTCTTGGAGCAGGGGGCATCTCCCGAGGCACTCATCGGGTCGTGGCGGGACGAGGTTCAATCCTTCCGCGATCGCCGAACCTCGTACCTTCTCTACTGACCAGCGGAAACTACGCAGCCTCTTTTTCTGCTTCTTCGTCGTCGGGCCGCCACAGGATCGCGTAGATGACCCCCGCGTAGCCGGCCACGATCGCAATCGGGGACACGTTCAGGGAGATGAAGCCCAGGAACTTGCCCTCCATCCACATCGCCCCGAATCCCACGACGATGAGGAGTACGCTCACGAGAAGTATCACGTAATTCTGCTTCTCAAAGACGAGCGGAGACGGGCTCTTCTGCTCGGGCGACTTGGAGGGCATGGCAGGAGAAGATCGATATAGAAAAATACGCAAAGGGGAGGGCCGGGTCGCCCCCTTTCATGCCGCCCCGAGAAACCATGGCCCGCGCCTGAAGGTTCCATCGCGCCCGTTGTGCCATTTCCACTTGTCCGACTCACATGCGCCGCCTTTGGTGGTCCCTGTTGCCGGGGACCTATCTTCTCGTCGGGATCCTATTCTTCATTGCGAGCACCCCACCCCTCCCTCCCCTCGAACGTCAGATCGACAACCTACTCGGACGCCAGCAAGTCAAAGACGCCTTCTGGGGCGTTGCCGTGTACGACGTAGACGCCGAGGAAATGCTCTACAGTCGCAACGCCGAGCGGTCGTTCCTTCCGGCCTCTACCCAAAAGTTAATCACCAGCGCGACGGCTCTCGACGCTCTCGGCAGCACCCACCGCTACGAAACAACGCTCTACCACGCCGGCTCGGTACAGGATTCCGTGATGCGGGGAGACCTGATTCTTGAAGGATCGGGGGATCCAACGTTTGGGAGCACGCAGGTGCGGGGAGAGGATCCCCTTCGAAAGTGGGCACGGCGGCTCGCCGAGATGGGGGTGACGCGCATCGAGGGCCGCCTTATTGGCGATGACAGTGCCTTCGACGACCGTCCGTATCCGGAGGGGTGGTCGGTGAGTTACATCACCACGCAGAAGGGACGCCACATGGGCAACAGCGCCGGTGGCCTCGCGTACCGGGACAACGTCGTACCTGTGTCCGTGCAGGCGACCCGGCCGGGATCGCCGCCCAACGTCGGGGTTCGACCCACGAACGTCGTCAAAATCGACAACCAGGCCACAACCAGCTCGCGTTGGCGCGGGAACACCCTACAGGTGAAGCGGACATTCTCGACGAATGAATTGGTCTTAACAGGATCCGTGGCCCGCTCCTATAACGGCAGCATTGCCGTGCCTGTGAGCAACCCCACGCAGTTTGTCCTCCGCAGCTTCGAGTATCATCTCCGGAAGGCCGGCATCGACACGGAGCTTGAGCTCGTGGACCTCGACAACCTGGATGAGAATCCAGAGCGGGGATCGCCACTCTTCGCGGAGTTCTCCCGCCCCCTCTCCGAAATTGTGACCGTCATGAACAAGGAGAGCAATAACTTCTACGCGGAACAGGTCTTTCGCAGCTACGGCTGGGACGGATCCGCACGGAGCGCGGCAAACCGGACGGAATCGTTTCTCCAGCGGATTGGAATCGACACCCGCCCCCTACTCATCTACGACGGATCGGGCCTTTCGCGAAAAAACCTCATCAGCCCGAAGGCGATGGTCAAACTCCTCACCCACATGACCGGGCACGATGAGCGCGATGCGTTCCTGGCCTCCCTGGCACGAGGGGGCGAGCGACGCACCACCCTCGACTACCGACTGTCCGGAACCGAGGTGCAGGCCAAAACCGGCTCCCTGGAGTTTGTGCGGGCGCTGAGCGGCTACACGACCCGACCGAACGGCAATCGGGTGGCCTTTGCTGTGTCCGCCAACAACTACACGGGCCCGTCCTCCCAAATCTCCAACACCATCGACGACATTGTCCGCGCCGTGGCCTCTTCCGAGAGATAGCCGGTTCCCCTCCATATCCCCGTTTCATCGCCCGACTTTGGCATGTCCCGCTTTCCACGTCTGATCCTGACGGCCACCGGGGTTTTTCTGCTCCAGTGGCTCGTCCTCGGTCGGCTCCGCATTTACGGCACGTATCCGGACGCGGTGATGCTCTTCCTCGTCTGGTACGCACTGCGGGGGGGGCGACAGCGAGGCAGTCTGATGGGCTTCGGCTTGGGCACAGCCATGGACGCGGTCTACGGAACCTGGGGCATACAGATGTTCGTGAAAACGATCGTCGGCTTCACGGTAGGGACCTTCGCGGTCGAGGACCGAAAACCGCCCCTCATTCAACCTCAGCAGGCCCTTCTGGGTGCTTTCACCATTGCCCTCCTGCATAACGGCCTCGTCGTCATCTTCCTCGCCCTACAGACGGAGGCCACCAACAACTTCCTAATCTACGGGCTCTGGCTCGGCTCGGCCGCCTACACCGCCGGGGTGGCATACGTAGCCTCTCTGTTCATGAGGTAGGAGTTCACGCGCCGGGAGGAGGGCAACGCCCCCGCTTGCCAACCGGTTACGCCGCCACGTCGAGAAATTCCTCGAAGGCCGACAAGACGCGCTGCCGGACGGGGGCTCGCTCGTCCATCGGAAGCAACGGCAGCCGCACGTGCGGCTCCATCCACCCCATCGCCGCGCACACGTCCTTGACCGGAATCGGATTGGTTTCGAGGAAGCACGCCCGCATGGCCGGCAGCAGATCAAAGTGCAGCCGGCGAGCAGTAGCGAGGTCCCCATCGAGCCCGGCCTCGACCAACCGGCTGAACTGCTCGGGCAGGGCGTTGCTGATGACAGACACAGCCCCGTCCCCGCCCATCGACAGCAAGGGCAGCGTGATCTCATCGTCCCCCGAGTAGACGGCAAAGTCCTCGGGGCGATGGAGGAGAATGTCGCCGATTTGCTCAAGGTCCCCGGACGCCTCTTTTACCCCTACCACCTGCGGGACCTGCTCCGCCAGTTGAAGAGTCGTTTCCGCCTCCAGGTTGAAGCTGGTCCGGCCCGGCACGTTGTAGAGAATAATGGGGGCATCGGCCGCCTCCGCAATCGTCTCGACGTGGGCCACGAAGCCGGGCTGGGACGGTTTGTTGTAGTACGGCCCCACCACGAGCAACCCGTCGGCCCCGGCCTCGACGGCCGCAGTCGAGAAGTCGACACTCTCCCCGGTATTGTTGGTCCCGGTCCCCACGATGACCGGGACGCGCCCGTCGGTGGTTTCGACTGCCAAATCGACGAGTCGGCGGCGCTCCTCGACGGTAACGGTGGGATTCTCACCGGTCGTGCCCAGCACCACGAGGCCCGACACACCGCCATCAATCTGAGCCTCAATGAGATCGCAGAAGGCGTCCTCGTCGATCTCGTCCCCGGCGGTGAACGGAGTGACCAGCGCGGGCGCAGCGCCGCGAAAAAGCATGTCGTCTGCCATGGAATGCAAAGGGTCGGATGTATTCGAAATCGAAGGGATGAAGCGGGTTAGTTCGTCGGGTCCCCCGCCAGCCAATCGCGAAGCACGTCGTCCAGCGTAAAGAGTCCTTCTCGTCCGTCCAACCACTCGGCGGCCCGCACCGCCCCGGCCGCAAAGCCCCGTCGGTTTTTGGCCCGGTGCCGGAGCGAAATCTGGTCGTAGGGGCCGTCGAGCGTGACGGTGTGCTCCCCAAAAACCGTCCCCGCCCGGGTGGACGTGACGTGCACGCCCGCCGGATCGATGCGCTGGTGCTGTGTCTCGGGATCAACGTGGTCCTTTCGGTCGAGCCCGTCCACGAGCAGGTCGCCCAGCATGTGGGCCGTGCCGCTGGGGCTGTCCACCTTGTTGGTGTGGTGCACCTCCTGAACGAACGGGTCGTAGTCGTCGAGTTCATCGAGGAGGGGCAGGACCGCCGACAGGGCCCGTCGCACCACCGCTACGCCGATGGAAAAGTTGGGGGCGTAGAGCAGGCTCGCGTTGTGCTCTTCGACCCATCGGTTCACGCTGTCCCGCTCGTCGGCCCAACCGGTGGTCCCCACCACGGCCGGTTGCTGCCACTCACAGTACCGGTGAATGTGATCGAGGGCGAGGGAGGGCAGCGAAAAATCGACGGCCACGTCCACCTCCGTCAGCGCCGCGGGCTCCGTCTCTAGAAAAGGACGATCAGAGTTAAACCGGGCCACGACCTCGTGCCCCCGATCCGGAGCGACCTGGGCCACAGCTTCCCCCATTTGTCCCGTTCCGACCAGCGCGAGCTTCATTGTCGACAGCAACAGTTGCGGGAGGTAGGTGAAGGGTAGGAATGTCAATCTACGTCTCCGAGTCCCCCTTTGTAAAGACACGGCGCCGGTAGCGTCCGTACGCGGAGTCTCGTCGTCTCGCAATTTCTGTGAAACGGCCGTTCGACGAGGCGATCCTGGAACGCGCGTCGTCCCAGAAAGTACAGACCGGTGGATTTTGAGTAATCTCTCTATCCCGAAGCTTGAGCTTTTTCCGGAGCGAGCCCCGATCGGGGCCATAGCTCAGTTGGTAGAGCGCTTGCATGGCATGCAAGAGGTCCCGGGTTCGAATCCCGGTGGCTCCACGCTGACTTTTTCGATGCCCCGAGCCGTGCCCCCTCCCTCCCCGCCCCGCGGTTCGGGGCATCGTTTTTTGCTTGCGGAATTTGGAAGCGCTTCCATCCCTTTCTTATAATTTTGTGATGAGGCAGTCGCCCACTCAGTGGAACCGTTGGACGGAACCCCGACGGTTTCGTACCTTGTAGACGCTACTAGAATCGTTCCCTCTTTTCGGTTGATTCCGGACTCACGAGTCGCTCGTCTGCGCGTTTCTGTCGCATGTAATCCTACCCTCGTCCCATGGCACAAGCAACGCTCTCCCGTACCGCCGAGCTTCTCGGCGACGAAGCCGACGACCTCCTTACCCACGAGTGCGAGACGATTCCGAAGGAGAACCTGCACCTTCCCGGTCCCGACTTCGTGGATCGGGTCTGGCGGGACTCGGACCGCAACCCGCGCGTCCTCCGCTCGATGCAGGAGATCTATAACAACGGCCGCCTCGGGGGCACGGGCTACCTGTCGATCCTGCCCGTCGACCAGGGGATTGAACACAGCGCCGGGACCAGCTTCGCCCCGAACCCAATCTACTTCGACCCGGAGAACATCGTAAAGCTGGCCGTCGAAGGAGGCTGCAACGCCGTCGCGTCCACGTACGGCGTGCTCGGCTCGGTGGCCCGAAAGTACGCCCACAAGATTCCCTTCATCCTGAAGATCAACCACAGCGAGCTTCTCAGCTACCCGAACCGGTACGATCAGGTGCCGTACGCTCGCGTGGAGGACGCCCACGAGATGGGCTGCCTCGCCGTCGGCGCCACCGTGTATTGGGGCTCCGAGGAGTCGAACCGCCAGCTCCAGGAGATCTCCAAGATCTTCTCGAAGGCGCACGACCTGGGCATGGCAACGGTGCTGTGGTGCTACGTCCGCAACAAGGAGTTCGTCCTGAACGGCACCAACTACGAGGCGTCGGCCGACCTCACTGGGCAGGCCAACCATCTCGGCGCTACGATCGAGGCCGACATCATCAAGGCCAAACAGCCCACGGTAAACGGCGGATACAAATCCATGCGCGAGCAGAAGGATGGCGGCTACGCGAAAGATCCGTCGGGCATCTACGAAACCCTCACGACGGATCACCCGATCGACCTCACCCGCTACCAGGTGGCCAACAACTACATGGGCCGCTGCGGACTCATCAACTCCGGCGGTGCCAGCGGCGACAACGACCTGGAGCAAGTGGTGCGCACGGCGGTGATCAACAAACGCGCCGGCGGCACGGGGCTCATCACGGGCCGCAAGTCCTTCCAGAAGCCGATGGAGGACGGCGTCGAGATCCTGAACGCCATCCAGGACGTGTATCTCAATGACGACATTACCGTGGCCTAGCTCGAACGGTCGTCGCACACACGGCTGTTCGACACCTGAGCGTGCATCCTGCTTCCGGCGGGGTGCACGCTTTTTTTATTCCTTCCCTGATTAACTTCAGTTGTGACCTACGTGCCGTTCTTCGATCCGACGACGGACAACCGATCGCAGACCGCCGAATATGACGGTTGAGGCGGTCCATTGTCCGCGGTCGGCCGTCTCTGATAACGCGACCGCACCTCACAACTTAGGTTGATGAAGTCTCTGAACACCCGAATACCTCAACACAGACACTTCCTCGAACCCCTCTTCCGTCCTCCCGTTCAAGCGGCCCCATCTTGAACTGCGATCCCCTGCTCCGCCCATGCCCGATTCTGAGTCTCCCGAGCCCACGTCTGACACCACTTCCACGGACGGCACAGCATCCCCTGACGCCACCGACACGGACGTGCCCACGCCCCCCTCACTCGAACCGTACACGGCCCACTATCCGCCGTGGGCGCAAGAGCTGGCGCGGAAGTACTTCACCAAAACCATCGCCGCGTTCATCATTCACGGCGACATCCGCGACGTGGTGCCCACCCAGGACCGGGAGGGCAATCGCATCTATCCTCCGCTCCGCACCTTCCTGACCGACGACCTTTTCGCGGCCCGGGACGTGATCGTCTTCTACGACCGCAGCGCCGGCATC
>PXTG01000055.1 GCA_003023365.1 Bacteroidetes bacterium QH_7_62_13 | reverse complement strand
CCCACACCCTCCACTCCCATACTCCCATACTCACCCCACTCCCGAAGCGCTGAGGACGCACGTTCTTCTCGCCCGTACCTTTTATCTCTGCCAAGCCTGTCATGGAATTATTCACCGCCCTCAACCAGGCCAGCCTCCTCATCCTCGCCTTGCTGGCCCTCTACATTGCCTACAAGTTTCTGCGGGCCATTCGGTTTGTGCCGCAGCAACGCGCCTACATCGTCGAGCGTCTCGGCAACTACCACAAGACGCTGGAGGCCGGCTTCCACGCCCTCGTTCCGTTCATCGATAAAGTTCGCTATACCCATGACCTGCGCGAGCAGGCCATCCCGGTCGAACCGCAGGAATGTTTTACGGAGGACAATGTGCGGGTGGAGGTCGACGGCGTGATCTACCTGAGCGTCACCAATCCCGTGAACGCCAGCTACGGCGTCACCGACTACCGCCGCGCGGCCATCCAGCTGGCACAGACCACGACCCGCTCAGTAATTGGGCGCATGGAGCTGGACACCACCTTCCAGGAACGGGCCGCCATCAGTCGGGCGGTGGTCGAGGTGCTGGGTGAGGTGGAGCAGGCGTGGGGCATCAAGGTCCACCGCTACGAGATCAAAAACATCGACCCGCCGCGCACGGTGCAGAAGGCCATGGAGCGGCAGATGACGGCCGAGCGGGAGCGTCGCGCCACGGTGGCCCGGTCGGAGGGCAAGCAGCAGTCCACGGTCAACGACGCGGAGGGAGAAAAGCAGGAGCTCATCAACCAGTCGGAGGGCGAGAAGCAGCGCCGCATCAACGAGGCCGAGGGACGGGCGCAGGAGATCGAAGCCCTGGCCGACGCGACCGCGGAGGCGATCGAGCGGGTGGCAACGGCCGTATCGGCCCCCGGCGGCGAAGAGGCCGTGAAGCTGCGCCTGGCCGAGCAGTACCTGAAGACGATCGGCAAGCTGGGCAAGGAGGAAAACGAGGTACTGCTCCCGGCCGACCTCACAAAGTACGAGTCCGTCATCGACGGGCTGGCGCTCGACGAGTTCACGCTGCGGCCGGACGGGGAGACCCCGTCGCCGTCTGGGGATGGAGCGCCGGAAGCAGGCGAAAGCTGAGAACTCACGGCCGGCCGCGGAACGCCGGGGCCGAGGCGGTGTGGATCGTTGATCGCGACGGGAATACCCAATTCTTTGAGGACGAGAAACGGGAACGCTCTGCCCTCGCTCCGCGGACGCTCCCACCCAGGTGACCCCGCAAACCGATAAAGGGATCGAGCGTACCTCATGAGAGTACTCTTGATTGATCGAGAGAACTACAAAGGCTCTCCGCCCCTCGGACTCTGGTTGAGAGTCCAATTCGAGCGAGGAGAATACTTGATATCTTGCACGTGCTCTAGCACGAAAGGAGAAGCCTACACCCGACACGCCTCACCCAGGTTCATGTGGTCTTTCGGGAAACGGGAAGGCCGAGTAACATCGACGTTCCCGGGACGAAGAGGTGCGGGCTCGACGTGAGAACGATCTCTCGCTCCGGGGAGAAGGGTAGAATCCCAGACCGGGTGCCCAGACATTCTTGGCCGCACTCCCTCCGCTAATCCTTGTCGCGCTGATTCATCTTTCGGTGGTACTTCTCGGCCGCCTGGTTGTGCTCGCGAAGGGTTCGGCTGAACGTGTGCCCTCCCGTCACGGCCCGGAGGGACGACGGCGACGGATTGGTGATTGGTCCCGGCGGAAGCCCCCGGTTCTTGTAGGTGTTGTAGGGGTGATCGATCTCCAGGTCCCGATAGAGCACCCGGCTCGTCCGCTCGCCTTTCGTCTGAAGAAGTGCGTACTGGATCGTGGGATCGGCCTGAAGGCGCCAGCCCTCCCGGAGCCGATTGAGGTAGACGCCCGCAATCGTCGGCTTCTCCCGATCCTGCAGGGCCTCCCATTCCACGATCGACGCCAGCGTCACGACCTCTCGCTTCGCGAGGCCGATACTATCAGCCCCCGCAGCCAACTCCTGGTCGTAGAACCGGTCGAACGAAGACTTGACCCGACGGACCACCGTCTCGGGGGATACCTGCCAGTAGAACTCGTACGTCTCAGGGAGCATATACCCGAAGAGTCGGCCCGGGGTCGTGCCCACGTCGTGCGCCAGGCTCGTATCCCGGAGGGTGGCCCGGAAGGCCTCAGCGTCCATTCTCAGGCGCCGTCCTACGACCGTAGCCACGATTTCCGGACGTGAGCCCGGCGGGATCGTCACCCGAAGGGGGTCCTGCAATCCACGGCGTAGCTTATCGAGCAACTGGTAGTTCGAGAAATGCGACGGGATGCGGTAGTGCCCGGCCTTGATCTGCTCGCCCCATCCGGTGAGGGTGGCCACAAGCCGAAACGAGGAGGAGGAAGCGAGTATCCCCTCCGTCTCCAGCGAGTCGACGGCGGCCTCCATCGACACGTCGGCGGGAAAAATGACGCTCCGAGCCTCCTCATACGGTCCCGTATTCGGTCCAAACACAAGCCACCCACCCGCTCCTGCTCCAATCCCCCCGAGGAGTCCGGCGAGGACCAAACCGACGACGGTCACGCGAGAACGCATATATGGTGCGAGGGTCTACCAGAGTGTTGGACGAGGACGTACGCTCCCTCCCTCCTTCGATTCGCTACTGGGCATTCCTCCCCCACCGGATCACGAGCAAATTCCGAGCCGCGACGCCGGATTCGTGATCGCGCCTCGCTCGCTCCACCGTCAGAGCTGAACATTCGGGGTCACGTCGAGGTACGGGGGACTCGCGTCCCCGGCCGCTAGGTGGTGGGCCCCGGCCCGGGCAATCATGGCGGCATTGTCCATGCAGTACGACAGGTCGGGAACATACACCGTGAACGCCTCCTCGCTCCCAGCCACCTCGACCCGACGCCGCAGTGCCCGGTTGGCCGCCACCCCCCCTACGACCGCCACGTGCTCGGCGCCCGTCTCCCGTGCGGCGCGTCGGACCGCATCCACCAGTACGTCGACGATGGCGTTCTGGACCGAGGCACAGAGATCGTCCCGGTGCTCGTCGAGGAGGCGGTCGCGCTCAGCGTCCGACCGGTCGCGCAGATAGTAGAGAACCGATGTCTTGAGCCCACTGAACGAGAAGTCGAAATCGTCGAGCCGGGTGCGGGGAAAGTCGTGAAACGACGGATTCCCATCTTCAGCGTGGCGGTCGATGGCCGGCCCGCCCGGATACCCGAGCCCGAAGAGCTGCGCGATCTTGTCGAAGGCCTCCCCGGCGGCGTCGTCCCGCGTGCGACCGAGGACCCGATGCTGAAATCCCTCCTCCACGTGGACGAGTTCGGTGTGCCCCCCCGAGACGATGAGGCAGAGGTACGGACGCGGGGGAACCGGAGCGGTCAAATCCACCGAGTAGAGGTGACCCTCCAAGTGATTAACCCCAATTAGCGGAATATCGAGTCCCCGCGCCAGCGCCTTCCCGAAGCTAAGTCCCACCAACAGAGAGCCCGGCAGCCCGGGACCGCGGGTCACGGCGACGGCGTCGAGGGCTCCAGGGGACGTCTCAGCCTCATCGAGAGCCGATTCCACGACCGGAACGATGAGACGTTGATGATCGCGCGAAGCGAGCTCGGGCACCACGCCCCCGTATTCTTCGTGTAAATCGTGCTGAGAGGAGATCACGTTGGACTGCACGGTCTCCCCCTCTAGGACGGCGGCGGCCGTGTCGTCGCACGAGCTTTCGATGCCGAGCACGCGCATATCGAGTACGGTGCGGGACTGGATGGATCAATCATAGACACTACCCCGGCCAAAATCCGTCCGGCGGGGTCGTTCGCACGGTTAGCCCTGGGGCGGGATCCGAGTCTCGAATCAAGTGCGAACAAATCGAATCGTTCGGGGTATTGTGGAATGAAGACTCATTGCTTCAGAAAAGACTTTTCGCACCTTCCCTCGAATTGACCCGATGGCGTCTATGCGAACTGCTCTTCCGATTTTCTGCCTTGTCCTCACGTTGAGCCTCGCGGCGCCGGCCGAAGCCCAGTTCCGCGAAACGGCCCAGCAAAATCGCTCCGTCCAGACGCAGTTGTACGACTCCGGGTCGGCCGCCACCAATGCACTGCAGTCGCTCTTCGGGGCCGAGCACTTTCGCATGAGCCACAGCTATCAGGCGTCGTTCTCTTCGTTCGGGGGCAATGCGGCGTCGATGGGGATGTACACCAATTCCATGATGTGGCAATTTAATTCGGACTGGGCCGCCCGCATGGACGTGAGCGTTGCCCATCCGTTCACCCAAGGGAGCGCGTTTGGCCGGCAGGAAACCGAGGTGTTCATCCGAAACGCCGAGGTGGCGTACGAGCCCTCCGACAACTTCCAGGTACGCATGCAAATACAGCAGAGCCCGCACGGGCGATACATGCAGCCCTACGGGGCCTTCGGGGGCCGTCGAGGCTACCGGTCGACGCCTACCCACGACCTCTTCTGGCAGAATTGATGCCGCGCTTCACGCTGAGGGTCGACCGACAGACATCGAGCGCGGCACGCCTCCCGGCGTGTCGCGCTTTTGTATTGCTTCCTGGGCTCGCCGCCGTCTATGGATTCCTGGCACGAACGCATTAAGAATGGTCTCTTGAACGCCGGGCTCCTCGTGGTCGGTCTGGGCGTGATGGTGCTGCTCTACGGTTTGGTGACGCGCACACTTACGCCTTCTCCGGACCCGCAACGGTCGGACGAGACGACGAAACTGGTTGGCTCCATCATCCAGGTCGAGGTGCGAAACGGGGCGGGGGTCGATCAACTCGCCGCCCAGACCACACATTATCTCCGGGAGCGAGGATTCGATGTCGTGGACGTAGGTAATTACTCGTCCTTCCAGCAAGAACGGTCGGTGGTCATCGATCGGGTTCGGGTCCGTCAAGACATTCGTCGTCAGTACTACCTCGATGCCTCCGTCATCATCGGCCACGACTACAAGCAGCTTCGTCCCTTTCAGAATCAAGAGTAACTGGAATTCCCCGGGCTCGTCCGGTCGGATTCCGTTTTGTTCTTCCCCTCATTCCCCCTTCCCTCAACCAATGTCTTGAGTGTATGGCTTCCCCCAACCAGCCCTCATCCCCCGCCGACACCGATCCCTCCCCTCGCCGCACCCCGGAGAATACGGGACCGGTGCTCGCGGCCCGCGCCGTAAACGCGATGTCCGAAAAGAAGGCGAAGGACGTGACGGTCATCGACCTGCGGGAGGTAAGCAACATGGCGGACTTCTTCCTCATCGGCACAGGTGAGTCCGACCGTCAGGTCCGGGCCATTGCCAACGGCGTGATGGATCGAATCGAAGAGGAGTGCGAGGAGCATCCCTGGAAAAAGGAAGGGATGGACCACGGCCGATGGGTTCTGCTCGACTACGTGGATCTCGTCGTACACGTCTTCCTCCCATCCCGACGAGACCACTACCGCATTGAGCGCCTCTGGGGCGAAGCCGACCGGGAGACGGTTCCCGACGAAGGCGACGTTTCCGACATCGAGCTCCTCCAAGAGCTCCTCGACGAACACCCAGACGAGAAGTAACCATTCGATGCCCCGCTTCTTTTTCGTAGCTGGTGCCCTCTTCGCCGGCCTCGCCGTCGCCGCCGGGGCGTTCGGCGCACATGGCCTGGAGGGGCGCGTGTCGCCGGACCGACTCCAGACCTTTCGGACGGCGGTCTCGTACCAGATGTACCACGCCCTGGGCCTGTTGGTCATCGGGTGGGCGACGGCCCAAGGATGGGGCCCGACCGTCCACACCGCGGGCTACTGCTTCGTCGCAGGCATCCTCGTGTTCTCCGGCAGTCTGTACCTGCTCGTGCTCACCGATACCTCCTGGCTTGGAGCCATCACCCCGATCGGGGGCGTAGCTTTTATCGCGGGCTGGCTTCTGTTTGCGTGGAGCGCGCTCGGCGGCGGCTAACCCATACACCGACCGTTCCGCGTCACTCACTGGGCAATCGGTTGTCGTGGGCGGAGGCACCTCCCTTCTCCACACGGTCCGCTTCCGCCGATGGGGACTCTCCCAGGGCAGTGGCGAGGAAGGAAGCGGCGCGGCGTTCGGACCAGTACTCGCCCGTGTCGTCGAAGGTGACGAAGCCCACGTGCCCCCCGTCATCGGGAACCTCGAGCGTAAAGTGTGGATGGCCCTGGGCCACGTCCGTGGGGTAGCACGTGTCGGCCAGAAAGGGATCGTTGGCGGCGTTCACGAGGAGGGTCGGCACGGCGATCTTCCTCAGCACCGGCCTGCTGCTAGCCTCGCGGTAGTACGTGTCGGCGTCGCGGAAGCCGTTGAGGGGAGCCGTGTAGGCATCATCAAAGTCGCGCAGGGTGCGGACGTGGGAGAGCGCATCGGTCGTTACTCCGTTCGGATGCCGCTCGGCCTTTCGGCGAATTTGTTCTCGGAGCGAGCGGAGGAAATATTGGGTGTAGTGCCAGTTCGTGGCACGGCTAATCTGATGGGACGACGCTTTCAGATCTACGGGCGTGGAGAAGGCCACCGCAGCCCGGATCCGTTCGTCGACCGTGTGGCCCCCTTCCCCAAGGTACTTGAGCGTGATGTTGCCTCCGAGACTAAATCCGATGAGGGCGGCGGTTGAGTAGCCGCGCTCGAACACGTGCTCCACGACGCGGTCGAGGTCCTCCGTCTTGCCACTGTGGTAGGTGGCCACGCGGCGGTTCAACTCGCCGCTGCACGCCCGCAGGTTCCACGCGCACACGTCCCATCCGCGCCGGACGAGCGCCCGGGTCATGCCGCGCATGTAGCTCCGGTCGGCGCTTCCCTCCAGTCCGTGCGTAAGCACAGCTACGCGCTCCGGCGAACCGCCTACGTCGGCCTCCGCCCAGTCGAGGTCGAGGAAATCATCGTCCGGCGTATCGATGCGCTCGCGGCGGTCGTACGCAAAGTCGACCGGTCTGAGAAGCGAAGCATAGAGCGTCTGGACGTGCCCGCCCGAGAGAAAAGGCGGCGGCGAGTAGGTGGACGAGACAACAGGCACAATCGAAAGAAATCGAGGCCAGAGACAGGTTTGCTCAGTTGCGGAGCACAATCGCTCCAAACATGCGGCCGGTGGTACCGCCGGAGGCGCGGTGGGAAAAGAAGTCGTCGGTCTCACGCGCAGTACTGTGCTCGGACACCCCGATGGCGTCAACTGGTACGCCCGCCTCTTCCAACTGCCCGCGCAGGACGGCCTTCAGGTCCACGTGGGGTCGGTCCCAGCCGTCGCGTCGGTGTACCACGGCATCGTCGAATCGGGCCGCCACCTCGGGGCCAACCTCGAACGCCTCCAGCGAGATACACGGGCTCACGTGGGCCCGGAGCTCATCTAGCTCGGCCCCGCAGTTCTCCATAGTGCTCACCGTGTCGACGGTGATGCGGGCGGCCGCGCCGCGCCAGCCCGCGTGGCAGGCCGCCGCCACCCCATTCGCGTCGATGACGCGAACCGTAGAGCCGTGCACCTGCCCCGCCGTAGCGAGCCAAGCGGGATCCGTGTCCAGGGCCGCGCAGAATCGGCGGCGATTTTCCTCCACGCAGCTCGGATCGTCGCCGACATGACGACCTAGATTAAGCGTATCGTACGGCGGACTGCTCACGCCCCCGTGCCGGGTGCTAACACCAGCCGTCACCGACGGCACACTGGCAAAAATACGGGGGCGCAGGACTGGCGAGCGAGTCTGCATAGAGGCCCGAAGTACAGAACAGATGACACTGACGTCGAAAAAGCGCCCTGTTTGGTGCAATCAACCGACGGCAGAGGGATCCGTTCGTCCACTCATCGGCTCTCTCGAAGCTCGCGCAAAACTGGCATCTCGTCGAGATCATCTTCGGCAAGAAGCGACCAGTTGATTCCCTCCGGTTCCGGCGGCGGGTCGTCGACCGGTACGGTCTCTTCCGGCGTCACGACAAGCGAGAGGGGCAGATCGTGCCCGTCGCGCGGAATCGACCCCATGACCTGGAGCGAATGCACGGTCGTTGCCACTGGGATCGGGCCGTGCCCGAGTTCCTGCAGAATCGCGTATTCGAGATCGCTGTAGCCCTCTCCTTTGCCACAGCGATGTCCGTCCCGCGTGACGGCCACCGACCCGGTAACGACGGCGTCGAAGGACGGAAGCTCGTCGAGCCCGACGGACTCGGCCCAGTCGTCCATGTTGGAGAGACTGGCGGCCGCCCCCATTTCGTCGTCGGGGATGGTGACCGGATCGAGCCGCTTGAAACCGTTCCGAAGCCGGGGCGACGGTACGTACACCTCACAGCCGCGACGCAGCGCTTCGATCCGCACGTACCGCTGAGGAGCATCCGGATTCACTTTGATGCGATCCGCCCCTTCGAACAGGGAAGACCGGAACAGTCGCTCGGCGGACTGCTCGGCCCCCTCAAAGTTCGGAATGCGACCGTGCGGGGGGAATGGGAAGCGGGCGGCCCCTACGTCCTCAAGGGTGTTCCACACCGCCGTGCGGGCCTCCGACTTGTGCTCGAACTTCGCCTGCATAATCGAACCTGGAGCATCGGAAGGAATTAACCGACTGGGGAACGCTCACCCCTTGTGGCGAACGTCCTCCCTTGTTCGGCGTTCTACCCGTCCGTCGTCCTCATGGAGATCTTACTTTTGCCTGTATGTACTCCCACGCCTTTGGTCTTTTTCTCGGGGTTGTTCTCGCCTTCACGGGAACTGCGCCCCCCGCCGCCGCTCAATGGGAAAACATTGAGTCTGTGGAGGGCTCCTACGGGGCAGAGATGACGCTGACGAAACGCCCTCACGGGGTTGCCGAGGGCCTCTCCGTGCGCGCCATGGCCATAGCCCGCCCGGACACGACTCGGTGGGCCATCAGCCTCATCGGTGCCGCCCCCGATGCTTCTCTTTCGATCGAATACGGAAACGAGGCACTGTCCGTCCAAAACGTTCAACGTCCCGATGACGGAGTCGGACCGACGAAGGTATTTGTCGCGGAGGAGGCCTTCCTCACAATGGCCGAAACCGAAACGGTGAGGCTGAACGTCGGGGACGTAACGGCGTCTCTCCCCGATCAACTCCGTCAAGAAATGAAGGAGATTTTCGAACGGGTGAATTAGCGACCGGTGGGTCGGCCCGATCGAAGGGAAGCCGCACCCGGACCGAACCCGAGTCCGATTCTATTCGGGCGGCGTAGCGGGGTACGACACGTCGGGCACCCCATCCCCGGAAGACGAAGAGAAGGGTGCTCCCGTCTCGGCGGCGGGCTGCAGAAGGAATGCGAAATGCTGACAGTCGACCCCCGCCTCGGCGCACGCTTCGACAATCTGGCGCTGCTCCTCCTGTGTTGTTCCTTCAACCGGCACCACCACCTCGTCGATGTCATGGGTCGACGCAACCTCAGCAAGAGCTTCGGTGCCTCCTAACACCTCCACTCCCTGAACCCGCAATCCATGCCGCTTCTCATTGGGATCGAGTAGACCTACTACGTTGCGTTCTTTTCCTCGACGCAGGTGACGGAGCGCGAGAAGACCGTGCTTTCCACTGTCGTACACAAGCACCCGGCGTCCGTCGTTACGTTGGGCGGCAAAGTACTGGCGAAGAGCCCGGAAGCCAAACCGGGTCCCCCCCACGGTCCCGGTCGCGATCATCCAGTCAAGAACGAGCGCGGAGAACGAGATAGCCCCACTCCCAAAGCTGAGTATCAGACCGCCCAGGGTAAGCACAGAGGCCACGGTAGAGGCCTTGATGAGCCGGATAACCTCTGGTGTGCCCGCATGTCGCCAGATGCCGTGGTACAGCCCGTAGGCGTAGAAGACGACAACCTTGAGAACAACCACGCCCGGAAGGGCCCGGATCATTAGGTTCAACTGACCCGTGGGGGGCTCTCCGCCGAAGCGGAGGTGAAAGCCGACAATGAAGGCCGCGACAACTACGAGAAGATCCGCCACCACCCCACCGACTGACTTCCAGTACACACCCCCCACCAGGGCCTGCATCACGGCGCCGATTCGTTCCGTCACAGTGGGTGTTCGTTCGGACGGAGCAGGCTCGTAGGATCGGCTTCCCACGAGGTACAGGCCAAACACGACACTCGCCACCACACCCAGCAGCAGGAGGGCCAGGAACAGTCGCGCCGTGACCCAGAGCAGGGAGAGGGCCGCGAGCGCGAAAAGCGCACTGACCCCACTGAGGCCGAGCACCGCCCCCTTCTCGGACAATCCCAGACGCACGAGCCGGTGGTGGGTGTGATCGTTCCCGCCTTCCGTCACTCGACGCCCACCGAGGATACGCGTGACGGTGACAAACGTCGTGTCAAAGATGGGGACCGCAAGCACCACGACGGGCACGAGCGTACCAACGATGGGCTCCCCGGTACTTTGCACACCCAGGGCCAACACCGCCAGCATGTACCCCAAGAACATGCTCCCGCAGTCCCCCATGAAGATGCGGGCGGGCTTGGCGTTGTAGACCAGGAACCCGAGGCTGCCTCCGGTAAGCACCGTCGCCACACCGGCCAGCCCCACCTGTCCGACGGCTGCGCTAATTAACGCAAGGGCCGTTGCGGTCACAATGGTGATGCTGGCCGCGAGCCCGTCCAGCCCATCGACTAGGTTGACGGCGTTTGTAACACCGATCACCCACAGAAAGGTGAGGGGGATTGACACCCAAAACGGCCCCCCTCGCCAGAAGGCGTGCCCGGCATAAAGCAAAAGCGCGGTCGCGACGACCTGTCCGACAAGTTTCGTTTCCGGACGGACATCGAGGAGATCGTCGGCCAGGCCGACGGCGAAGATGGTCGCTGCTCCTGCCCACACGGGCCACGTGTACACCGCTAGAAGCCCGCTACCCGTAACCCCTACAGCCACCGCCCCGAAGAGGGCAACCCCTCCCAGAAGGGCCACCGGCCGGTCGTGCCATCGGTCCGTGCTCGGGTGTGCAATCCATCCCCCACGACGGGCTCCCCAGAGCACGATTGGGGTCAAAACGAGAGCCACACTTAACGATAGACCGGCCCCCACCCAGGGGAGCACGGCCTCCGAAAAGGTCCCTCCGGCGAACAAGCCGGCCCCAAGCGTCCCTGCGAACGACGCCATAAATGCGAAGAAAAAGATGGCCATGTAGCCTGGCGTTTGCGAAAAAGCACAGTCAGAATCGGGAAGCGTGGAACCGGACCCCGCAACGTCGTCGAACCGAGTCGTGGGTTGGTCCGCACGATTACTCCCTCATCACCGCAAACTGAAAACAGTTGTGCCCCGAGAAGCCCATCTTTCAGTACCGAAAATGAGCTTGGGAATAGTGCTTGTGACTGTCCAAGCTAGGAAGAAATTTAGAGAGGCTCCGATGTAGAGTATAAAGACTCCTGGGATTTCACGGTAAGGCCAAGTCGCTTCGACCACCATCGTTCCGATGCGTCGCTTTCCAGCGTCCCGTATTTTCCCTTCTCTTCTCGTTGGTCAAAAACGATGCCGATCCCGAAAGCGGGCACACGTCGCGCAGCACATCTCTCCGGAGAAATCCCCATGGACGTGTTGGACTTGGACGAGATCCCAGGGCTCACGTCCATTGGGTACGAACACCACCGTCTCTCCCTCAAAAACTCCTTGGCGGGGGCACAGGATCCGGTCCTTGTCATTCCGCACCAAGTTTCTATTTTGCCCCCGGCCCTTTCGCGTACTCGTTTATCGTTTTCCTCGCAGATGTCCTTCCCTGTTGCCCTCCTCCGCGGTCTGTTTGGCGTCGTCGTATTTCTCGGCATCGCGACCCTCTTTTCGACGAATCGAAAGGCGATCAACTGGCGCCTTGTGGCCTCCGGCATTGGCCTTCAGCTCGTGTTTGCCCTACTCGTGCTCAAAACGGGGCCGGGGGAGATGGTCTTCGACACCCTCGCCACATTCTTCGATACGCTTCTCTCGTTCACCTACGAGGGATCGAAGTTTATTTTTGGCGAGCTGGGCAATC
This sequence comes from Bacteroidetes bacterium QH_7_62_13, assembly GCA_003023365.1. Classification (GTDB taxonomy): domain Bacteria; phylum Bacteroidota; class Rhodothermia; order Rhodothermales; family Salinibacteraceae; genus Salinibacter. The sequence goes on along the minus strand of PXTG01000055.1, from coordinate 18,025 downwards.
CCGACGAAGGAAATAATTTCGCCTTCCAGGTGCTTCCCACCATCATCTTTTTCGCCTCCCTGATGGGAGTGTTATACCACCTAAAGTTGGTCCAGCCGCTCGTGAACGGAATGGGATGGGTCATGCAGAAGACCCTACGCATCTCGGGGGCCGAATCCCTCGCGGCTTCGGCCAACGTATTTATTGGCCAGACCGAGGCCCCACTCGCCGTGAAGCCGTACGTGAAAGACATGACCCGCAGCGAGATTATGACGCTTATGACGGGGGGAATGGCCACCATTGCGGGCGGGGTTCTCGCGGCCTACATCGGCTTTCTAGGGGGCGACTCTCCGGAATCTCGACGGCTATTCGCCAAACACCTTCTTTCGGCCTCGGTCATGAGCGCCCCCGCCGCCATCGTCATGGCCAAGATTCTGGTTCCCGAAACTGAAGCCCCGAAGACCCGCGGAGGGGCCGAAATTCAAGACACCGAGGAAGTCGACAACGTCATTGAGGCGGCCGCCAACGGGGCCTCCGACGGGCTGCAGCTCGCCCTCAACGTGGGCGCCATGCTGCTCGCCTTCATTGCCCTCATCGGAGCCGTCAACGCCGGCTTCGAGTGGCTCGGTGCACCAGTGGTGTACGGCGTCGAACTCTACGACGTGAATACACTCGTCGACCAAGCCTCCGGGGGGCGCTTTGAGTCCCTCTCCCTGGAGGCCGTCTTTGGGTTCTTCTTTGCGCCCCTGGCCTGGGCGATGGGCGTGGAGGCCGCCGACATCCTCCAGTTCGGAACGCTTCTCGGCGAAAAGGTTGCCGTCAACGAGTTCGTCGCCTACGCGTCGCTCCGCGACCTGCGGGGCGTCATGAGCGAGCGCTCCGTCGTGATCGGTACGTACGCGCTGTGTGGCTTCGCCAACTTCTCTTCTATCGCCATCCAGATTGGGGGGATCGGCGGCATTGCGCCGTCGCGGAAAAGCGAAATTGCCGCCCTCGGCCTGCGGGCCGTTCTGGGAGGTGCTCTCGCGTCCTGGATGACGGCGACGGTGGCGGGCGTGCTCGTTGGCTAACGGCGGCAACTCGCTACCCTCGGTCCAGTGCAGCCGGCCAAGTTGGCACCGGTTGTGCCATTCGACGTAGGCGCGCTCAATTGCCCGGTACCGCGGTGCGCGTCTCGAAAATGAAAAGGGCCAGGCCGACGGTATACCGCCGGACCTGGCCCACGTATTCTCAATCAGTCGGCCTCCCTTCTTCCGCTACCGAGGCGCAGGGAAGTTGATCGGGGATCGGCCCCATCCCGGTCGCGGCTGCCACTCTTCTCCTGCTCCTTGCCGGACGTACCCCGGCTCCCAGGTGGTTCCGGTGGCTGCCTTCATCGCAATGGCGTTGAGCGTAGGATGGGTGCCCTCAATCATCTCGACCGCATTGACGGTCCCGGTGCTGTCAACATGCATCTGAAGCTCAACTCGGCCACTGTTCTCCTGAGTACGAAGGCTATCCGGATAGGTAATACCGGATACGCCCTCTTGAAGCTGAGGCTGCCTGTAATGGTCCTTGATCGCCTTGAACGCCTTGTTCTTGTACTCGTTCAGCAGTTTCGGCTCGATCTGACCATCTTTGACGACCGCCCCACTCAGGTCCGCATCTTCTAGCTGGGAGGCAGCGTGCTCTTCGAACAGGGAGTCAACGATCGCGGGGTTGGTCCGGTAGAGGTTCTCAAGGCTTTGCTTGATCGCCTTCTCGAATTGTGCCTGATCGACCCCTCCTGCACTCAGGGCGAAGTCTTCGCCGAGAACCCCCATCGACGACAGGGAATTCAAGTCGCGGAACACCTTCGACGTGTCAACCTCCTCCTTCCGCCACAACCGGCCAGTACGAGTAAAAGTCCAGCGAGGGTGGTAGAAATCCAGCGTGTTGCAGCCATGGGCGTATCGGTAGTGAGTGGTACAAAACAATCGTGAGAAGTGCGGCGAGACGGCGCTCCGAGCAAGCGAACCCGTCTAGCCCACCGGACAGTGTCCGGCGTCCAATTCCTCTATTCGATAAGCACGGGCGTTCCGACCTCCACGTCGATCCAGAGCGTATTCATCACCTGATTCTGAACGGCAACGCACCCCTGCGTCCAATTCGTAGCTCCTCCGGTGCCCTTCCCGTGAATTTCGATCCAGCCCCCCAACTTTGTGTCCATCGGCGGCATCCGACGCTCTTTCTGGGCTTCGACGATGGCGTCGTACTCGCTCTTGGAGATCAATTCGTTCTCCAACCCACGTTCGGCGTCGGCGCTAGTAGGATAGTTCAAAACAAGCGCCTTGTAAAATTCGCTCCGCGGGCGCTTGTCGACTACGTAGAACACGCCTTCCGGCGTCCGCCAGTGATCACGGTCCTCGGGGGAGCCTCGTCGCTTCTTATCGGCAAAGGTGTTGTAGCCCACGTCAATCTCAAAGGTGTTGACGAGGCGGGGTCCTCGGTACAGAAACAGCCGCTGATCGGCCTTCGAGACGTACATCCAAACGTTCGACACCGAGGAAGCCGGAACGTAACCCGTGCGCCCGCCCTCCGTGCGGACCTCGCACCAGACCTCGGTACAGTTGAGACGCTGGACCGGCGTCCGTACGGGGAGAGTGGCTACGGGGGTCGTGGAATCGGGCTGATTGTGAAGAGTAGCTTGTCCATTGACCACGTGAGCGAGAGCAAGATTGGCCGAAGGGGCTCCCTGCTGCAAGGAGCGACGGTCCGTCTCGATGGACCGCATCGAACCGGACGGGGCTTCTCCTCCGATCTCTGGGGCTCGGATGGATTGCGCCGGCATCACGTGCCCAATGCCGATCCCCCCTATCAGAAGGACGAGCACCCCCATCGTACGCATCACAACTGTAACGCTCATGTAAGGCTGCGGTGGAAGAGACAGGTAAGCTTTACTTTCGTCCGACGTGGTGGTTCACGCCCCGGGATCGAGGGGTGGTTCCATCTCGTTCTTCTGGAGACACCACCGGTACGCCTCCAGGGTGCCGTCGAGCACAGGGCCCTCCGTAACGTGGTCCACAGTTCGAAGCACCTCTTCGTCGGCGTTCGCAGGCGCAAAGGACGTGCCGACCGCCGAGAGAGCCTCCAGGTCAGAGTCGGCGTCGCCAATGTAGGCAACCTCGTCCATGTCCACCCCCAGGTGATCCGCCAGCCACTCCAGTCCCGTGCGCTTCGTAATGCCGGGCGGCACCACGTCCACCGATACGCTTGTCGAGAACACGCGAAGGTCGGGGACGTGCTCGGCGACGAAGGCCTCGGTCCGGGAACGCACCTCCGTAATTTCGTCGGGATCGGGCGAGACCACGCCGGCCTGTGTGCGTTTGGCGTGGTCGAGGGAGAGTTGCGTCCCGGGCACGCACTCGGTGACGAACCAGCGGCGCACTTCCTCCAGTTCCGTCTCGATCCTATCGGTCAGGGCCGGATTCCAGGTCGTCTGGGCGGCCACCGGATCGAAGCGCCCCCCGCCCCCCTCAAACAGCACCGGAACGGAGATCCCGAGCGCCTGCGTAAGGGCCTCCACGTAAGGATAAGACCGCCCCGAACACACGGACACGGCCGGAGCGGCCTCGTTCTCCGTAAGCGACCCGGCCTGCTCTACGAAGCCGCGAAACGTAGAAAATCCCTCCAGATCATACGGCTGGTAGGGCTCGGCCAAGCATCCGTCGATGTCGGTGACGAAGAGTTTGATCACGGTCGGGAGTCGTTCGGAGAGGGGGGACGGCTCGAACCGGGGTAGTAGGTCTTCCGGTCGTCGGGATGAAGCGGGATGCGTAGAGCGGGATGCGTGAAACGTGATGCGTGAGAACTGTGATGTTCCCGAGTCACGTATCACGCTTCACGCACCATCCCTGCTTGATCGAGGGCACGAGTTCGTGGGTGAGTCTATCCCTTACGATGCGTCCTCTTCATCCTCTTCGGCGTAGGTCTCTTCCATCGCTTCCACGATCTGGTCGGAGATTCCCATGCTGGAGAAGCCCCCGTCGTGGTAGAGGGTCTGCATGGTGACCATGCGCGTGAGGTCGCTCAGGAGCGTGACGGCGTAGTCGGCACACGACTCGGCACTGGCGTTTCCGAGGGGGGCGACGCGCTCGGCGAATTCGTACATGGCGTCGAAGCCCTCGATGCCGGAGCCGGCGGTGGTCTTCGTCGGGCTCTGCGAGATTGCATTGATGCGAATGTCGCGCTTGCCCAAACGGTAGCCAAACGAGCGCACGATGCTTTCGAGGAGGGCCTTGGCGTCCCCCATCTCCGAATACTTCGAGAAGATGCGTTCGGCGCCGATGTAGCTCATGGCCAGGATGGAGCCGCCGTCGTCGATCGTTTCGGTGTCGAGCGCATGCTTGACAATGCGGTGCAGGCTTACGGCCGACACGTCGAGCGTCTGCTCGTACCAGTTGTAGTTGAGATCTTCGTAGGGCACGTCCTTCCGCACGTTGACGCCCATCCCGATCGAGTGGACGATGAAGTCGATTTTGCCGTAGGTCTCCTTTACCTCGGCGAACAGCTCTTCCAGGTCCTCGTCGTCGGTGGCGTCGGCCCAGATGATGGGACTGTCCGTCTCCTCCGCCAGTTCGTCGAGATCTCCAAGGCGGCGAGCCACCGGAGCATTCGAAAGGATGAACTCAGCCCCCTCACGGTGACACGCCTGGGCGATGGACCAGGCAATGCTATCTTCGTTCAGGGGGCCGAAAATGACCCCGGTTTTTCCATCGAGCAAATCGTGTCCAGCCATAGCGAAGAGTGATCAATTGGAAATTGAAGATGAACTGTAGTGTCGGCAGGGTATTTGGGAATCAGGCTCGCAGAAGAGCCGAAGGGTACCGCTAGAGCCGAACCTCTTTCATTGAGGAGACACAGTCAAGGAGGGCATCGTGGATGCGGCCATTCGTAGCACACACTTGACGTTCGAAGATCGGTGCAAGCCCTCCTGCATCCCGGTAGTCGGTGACGCGCCCCCCTCCTTCCCGCACGAGCAGCGTGCCCGCCGCCACGTCCCAGGGTCGCAGCCCGGTCTCGAAGAAGCCATCGAGCCGACCGCAGGCCAGCCGCGCGAGATCGACCGCCGCCGCTCCGTGCCGGCGCACGCCCCGGGTGGTCCGAATGATCTGCTCCAGCACGTCGAGGTACTGCTCGGTGTGCTCGAACCGTCGGTACGGGAAGCCCGTGGCGACGAACGCATCGGCGAACACCTCCGTCTGCGTCGTTCCGACGGGCTTCCCATTCAACCGCAACCCGTGGTCCGCCACGGCGGTAAAGAGCTCATCGTGCGTTACGTCAAGCACGACCCCTAGGACAACCTCGTCTTCGTTCTGAAGGGCAATACTCACGGCGTAGGGGGGCACCTGCTGCATAAAATTCGTGGTGCCGTCGAGCGGATCCACAATCCAACGGCGCGCCTCGGGGGCCGGGTCGTGGGCGTCGAGGTCGGTGCCTTCTTCGGCGATCACCTCGTCGTTGGGCGCCGCGTCGTGGAGCGTCTCTACGATGGCCGCCTGTGCCGCCTCATCGGTGGCCGTCACGAAGTCGTTGATCCCCTTCGCCCGCACATTGTCGAGCCGGCCCGCATGCTCGCGGATGATCTCCGCGCCGCTCTCGGCCGCCCGTACCGCAACGGACAACGCGTCGTCGTAGGTCGAATCGTGCGTCGGACTCTCCATAACCTCCAGCGAAATTTCGTGTGAGAAGCGGCCGCCGCCCCATCATCATCCCCGGTACGCCGAAGTCTTCACGAAGCCTGGGGCCACGCCCGAAACTTTTGACGTGTTCTGGGCTAGCGATACGTCCCCGCTTGAGTCCCATTCTGGATTCGTAAAACGTGAGCGCTGATCCAAGAAGGAGTCGGGAGCAGAATCACGCCAACATATAAACCGACGGTCAGTGATGCATCCGTCTCCGACCAAACACGCTCGTTTTTTACACGCCCTGTGGTCCGGCCTTCTGCTCACAGGACTCGTGCTCGGAGGAGCCGGGTGTACGTCTGAGAGGGCCCGGCCGGCGTCGCCCCTCGTCCCTTCGGATACCCTCTCTTCCTCCGCCGACCGCGACTCGGCCCTCGCCGTACTCACGGCCATGCGGCGTACCGCCTTCGACACCGCATTCGCCCGGCTCTCCGAGTACGCCGTCACCCGCTACGTGCGAACCGAGCAGGTGACACCCGCGGGGACAACCGCTGCCGTCCGATCGTACGAGGTACGGTACCCGTCGGGCGGTGCCGCGGGAACGGTCCGGCGGCGTGACTCGGCCGGCACGTTCCGCGACGGCGGCCTGTTCGGCCGGGCGGCCCCGGACCGCAATCCGGCCGGTCGCCCCCCTGACGTTGCCGCTCAACTTCTACCGGACCAGCCGGCGTACGTCGACCCCCGTACCCGGGAGGACTTCCGCTACGCCCTGGCGACCGACTCGCTCCGAAACGGAGCACCGGTGCACGTTCTAAGCGTGCGAGCCCGTTCCTCCAGCACAGGGGACGAGCAGGGGGTCCGCTTCGCGCGCCTTCTCATTCACCGACCCTCCAACCACCTCATCGGCCTCGTCCTCGTGCGTGACGACCAGGTGTTGCTTTTTGGGGAGGACAGCCAGTTGAGTGTTCGCCTGCAACGAGGACCAGACGGACGCTGGGTACCACACGTCACTCGGGTGCGGACCTCGGTGCACGGGCCCTTCCGCTCCCCCCGCCAATTCCGTACCGTCTCGGCGTTCTACGGGTACGAGCACACCCCGGCAGAATGAAGGAACGGTCGTCGGAGATGCCGTTGTTACCCCGTTCGGTATTGTGTATTCCGTATTTCGTATCACGTCCCATCCGAACGAAATACGCAATACGAAATACGCACCACTGATCCCCGACCACGCGCTCGGTTTTGCCTCCTCCTATTGCCCCCATGTCCCTCCCTCTCGTCACTGACTTGCAGAACCGACTCGACACGGAGCGTTTCGGCCAATCGATTCGCGGATTCAAAACGGTTGGCTCCACGAACACGGAGGCGGCCGCGTGGGCGCGTGCGGGGACGGGGGAGGGAAGCGTAGTCGTAACCGAGTATCAGTCGGAGGGGCGAGGGCGGCACGGGCGAACCTGGGACGCCCGGAAGGGGCAAAATCTGATGTTCTCCATCGTCCTGCGACCGAGCCTCGACGCGGATCGCCTGGGGCTCATCACCGTGGCCGCCAGCGTGGCCGTGGCCGAGGCCATCGACCCGTTCGTCTCGCCGTACCAAACCGCCCTAAAGTGGCCGAACGACGTGCTCCTGGAGGGACGGAAGACGTGCGGGATGTTGTTGGAATCCTCCATTTCGGGCCAGCACGCCGCCGACGTCGTCGTGCTGGGCGTGGGACTCAACGTCAACCAGACGGAGTTTCCCGATCCGCTTGCCGATACCGCCACCTCGCTCCGGCTCACAACGGGACGCCCCGTGCCCCGTGCCTCGCTTTTTTCCCGGCTTCTGGAGCGATTGGAGAAGCGGTACGACGCTGTTCAGTCCGGCGGCGTCGAGGCCGTACGCCCCGCCTTCCACGAGCGTCTCACCGTCCTCCACAATCGTGAAACCTTCCACGTCCCCGGTGCGGACCGAACCGCCTCCGGCGTTGTTCAGGGCATTACCGACACCGGTGCCCTTCGCCTCGACACTCCCGACGGCCCGGAAACGCTGCACGCCGCCGACGTAACGTCCCGATCGTGAACGGTTTGCTCCCACTCGCACACGTCCGGACGCAATGTTGCTGACCCTCGACATCGGAAACAGCGCCGTTAAAGGCGGTCTCTTTGAGGGACCCGAGCTCGTTCGCGTCTTCTCCGTCTCCCGTGATGCGGTAGACACCGGGTCTCGACCGCCCCCCCCGGCCTGGCGGGAGGCCTTGTCGTCCCCTCTCTCCGATGCTTCAATCAACCAGATTGGCCTGGCCTCTGCCGTTCCGGATACCGCCACGGCCGTGATCGAGGCACTTTCGGATCTGGCCGACGCCTCCGTCACACACGTCAGTCCCACGTCCTCTCTCCCGTTCGAACTGGGCTACGAGACCCCCAATACCCTGGGGGCGGATCGGCTCGCGGCGGCCGCAGCCGGATGGGTACACTTTGGTCGAGTAGAGTCGCCCCCGCGAAGCGTGATCGTGGTCGATGCAGGCACGGCGGTCACCTGCGAGGTCGTTCACCGCGACGGCATCTATCGGGGCGGCACGATCGGCGCCGGCCCCGGTCTGGTCCGGCGGGCGCTTCGGTCCGGCACCGCCCAGCTCCCAACTGTGCCCCTCAACCTGCCCGAGGATCCGGTGGGCCACTCCACCCAAACGGCCCTGCAGAGCGGCATCACGTGGGGGCTCGTCGACGGCGTGCGCGGCATGATTGACCGGCTCGGCGCTACGCTTCCCGACGATCCAAAAACCGTGCTGACGGGCGGATGGGGCTCGCTCCTCGCGGATCATCTCGACCGCCCGGTACACCACGCCCCGACCCTCACCCTACACGGGGTCCGGCTCTTCGTGTCGGGCACGGAGTGAGGGAAACACCAGGTTCTTCTATGCCTCGTACCCGACGCCGGGCAGCAGATCCTGGATGCGCGACATGACCATCTGAATGGCGACGTGGTTGTGCCCGCCTCGCGGGATGACGACATCGGCCTCTCGTTTCGACGGCTCCACAAACTCCAGATGCATCGGACGCACCGTCCGCTCGTACTGTCGCAGAATGCCTTCGATGGACCGCTCTCGCTCCTGCATGTCCCGGCGGATGCGACGCATGAGCCGAATGTCGTCGGCCGCGTCCACGTAGATTTTGATGTCCATCTGTTCCTCAAGGATCGACTCCGCCAGCACCAGGATTCCCTCGATGATAATGACGGGCCGCGGCTCGACCGTCTCGGTCTCGTCCGTCCGCGTATGCGTGGTAAAGTCGTACACCGGTTTTTCGATGGGCTCGCCCGAGATGAGCCGATCGAGATGATCGCGCATCAGGTCCGTCTCCAGCGCGTCCGGGTGGTCAAAATTAAACTGCGCCCGCTGTTCTCGGTCGAGGTGCGAGAGGTCGTGGTAGTAGGCGTCGTGGTCGAGGATGGCGATGGGATCCGGCCCGAACTCCCGAATGATCTGTCGGAGAACGGTGGTCTTGCCGGATCCCGACCCCCCTGCGATACCAATGACGACTGGCGATTCCATCGTCGAGCCCTCAAAGCCGTAGCGAAAGAGGAAGCGAAGGGGAGACGGCGACTACTCCACCACCATCACGATCGACCACGTCTTTGTGTCATCGTCGTAGGAGGAGGCGTCCTCGTCGAAGTGGTACTCGTCGGATTCCTCTTCCGCCCACTCTCGCAGGTCCTCAATCTCTTCGGCGGTCTCCTGCACGATAAAGTTGACGAACTGGCCGCGATGTACCTCCAGATCCTCGCCCGTGATGGGTTCGCGTTCCCCGTCCTCCTCGGACTCGAACATGACCTCGGCCCGGGCCTCATAGGTGCGCTCGTCGGTCCAGGCCGCCCGGTGAGCCTCCGGCAGCAAGTCCCACACCCAACGTCCTTCCAGGCTGTCGTTGAGAATAGGACTCACAACAGGGCTCCAGTACTCGCTCACGGGGCCGATGTCGGGAATGGTGACGTCCATCCCAAGCTGGTAGTTCGGAATCAGATCGTCGGGCCGGAGCAGCCCGAACATCCCCGAGAGGATCACACCGTTCTCCAATAGGCGACGCTGAGCCCCCGTGGGAAGATTGGCGAAGTCCATGGCGGCGTACATCACACCCGGGCTGTACCGGTCGAGGGCCGACATGAGCGGGGCGTCGTAGATCTCGGAATCGACTCGTACGGCTTCTTCGAGTTCGTATCCTTCAAGCCCGAAAAGGTCGGAGAGCGTGTCTTCGTCCTCCTCGTCGATAACGTTCTGCAATGTGTCGATGAGCTCCCGTCGCTCGGGATTGAGGTCGTCGTAGTAGTTGAACGTCCCCGACGTTCGATAGTCGAACATATCCGGGGCGAAGGGATTGCCCCCGGGTTGTTTTCGGTCGGCCGGGGACAAGAGAATGCTAAGATTCGGCATGTAGGCTGAGGTCGATCAGTAGACGTGAGAACGGTGGCGCGGGCCTGTGCTGAAAGAAGCCCTCCGATTGCTCCCGAAAGCTCCCCCAAACAGGAAATTACTCCGTGTTCTTGTTCTCAGCGGAGGCCTCGCTCTGCTTGCGGAGCTCTTCGAGCAACGCATCGATGTCGTCGCGGATGTGGTCGGCTCGGGCTTTGGCGTCGGCCACAACCTCCTCGCCGGTGTGGCTGGGCTCGACCTCCAGCCCCGATTCCGCGAGGCGGCGTAGAAACCCCTCTGCCTGAGCCGCGAGATGATCGAGCTGATACGCGAGGCGCCGGCGCGTGTCCGGCCCCCGCTGCGGGGCAAACAACATTCCCAGGGTAAAACCGAGTGCTCCCCCAGCTAGTGCACTCCATACTCCAATCTGTGTGGCGCGACTTTGTGATTTTTTCTCCATGAACCACGTAGACGTTGGACGAAAAGGACCTGTAAGGCGTATCTCTAGGTGTACTAGATGGCGGGTATCCAGTTTCTCCCACGTCGCACGCACACCCATCCACGCGCGGATCCCGGGAGGAGTCCCTTTTGTGGCACTCCGTCCCGAGACGGCGTCTTCTTCGACGACTCTTCGGGAGAACAACGCTTTGAATGTTACTGACCTCGTACGTTTCTTGCAACATGCTCATCGGAAATGTACGAGGCTTTCCCGTATGACTGCTGGTCGGCCCTTCTTGCCGGATCGGACGTGACCCCACCGATACACGGCCACCCGGATCTGGACCGAACCGCCCGGCTTTTCACTGACGAAGCCCCCACTCATGCACGAAACTCCGTTCCCCGTCCACGAGACGGGCCAGTTTCAGTACAACGACGAAGGCCCCACTGACTCCCCCCTCCCCCCCATCGTGCTCCTGCATGGGATGTTGGGCGGCCTGAACAACTGGGTCGACACCATCGAGAGCCTGTCGGAAAACGGCTACCGGGTGATGGCCCCAGTTATCCCCGTCTACGACTTCCCGATTTCGGACACCGGCGTGCCCCGCCTTACGGAGCACGTCCACGGGTTTATCGAAACCATGGACCTCGACAGCACAATCCTGGTGGGCAACTCGCTCGGGGGACACATCGCGCTTCTGTACGCGCTGGGCTACCCCGACCTCGTCGACGCGCTTGTCCTCTCCGGCTCGTCCGGCATCTACGAGACGACGATGGGAACTACCTTCTTCAAACGCCAGGACCGGGAATTCATCAAGGAGCGGACCGAGATGACCTTCCACGACCCGGTCCATGCCACCGAGGAGCTCGTCGACGAAATGTTCAACATCGTCAACGATCGTCCACGGGCCCTGCGCCTGCTCAAGATTGCGCGGTCGGCCGATGAAGAGACAGTCACCGAGCAACTCTCGCGGCTGGACATGCCCACGCTGCTAATCTGGGGACAGGACGACATCATCACGCCGCCCGACGTCGCCGAGGAATTTCAGGAACGGATGCCCAGCGCTCGTCTCCACTTCATCGACGAGTGTGGGCACGCCCCGATGATCGAACACCCCGATCGGTTCGACGCCCTGACGCTGGAGTTTCTTCAGGAGCTCGCCGAAGAAGCGCACGTCACGCCCTCCGGCCCCTAGTCACGCCCTCCGGCCCCTGGGACGCATTCTGGAACGCTCGCCTGCTCCGGTAGCGTCTGTTCACTCACGCGTACACGTGTGTGCCGTACCGGACGCCGCATCTCATCACTGACCCTGCACAGCCGCTCAAAAGCCGGGCTGAGCGCCGCTGGCACGTCTGTTGCCGAAATTAGACTGATGCGGCGATGGACCAACACCGGTTCATCCTGTCCCCTGGGATTGTAGCGCCCGAGGGGGCCTCCGTACGGCCGGGCAGACGCGTCCTTTGGGTGAGCGCGTCTGCCCGGTTTTTGTGTGTGTGCCCTCTCTGCTCACCGCACCACCTGTATCGTGCCGGTTTGGGTGCGGTCGCCCGCCGCGATCCGATACGCATAGGTCCCCGCCGCCCACCGGGCCGTTGGGACCGACAGGGTGTGCGTCCCGGCCGACAGGGGCCCGTAGCGCCGAGTCGCGATCCGGCGCCCGAGGAGGTCGTATATCCGAAGGGTCACGACTGCCCCCGTTGCCAGCCGCACCTCGAACCGGGCCTCCGTCCGGACCGGCGTCGGGCGAACCTCGCTAAACCGCGTGATCTCTGGCTCTTCCTCCCCCTCCGACACCACGGCGGCCGCGCTATCGACGATTGCGGACCGCTCGGCGTACAGCTCGTCCCCGGGACAGGCCGTGCTCTTCACCTCTCGGTGGCCATAGACCGTGCGCAACGTGGCTCCGTAGCCAGCGTACGTGTCCCGCCCGTCCGGATCAATGTTCCGCTCAGACGCGATCCACGCAAACAAGTCGGCGAAGCGGTCGACCAACTCGTCCGTGGGACGCTGGTTTTCGGGCGGATGAAAAAAGCCGAGCCCCGCCGTTCCCACACTGCCCTCGTTGAAGCCGTCGTGCGCCCCCACGACGTCGCGGTCGTCGTTTTCGTCTTCGCGACCCCGAAAGACGTCCCCCGTCTGGCAGATGAGGTAGTTGTAGCCAATGTCAATCCACCCGTTCGTCTCCATGTGGAAGTCCTGGATGGCCCGCACGGCCGCGGCGCACTCGTCCCACGTGTCGGCCGCTCCGTGACTGGCGGCGGCCGTGTGGTGAATGGCGAGGTGCGTGGCCCGGGCGTACCGGTAGGCGGCAGTCGGCGACTGGGCGCCCCATTCGTCGCGGGTGTAGACGCGCGGCTTTGCGGTGTCGACCGCCGTCTTGGCGGTCGATGGCCCCCGCACGTCCGTCGGCGGGGCGGGGCCCTCCGTCGCATCGACCGCGTACAGCGAGAACCGGCGGAGCACCGGCCCGGCCGAGATCCCTCTCCGCAGCGTGAGCCGGACCTGTACGTACCGGGTGTCGGCCTCGGTGAGGAGAAGCCCCCCGGACGTGTCGCCCTCGTACGCCGGTCGCGGCCGATCGCCGTCCTGGGGGCCGACGATTGTCGTTTCGTGGGAGGGACTCACCCAGTCCGTCCAGGCCGCGCCGTCGGGACTCGTGCGCAGGGCGACGTCGACGGCTCCCCCCTCCGGCACCGACGCGCGCCAGTGGGGCCCGACGCCGTTGACGGGAAACGGAAGCGAGAGGGTCATCGTTACCCGGCCCTCCGATGCCTCCGCCCGGAGCCGAACCGCCTCCTCGATGCGAAGGCCGGAAGCAGTCTTGGCCCGCTTCGACCAGTCCGCCCCGGTGACGTCGACCCGAACCCGCTGAAGCGCCGTTGACGGGGACGAATCGTTCTGCGCCCACCCGTTCTGTGGGCCAATCCCGACGCTCAGGAGGACGAGACCGAGCAGTCCCCGACACAATTGTCTCATCGCGCAGAGTTCGTGGATCGCTGGGAGGCGAAGGCGCGGGGGACCGGCAGGTCCGCCATGGTCTGCAGGCCGGGGCGGGCGCCGGCCGCGATCGGCACGGTGTTGACGAGCATGCCGACCGTGGCCGTGTCGCCGAAGATGCCGCCCCGGAAGCGCAGGTCGATGGGCGGATCGCCGTCCACCTCCACGGCGTCGTACGACGCGTCGGCGCCGACGTACATTTTCAAGTCGAGCGTAAGTGGACGCTCGCCGTCGATGAGACCGGCCGCGGCGTGGTGGATGCCCGCCACCTCGCCGGCCTCCACCTGCCGAAAGCCCGTGTCGACCGGTGCGTCGGCGTGTACGGGCTGGAGCTCCTCCTCCACCTCGTCGAGAGACCAACCCAGTTCGTCGGCCACCAGGAGGAGCGACTCGCGGAGGCCGATGTGCCCGAACGTGCCGCCGGCCTTTTTCTCCTCGAAGGCCTCGGTCGAGAGCCCCGCCCCGACCTTGTCCTGGAGGGGCTGGCGCCGCTCCCCGGCATCCACGACGCGCTCGACGTGCACGCCTCGCACGTCCGTGCACACCCCCGTCGCCGTCAGCGGCATCGTGTCCATCGCGTATCCGGGATTGACGCCCGTGCCCACGATCACGACGTCCTCCTCCCGGGCCACGCGGTCGAGCCGCTCACTGAGTTCCGGGTGTCGGTCGTAGGGAAAGGACAGCTCCTCGGTAGAGGAGACGACGTGCGCCCCGGCCCGGGCACACTGAATCATCTGGTCGGCCACCTCGTCGAGGAAGGAGGTCGTGGTGTGGACCACCACGTCCGGATTCGTGTCGGCGAGGACGGCGTCGGCGTCGTCCGATACGGTCACGCCGGTCGAGGCCACGTCCCCCCCGATCACGGCGGCGACGTCGCGCCCAGCCTTGTCGGGGTCGATGTCGACGACCCCAACGAGGCTCATTGAGCCGATCTGCTCTTTTTCGAGCACAGTGCGGGCCGTTTCCTGGCCGATGGGGCCGAGGCCATACTGAACAACGCGGAGAGGAGAATCCATGTCGAATAAGGGGTCTGGCTGCGGTCGTAACAAGCGGGACTGAAACCGGGGACGGCCCGGTCTCTGCCGGGGCGCAAACGCCGACGGGCCGGTGGGTTTTCGGGGGCAAAACGGAATTGAATCGAACTTCTGATAACGCTCACTCCCTGCTTCCAACCTCCCGGTGGGCCCTCATCCCTCGTTCGTAACGGTTTCGAAGACGAGGCGGGAGAGGCGGGCCAGGGTCGCGATACCGGCCGTCTCGTCGCGCAGGTTTTTCGAGAGGAGCACGAGAACGTACGACGGGCCGTCGGGGACGACGACGATGCCGCCGTCGTGCCGCACTCCCGTAATCCGGCCCGTCTTGTGGGCCACGTCCACCGAATCGGGAAGACGGGCCGGAATCATGTCGTTGTATTCTTGGTCCCTCAGAATGTCGATCATCTCGCTGGAGGCCTCCGCACTCACGGCATTCCCTCGCGCAATGCGCTCGAGAATGACGAGGAGATCATGAGCCGTGGTCTCGTTGTTGAGGCCCCGCCGGTAGGCGTTCATATCCTCCACGCCTCGTCGCACCTGGATGCTGTCGGCCCCGTACTCGCGCATGGTTTGCGTCGTCCGCTCCGCCCCCACTTTTTCGATGAGGATATTGGTCGCCAGGTTGCTGCTGACCGTAATCATAGCCCGCATCAGCGTGCGGATCGAGCGCTTCTCGCCGATGTGGTCGTAGAGCTCCTCGTAGCTGTCGTCCTCGGGGGTCAACGAGTAGGGGCTGCCGTTCACGATGCTCCGAAACTCGTTTTTAACCTCGATGGAGTCGTCCAGACTAAACCGTCCCTCGTGGGCCTGCCGGTACAGCTCGACCATGACCGGCACCTTCATGGTGCTCGCCGCGTGAAACATCTCGTGCTCGTTCAGGAGCAGCGTTTCGGTGGTGTCGTCCAGGGTGCGGACGGCCACCGCAAAATCGCCCTCGACCGAGTCTAATGTGGTTTGGATCTGGTCTTTCAAATCGACGACGGTGCGTGGTTGAGCGTTAATCTCCGACGCGAAGAAAAGCAAAGCGAAAAAGAGAAAAAGGAACGCTCCGTACCTTCGTCCTACCGGGTGAAAAATCGACAACCGGACGGAAAGCAAGGAATCACCCCAGTAGTGAAATTCCATACCGTAGATTCGTTTTCAGTACTGGAACTACAACCGGAGAGCACATCCGCACAAACTGCTTCGAAGTGAAGAGCCAGCGTCGGATAGTACCCGCTTATATCTCCGAGCAATACACAGTTGTACAGGCATGAGAACGAGCAAATGGAAGACCCTGCCGGATGTCCGACATAGGACCAAGTAGGTCCCCCTTTCCTCAAATGCTGCCTGCTTTACTTGACGCCGACTACGCTGACGCCTCCCGTCGCGAAGCTAGCATCCGCCGTTTCATTCGTCTCCGTGAGTCCATTCTCGTTCACAACCTCTACGTCCAGGTCAATAGTCGTTGTATCATCTGACAAGGAAGGTACGTCGTATTCGATGATAAGCGAATCGGTTTGGGTGGAGTCGGAAAAGGCCGCATTGCTAGGATCGATTGAATCCACCTGCTGCTGGGCACGAACCCCACTCCCATCAACCACCAATGAGTCGTAAAGATTGATGGAGGCAACAGTCCCTTCCGACCAGAATCGAAGATCCAAACGAACAGTTTCGCCGACCTGGAATGTGTCCTGCTCACCTACGAGATGGTAGTCAGCAACAACCGGATACTTATCACCCGTTCGCTCAGCGTTATCAGCAAGAAAATTATCTTCGTCGAAGCAACCAGTAACCAGAAATACGATGCCGGCGAAGACCAGGAGGTTTCGAAATACGATCGTAAATTTCATGGGGAATAGCACAATAAATGGTGGCAGAGCACTAACGTCATCCGCATTCGATTTCGGCAGGCCTTCCCGGGGTTCATTCCATGAACCACATTGGATCCTCGGGATTCACGGCCGGAATAGAGGAGCGATTCCGCTCAAGCTCCGTGCTTGGATACAGAGCGCGCTTAATCCACTGACCGTTCAGATCGGGGTTGTGGCTTTCCGGAAGTTCCAGATCCCGAAAAATACTTGAATCGAAGTCGTACCGTCGGAGATCAACGAACACTTCCGGATTCAGAAAAAGGGCCTTGTACTTTTCCTTCATGATAAGCTCCATGGTGAGGTTGCTCGCTCCCACGTCGACGGTAGAGGCCGTCAGGTAATCGTCCCGATCCGAAGGATCAACCCCGAGCTTGTCCATGTTGGCCTCAATGCCATCCAAGTATGCCTGATAGGCGTCGGCTGAGGCCCCCGTAGCCGTCTCATCTCCTCCATTGTCAATCAGGAACTGAGCCTCAGCCTCAATGAACTTGAGCTCGGCGTACGTCATCATGAGGATGGGCGCATCTGCTCTCGAGTGAAAAGTGTTCGACGTGAAATTTACCGTTGAACTGTTGTCCGGACCATCCGGGTTGGTAGCGTGTGCTCCACTCACACTTCCAAAGTAGTTAGCGTCCTCTCCCTTGTCGGCAATTTTGGGAAGCCGGGGATCAAACTCCGGGTAGGTCGTCCCATTCATCATGTCTACGAGTTGGTCCGCCTGTATGGGAAACGGATTCCCGGTTTGGGCGGCAAGGACCGCCCCGGTGTGGTACGGATTCAGGTTCTTCTCTCCATTATAGTCGACCTGAAAGTCGTCGCCATTGCCCGTCATGGCGTTCGAAGCGGCCGATAGGGCGTTATTCGCCGCATCAACCGCTCCCTTGTTGGTCAGGTGAATGGCATACCGCGCCCTGAGTGCATTCGCCAACCGAATCCACTGATCTTCGTCTCCACCGTAGACGATGTCGTCGTCCCCAGGAGTAGAAAACTCCGACGGGGTTTTCTGTAGTTCCCGAATAGCTCCATCCAGGAGCGTAGTCGTTGCCAGCCCGAGATTGTAGGCCTGGACGACCTTGGCAATGCCGAGATAGTGCGGGGAATTCTGCTCACGGGCCTTCTCCACTAGGACATCGGCGTTGTTCAAGGCCCGTAGATAGATGCTTGACCAGGCTCCATTCAGGCGAGTAAATTCCTGCTCGTCCAAGGTCCCCTCACCGGTGACGTGCTGGGTGTACCGACTGAATGAAGACCCCACGTCAAAGGTCGCCTGGCCGCTCTCTACCAGAATGGGAGGCAAGAGGGCCTCCATTTGCACCTGATCCCGGCTCAGCTTGTTGGGATCGTCATTGGTTCCTCCACCCAAAAACTCCCCACACCCGGTAAGCATCCCTAGAAGAGCAGCAACGAGGATCGAGGTCGTGATCGTCTTCAGCGTATTCATTGCAGGATCTTGACTGTTGTGAGTCCTACGGTGGAGAATCATCGATCGAGTGAGCACGCTAGTATCGAAGGTTAACCTGAAAGGTCAGGCTCCGGGTGGAAGGAATATTCAACCCAGTGAATCCGTAGAGATTGGATCCGGCCGAGAAGAGCTGACCTTCGGGATCGAAACCCCGGAAGGGGGTGTCCACGAAAAGATTACGTCCGGTTACACTGAGAGAGGCCGTCGAAAGGGGGAGGCCCGTCAGTAGGTCCTGTGG
>PXTG01000054.1 GCA_003023365.1 Bacteroidetes bacterium QH_7_62_13 | reverse complement strand
CGAGCCGCTGGTTCTGCTGCTCGATGAGCCCTCGGTGATGCTCGACGCCGCCGGTCGAGACCTGGTCGAATCCATCGTGAGCCGCCAACGGGATCGAGGCGGACTCGTGGTTGTTGCGACCAACCGGCCCGACGAGGCGGCCCGTCATGACCGGTCGCTGCGTATTGAGGACCACCGGTAGCGTTCGTGGGGGGAAACTCGAGCCGTCGCGACCGGCTCCCTGCTTCACACCTTGGTTGAATCCAGAGAATGAGAGCACGGGAGAGTGGGAGTGTGGGAGAGGGAAGAACGAACTGAAAGAAAAAACGACCCTCTTCTCCCCCGCTCCCACGCTCTTCACACACACTGGATCATTGGGGCGATTGTGCCTCCTATCTGCTCACTTTTTTCAATCCTGAGTGCCTATGGCCCACGATACCATTGAGATCTACGTCCGCGATTGCTCCGAGGAGGAAGCCCTGGAGTGGCTCCGAACGGTTTTTGAGGAGCTGGAGCTGAAAGAAGATGCCCTGGTCCTCACCTATGAAGGCACCCACGAAGGAAACCCCGTCCCGGTCCAGATCGCCGAAAACGTTGAGAATGGGCCGTACACGAGCCTCTGGTTTAACGCCCCAGAAATGCCGTGGGACGAAGCAGCAGCCTGCGCCCACGACGCGCAGGAAGGCCTCGAAAAAGAGGTGCTCTGCTTCTTAAACGACCCGGAGCGGCCGTGGAAAATGCTCCGGGTAACAGACGAGGGGGACGGATACGTTGATAAGCGAGACGTTGACCTCTGATCGCTGCGTCCGTGGATCCCTACACGTGCTCCTCGGCGTGATAGGAGGACCGGGTAAGGGGGCTGCTCTCGACGTGCTCAATGCCTTTTTCCTCCCCGACCTGCTTGTACCACTCAAAGACCTCGGGCTCGACCCACTCCTCGACCGGAAGGTGGTGCTCAGTGGGCTGCATGTACTGGCCGATCGTCATGACGTCGAGTCCGATCTCGACGAAGTCGTCCATGATGTCGAGGACTTCCTCTTTCTCTTCCCCGAGGCCCACCATGATGCCGCTTTTGGTTCGGAGCCCCTCCTCTTTGGCCCACTTCAGCACCTTGAGGGACCGTTCGTAGTCGGCCTGCGGACGGACGCGGCGGTAGAGGCTCGGCACCGTTTCCACGTTGTGGTTAAAGATGTCCGGCTCTGCCTCAAAGACCGTCTCGCATGGGTCCCGCATGCCCCGGAAGTCGGGCGTAAGCACCTCGCAGGTGGCGCCCAGGTTGTGGACTCGCTCAATGACCTCGGCGAAGATGGGGGCCCCGCCGTCTTCGCGCTCGTCACGGTTCACGCTGGTGATGACCGCGTGGTCGAGATCCATCTTATCGACCGCATCGGCGACGCGGCGCGGTTCGTCCCAGTCGAGGCCGTCCTGGGGCTGGCCCGTCTTCACGGCGCAGAAGCCACAGGAGCGGGTGCAGACGTTCCCCAGGATCATGAACGTCGCCGTACCGCGGCTCCAGCATTCGCCCATGTTGGGGCAGTTGGCGCTCTCGCAGACCGTATGCAGGTCGTGGTCCTCTACGGTCTCGCGCACCTCGTTGTAGGATTCACCCTGGGGGAGGGAGACCCGCAGCCATTCCGGTCGTTGGCCGCGTTTGTTCTTGTTGGTGTTTTCGACCACGGGCAGTTCGACGAAGCCTGGATCCCCATCGCCCGAGGGGCCAATGGGGTCGGGCTCCACGCTGTTGAGTTCCACCTCGCCGGGCTGCGCGGGGGCATCCTGGGTTGTGGGGTCCTCGGAAGTAGGCTCGGACATGCGAAACAAAAGGCTTCATTCGATCAACCAAGGCCGACCGTCAATCCGATCGGCCTGGACGAGTGCATACGGACGATGGATACGAGGACCCTGGTCCGCCGTTCCTCTCAAGGGCCGACGCGTCGGAGACCTGACCACTTTGTTGAAACTTCCTGAATCGAAACGAACTGACTGCATCGCAACCGGCACCGTCGTCGCGGCACGGACGGGGCGTGAAGGGGACGTGGGACTTGTCACCGTTCGCGCTAACCCCTACCTTTCTTCCGAAGCAATTCAGCAGTCGTCCGACACCGGTGTTCCGTTCATGGCCTGGCAGTCGATTCTCGATCAAGAGCGGGTCGTGGAAACCCTGCGACGCGCCCTGCAGCAGGAACGGGTGGCGCACGCGTACCTCTTTCACGGGCCGGAAGGGGTAGGCAAGCGGGCCGTCGCCCTGGAAATGGCCCGGGCCCTGCAGTGCACCGAGCAGACGACCGAGGCCTGCGACGAGTGCCGGGCCTGTCAGAAGACGCGGCGCATGGTGCACCCCGACGTGCACGTTCTCTTTCCGTATCCGAAGGGAACCGACGAGGGCGACGTGGCCGAGCGCATCCAGCGTCTCGGGGAGAACCCGTACGCCGCCGTCGACTTCGTCCGGCGCCCGTCCCTCTCCGACCCGTCGGAGACCTCGAACAAGCAGGTCATGTACCACATTGATCGGGTACAGGACGACCTGCTCCGGCCCATGAGTTTTCGACCGGGGGAGGGGGCGTACAAGGTCGCGCTGGTGACCGACGTGGAGTACATGAATGAGACGGCGGCCAACGCCTTTCTGAAGCTATTGGAGGAGCCTCCGCCGCAAACAGTCTTTCTGCTTACGACGAATCGGCCCGAGCAACTGCTGCCCACCATCGTCTCGCGGTGCCAGCGCCTGCGGTTCGACCCCCTTTTGCCCGAGTCGATCGAAACCGCCCTTGTCGAACGGGAGGGCGTGGATGCGGACGCGGCGGCAATGCTGGCACGAATGGCCGACGGGTCCTACAGCCACGCGCTCGACCTTGCTCAGAACGACGCGCTCATGACAAGCCGCGAGCTCGTGCTGGATTACTTTCGGGCCGCCTACACGCAGAAGGTTGAATCCCTGACGAGTTGCATTCAGGAGATTGCGGGCCAGGGGCGCGAGCAGGTGAAGGGTGTTCTGCGGCTCATGCTGCGGTGGGTCCGCGACCTTATGCTGTACCGGACGATGGGGGACGAGGCGTCCCTGGTGAACGTGGACCAGGCCGAGGCGGTCGCCCGCTTCTGCCGCAACTTGCCCGACGCCGATCTTGAGACAATGGTCACCCTCGTGGAGGAAGCGTTGCACCTCACGGAGCGCAATGTGCGGGTCCGTTTAGTGCTCACTTCCCTCGCACAGGCCCTTGCCCGGGCCATGCGGGGACGCAGCCCGGGTTCTCTCTACGAGCCCCTACCGGACGCTGAACTCCGGGCCGTCCAGGCCACCTGATAGAACTGTGGCACGTCCCTTACGCGATGGTATCCCGCGCAACAAACGCTCTCCGACGGATCAGCAGGTCTCCTCCCATGTCTTTGGCCGACGAAGCACCGCTGTTGTCGAATCGTTGCCGTCTCCCCCACCGGATGCTCTGGTTCGGGCGGGCGTTTCTCCACGAGGAGCACGTTTGCATTCGGGGGTGGACCTGGCGGGGACGGTACCGGCGCGTCGTTCCGATCGAGCGCATCGATCGGGTGAAATGGCGGGCCGTCCTCGACGATGTCAATCTGTTCCTGCATCTCGATGACGGAGAGATGGTGCCACTTCAGCTTCGCAAGGGGGCCGGCACTTGGAACGTGGAGCTTCACAACCTCCTCGGGCAGAGCGTCATGAATCACCATTCACTCCCCAGTGAAGACCCGAGCGTAGTCCCGAACGGCTAGCGAAGCTGGGCGTCCCAGCCGCCGCAACATCGCGGCTCGTTCGGGTATGAGTAGTGACGGGCAAAAAGAAAACCCCCGTAAACCGATGGGCCTACGGGGGGTAGGAGAAAAGCGTTGTGGAGATGCCGGGAGTCGAACCCGGGTCCGCGTAGCCGTACAGGTCGAACCTCTACCTGCATAGCGGATGCATTAGGTACTTACGCCTCCCGTCTGCCCATCCACGAGGCCAGGGCGGCGCAAAGGCTGATTGAGGTTCGCCAACACGTCCTCAGCCGGAGAACGCGGCGACTACACCCTTTTTGTCGATGTCCTACGCTCCCCAAGGGTCAGGAGCGACGCAGGACAGATGGGGGCTGTTACGCCGCCATCGCGTACGAATAGTCGTCCGCAGTTGCGAGTTCCTGACAGGTTTTACGAGCGTATCAGGATGCTCGGCAGGACAGTCCGCTGCACGCTTACTACGCGTCGAAGCCGTGTCATCCCCATGTGTTTTTCAATCTTCACTCCTCGGTCGCCGAGGAATGCACGTTCATACGTGAAAGAACGCTCGCCGGACGGCGGGTTTTTTCTGCCAAGTCCACTTCCTCAGACGACCTCAGTCGGGCAATGTTCCCGGTTCCGAAGGCGATTGGATGTTCGGGCGTTGATTGGAGGGTGGAGAGTAGAGGGTGGAGCGTGG
>PXTG01000053.1 GCA_003023365.1 Bacteroidetes bacterium QH_7_62_13 | reverse complement strand
CCCCGGACTCACGAGCCTGAATTCGGGCGTCTGACAGAAGACGAATCTACCGCCCTCGCCGCGATTCTCAAGGAAGCCATTTCCCGATTACAGGACCGACTCGACGACCCCGATTACAACTTCTACGTTCGCACAGCTCTAGACTACGGGTCCGACGCCCCACACCTTCACTGGAGCCTTCGCATCGAACCGCGCACGAGTGTTGAGGCGGGTTTCGAACGAAGCACGGGAATACAGGTCAACCCGTCCATTCCGGAGCGCGATGCGGCAGTTCTCCGTGGGGAAACAGGATGAGACACGGTATTCATTCCGCGGACGGACCGATTCGTCGACGGAATTCAATGGGCACGAATGTCGAGTTTAGATTAGACACAGAATAGGAGAGGGGTCTCCCCCTCCCCATTCGGTTGCCCTAGCCGAGCTTGTAAAATTTCTCGCTGGTGATCTGGCCGTCGTCGTTCCAGGTGCGCACCGAGACTTGCTGCTGCTCAACTCGACCCACTCCTTCCAGGGTCATTTCGTTGTGCCACTCCGAAAGAGTCACATTATTTTCCTCGTCGACGGCTCGGGAACGGATCTCGGCGTCGTGAAACTCTTCGAGTGAGTTCACAAACTGCTCTTCATATTCTCGATTGGCTTCTTTGCCGACTCGTTCGTCACCTTCCTCCTCCATGACAACGTCGTCGGCGTAGAACTCCTCAAATGCCTCCAATATTTTCCCCTGGAGGATCATGTCGTTCAGTTCCTGGTCGCGGCTATCGAAGTCACTCATAGAAATCGTGGGTAGCTGTTAACAGGTTGGCGGGAATGTATTGATTGGGCTTCCGCAACACTCTCATCGTGAATGCAAGAGGTTTGACTCGGGAGGCCTGGGCTTGTTGCAACAATATTTGTTTCAACACGCATTTTCACAAATAGAGCGGCGTTACTCTCCGTCTCCATACTCCCCATAGATCCCCTCGCAGATCCGCGAAAGATGGGCCAGGTCCCGGTCCGAAACGCGTTTGTCGAACCACTTTTGAACCTCTCTGATCTTGGGATCGAGTTCGTTAAGCAGGGCGATTCCGTCGTCGGTAATCGTGTGAATCGTCATCCGTCGATCCTCTTGACTCCGAGACCGCTCAACAAGGCCTCGGTCGACCAGCTTGTCGATCAATCGGGTAAGGTCGGGCGAGGAGTCCAACATTCGCTCGGCGATTTCGCAGCGAGGATGGCCCTCCGGATGAGCCCCCCGTAGAATTCTTAGCACGTTGTGATGACTGAACTGGAGGTCGAACTCCTCACACGCCGACTCCACACGACGCCGCACGTGGGCGGACGCTACGAAGAGATTCAGCATTGCCTCCTGCGCCTGATCCTCAAAGGGAGATGACTGTTTAATTCGGTACCGGAGTACGTGTCCCATCGGTCAGCTAGCACCAAAATATTTATGTTGAAACACATATGTGAACACCGAGCCTCCGCCTGGTTTCCAACACTGAGAAGATTTCATATCCAGTGCCTCCCCGCAGACGTGTCGGGAACCCTCTTCCAGGCGCGGAATGCTACAGCACTCATCGGTAGGGGATAACTTCTCACACGCAATGACCCAACGCCCCCTTTTAGTCTCGCGGCTCTTTTCCTCGTTCGCTTTACTGGGTGTCTGTCTTCTACTCGCCGCATCTCTATCGGCGTGGCTGGCAACGAACCCTTTTCTTGCCCAATCCGGTTCTCCGCGGTTCAATCGATTCGACACCCTCCGCTCAGTGAGCGAGGGGATTATTACGCGGACGAACCAGGAGCGCAGACAACGGGGATTGACCGCGCTGATTCCCGAGGAGCGATTGCGCCGGATTGCCTGCGCGCACAGCCGAGACATGTTGAGACGCGACTTCATGCGTCACGAGAACCCGGATGGCGAGTTGCCGGGCGATCGCGTGGCTAAGCATCATCGCCGCCTGATCGGTGGAGCTGGGGAAAACCTCTGGAGTCGTACGGGCCGAATGGCAATTCATCCAGAAGCACTTGCCGATACCATCATCACACAATGGATGGAAAGTCCTCCGCACCGGAAAAATATTTTACGCCGCAGCTTCTCTCACTTGGGGGTGTGTACCATGAGAAAGGGCGATCGGATTTTAGGGACACAAGTCTTCGCCCAGATCAGAGCCTATCTCGAGACCTCCCTCCCGCGTACTGCTCCTGCCGGTGGGAATCTCGTGGCACCGATCGGGCAAACCTTTCCCCCGAACGCAACGATAGCGAAGTATAACTTCTGGGACCCACGACACGAAGTGTCCGTCACCCCTCCTCGTCTCTTCGCCGACACCCTTCAGCTACCCGATACAACTGGAGCCGTCCGACTCCAATTCTACGTTCCCGAAACCAATCGGTACCGGATTTACCGGGGCCCCGAGATCCGTCTTACGTCGCCAAATCGGTAATTCATAATTAGCACATTCACCGCTGCGCAGGAGACGACGTTCAGATTAAGCCTCGACAGGGTCAGCAAGAATCCGCTCTATTTGGTCGACAACGGAGGACGGCGGCCGCTCTGGGGTCCACCGAACGACGCTTAGCTCGTCTCGATGTGCATTGGTCCAGTGGGATAATAGTCGCAGTTCGTCGGTCGCCCGTTTCGAAAAGTCGGATGGCGAATCCGCTTCCGGATCGAAGTGCCGTCGACACTCGTCGGCGAGCCGGGCCCGTTGCTCTTGTGAAGGCGGCACGCGACACGTCATCGATTCGGCAAACCGACCGAACCGCACGAACAAGATATTTGCCGTCTCACACTCGTCCGGTCGATGAACGAGGACCGCGTGATGTTGACGCACGGGGGCGGCCATGAGGGCCTGACGGTCGAGGATGCGTTCCAGGCTCTCGACCCTGTCTCGAAATTCGGCCGCCTTCTCAAACTCCCGGTCCTCACTGGCTTGCTGCATGCGATCGCGGAGACGGTCAACTACCGAGCGGTCCTGACCGGTAAGGAACCCCCGTACCCGATCAACTTCTTCTGCGTACGCCTCCGGATCGTCCGTCTCGCACGGCACCGTACATCGGTCCATGTCTGCGTAGAGGCAGCGTTGGCCCAGGTGGAGACGTTCGTCGTCGCATTCACGCAACCGATAAAAGCGACTCGCGACGTCTACCACCATTTCCGCGCGGTCCGTATTTCGAACCGGGCCGTAATACTCCGCCCCGTCATCGGTGAGGGTTCGGGTCCAGGAAATCGTCGGGTACTCGTGGGTGGTATCGAGGCGGATAAAGGGACGACTGTAATACCGACGCTGCGCGCGGTTGTACCGCGGCTTCTTGGTCTTGATAAGGCGAGACTCCCGAAGAATCGCCTCCAGTTCCGTCGCGGTCGTCTCCCAATCAACCGTGCGCACCTTCTGCAGCATTTTGCGTTTGCGGGCCCCCTTCGACTCGACAGCCGTAAAATGGGTGCGGAGCCGATCGGCCAAGCACTTGGCCTTCCCGACGTAGAGGGACGTGCCACTGCTGTTTTTCAGCGCGTATACGCCGGGTTCATCCGGAACCTCGGGCAGTATTTCCTCCCGAATCGTTTCAATGTTGCTGGGAACCGACCGGACCTTCTGGTACGGACGATACTGGAAGGACAGCAGACCCTCGACGGACTTGATCTCATGTTCGAATGCCAGCTGACTCAGCAAGCGCCGCAGCACAATGCCGGTGGCCTCCGCGTCGCCCAACGCCCGGTGCCGCCCGTCCACGTCAATGTCGTAAAACTGCGTGAGCCGGCTCAGGCCTTTCGAATCCAAGCCGGGGAGTAGACGCCGCGCCAACCGCACGGTGCAGAGCGTTTCATTCGGGATTTGATCCCGCCCCAGTCGGCCCAGCTCCGCGTCGAGAAAGTCCTTGTCGAAAGAAAGGTTGTGCGCCGTCAAAATGCCCTCTCCCAAGAAGTCAAGGTACGCAGGCAGTACATCATCGATCGTAGGGGCCTCGAACACCATTCCGGTCGTAATGCCCGTAAGCTTGGTGATGCGGCCCGGGATGGATCGTTGCGGATTGACCAACTGCTGGAAGCGATCAACGACCGTGCCGTCGTTCCACTTCACGGCACCAATCTCGATGATCCGGTTTTCCTCGGGCGACGTTCCGGTGGTCTCCGTGTCCGTAACGACGAACGTAGCGTCGGATACCTGCATGGAAGGCCTGTCCCGATACCAGGAGGTGACGAAGCATGTGTAAACGGTAAGGAAGGGCGCGGCGAAAGTCTAGACGGGAGTCGTGTCCTTCTTTTCGATTCCGTAACCAAAACAGCACAGAAGCGCCGTCGGGCGTGCCTCCTTCCGCATGGATGGAGAACGGTCACTCGCCACGCTCCGTCCGCAACTGCTGATGCTTTCGACGCAGCTGCTCGGGAATATCCCGGACAGTTAAAACGTCGCACTCAGCTTCGCCCGAGCGGTGTGGACGACGGAAGCATTTTCGGGGGCCCGGCCGTCGTAGCTCAGCGACGCCCGGAGATTGTTTGAGATTATATATCGTGCTTGCAGCCCCCAGAGCATGGAGGTGCCAGCCCCCCGCCCTTCGGTAAGCTCAAACAGGGCCCGTCCCACCGCCCCGTCGCTAAGACTGACCTGGGCGACTTCTACATTCCCCGTCAGCCGCAACCGTCCGGCCCGGCTCCACTCAAATTCAAACGGCGTCCTCAAGATGCGCGCCTGCCGGTCGCGCAGCCGGTCTCGTTTCCCCGCCCATTCCCCCGAGAGGGTAAGAGTGAGTGAGCGCACGGGTTGATAGGACAAGCTGGGTCGTACCGCCACGGTCCGAATGGCGAAACTCCGCGAGTCAGTAAACGCTTCGCTGCGGGTCCGATCACGTTCGTGCCGGCCGCGAAGCCGGACCAGCCATGCTTGAACCGGCCGCACCTCACCTTGGAGCTCCCACCGGTTGAGGAACGAGCGTTCCGCCCCCGCCGCCCGCTCCGTGAAGGTTCGTGATTGGCGCCACCCCCCCTCCACTCCGAACAGTTGTCGGTCGCGAAAGAGCTCCACCTCCTGCTTCAGGCGGAGCGTTCCGTCGAGCGTAACGTCGGGCCGGCGGAAACGAGCTAAATTTAGGCGATAGACCTCCGCGACGTTCGAAGTACGACTCTTCTCCTGCACCTCCAGCGTCGTGCGGGTCGACACCGCCGAGAGCGCGCGCTTCCACCATCGGTCCGGCGTCCGCCACAGGCGAGCGGGCCGCAAAGCAAATCGGGTCCGCGCCTGCAAATCAATCACCGATTCCAACGAATCAGAAGGCACAAATCGCTGCACGTAGCCCCCCTCATTCGGGGTCGTCTCGGGCACAAACTCGTCCACCTGTTGTACGCCATCGTCGTTCGCATCCCGCCAGACGAACTGCCCGATATTGGATCCGGTTCGGATGTAGGTTTCTTGAAGAACAGGGGTTCGCTTTGTGACCGCGTCGTAGAAAAGCTTCAGGTCCACGGCCCGGTCGAGAGGGCGGGTCCGTCCCTCAAGGTTCAAAAGCAGGGACTCCGTATCTCGGCGCTGGCGATTGACCCGGAAAAAGTCCGACACGGACCGGTCCTTGTAGGCACCGCGCACGCTGGCAGCGTAAGGGGGCGCGGGATCGTACTCGAGCTCCGATTCGATCGTCCAGCTCTGCGAGGCGTTCCGAAATGCTCCCCTGGCTGCCCCGTCCTCCGTTCGGTACTCGACACTTCCGTCGGCCTCGAACGCAGAAGATTCGTAGGTGAGGCCGGGCCGCACCTCCACGAATGAAAACGCGTCTCGGGTGAGGCTATCCGTTCCCAATGCCTGTTGGCGGCGCCGCTCCCGTTGGATCTCCAGGCGCGGGGTGAACATGCTTCCCAGCAGCGACTGTCGGACCGTGGCTTGCTGACGGAGCCACGTCCCCTCCGTGTCGTCCCGACGGTTCCTACTCGATACGTAGGTCGACCGCAACTGAAACTCAGGCCAATTCCCGGTGCTCAACGAAAACTGCTCCTGGTGCCGCCATGCGTCGAAATCTGAGCCAACCGTTAGTTGTCCGCCCCCCACTTCAATCGCCGATCCGTTTTTCCACTGAACCGCCAGCTCCGCCTGGTCGGTGGTTTCGGTGCCGCGAAGCGCAGGGGGTAACCCGGATCCTCTTCGGGATAAGTTCCACCGCCGACCGTACTCGACCGATCGAGTTTGGTTGAATGACTCAAAATTTCGACCACGGGCTCGACGCTGCACCGACCCTGAAAGGGTAGCGGTTGACAATTCTCCGAGGTCTAGCTCCCTGTCGGGCAGGCGAACGCCCGCAACATGGGCCTGATCGCGGTCATCCGCTGCGTCGAGGGACGAAAAGCGGTTTTCGTCGCTCACCGACTGGGCCCACTCACCGAACACCTCAACCCCACTGACGGGCTCGATCGATCCGGTGAGGTCCACCAGGCGCTGTTTTTGGGGGGCGGGGAGCGGCTGAACTGGTTCGTAGGCCCCCCGGCCCGGCCCCCGATATTCGTGGACACGGCCGTTGGCCTGCCGCCCCACTCGTTCGTACCGACCCTCCCCCGCCCCCACTCGTGTGAAGCGAACACGGAAGACGGGCGTGTCTGGCGCCGGTGCCTTCTGGATCGGCACGAATGCCGTGTCCCGTGCTCCATTCGGGGTGGTCACCACTTCCCGTCGGTAATGCACAAACGGCGCCTCCGGATCGAATTCGACCCGCCGGGCGCCGCTCTGGACGGCTGAATCGTCCCCGGCCTCGGCCAGGCGCAGCGAGTCTTGACGGGAAAGGTCGAAGGCCGACTGGAAGTTCTGGCCGTCCGCCTTGCGGAGCACACTGGCGCCAACCGATACACGCGGCTCCCCGTCCGCCCCCCGCCACGCTCCAGCCCGGGCTTCCCCCCCCACGATCGTGCGCGTGAAAGGGGTGGTCGAGTACTGAAACTCGACGGTGATTCGACGATCCTCGGTAATCAAGCGACGGGAGGTGAAGGTGATCTCCCCACGCGAATAGTCGATGACGTAGTCGTTGGACCGACCTCGTTTGAGGCGTTCCCCGTCCAGAAAGACCCGCTCCGACCCCGCAACGATGATGATTTGATCCTCACCGTCGTCCCCCCGAAGTCGGTAGGGGCCCTGTACGCCATCGGTCGGCTCGAGGTCTTGCGTTCGATAGCGCCCGCGGCTTACGGCCCCCATGACGGTAGCGTCTCCATCGACGAGCCCCAACGTCTGTCCCAATCCCTTGCTCTTGAGGGTCGCCCCCTGAATTTTTTGATCGAATTGCCCAAACGTCCCCGTTCCGAGACTCACGTCAACATCACCGAGGTGAGCGCGTCCCTGGGGGGCCTCAATTCCCAGGTAGACCCGGTCGAATTCACGGAGCCGCTGTGTACTCCCTCCCGGCTGAATGGGCGTGTTCGCGTCGGTGAGCTGTGCCTGAACGTGCACGTCTTCCGCAACCTCTCCGTCGAGTTGCATACGCAGGCCGGACTCGACGGTCACGTCGCGATTGGTCCCCCCAACAAAGCCCCGTGAAATTGACCCGCTGCGCTCGATGTCAATGCCCTCAAAGGGGGAAAAAGCGAGGTTCTGTCGGTTCTCATCTTCCTCGACGACATCAACCGTCCCGGTATCCGGTGCCGTCGTATCGGGCCGGCGCCGACGGTACACCTCCGCAAAATCGAACGAAAAGGTGCGGTAGGTTGCAAAGAGGGAGTCCCGGGTTCGGAGGAGGTCTTCCCGCCGGACCCAGAGACGACCCTGTCGGGGATCGAGTCTGTATTCCGTCGTATCAAGTCGAGTCGATCCTACGAGGATGCGTTCAGTTCCCGGGAGAATAAACGAGTGACGGAGACGAAACGGTTGCGGTTGAAAGGTATCGAGGGTATCTCGGTGAAGGCCAACGTCATCCAGCACAAGGGTTGAGTCCTGTGCCGCTACACCTTCAGCGAGGAGGATGCCCCCAACCGCACAGATGAGGAGAAGGCGGACGGCCATTGAGAACGAGCTGAACGCAAGCGGTCCAAAGCATAGAAAGGGAGAGAGAGCATCAAACGGGCCCACCCTTACCAGGAAGGACGGCGATACAGGTGCCGTTCCGTCAGCAAGAACACGTCGTCCCCTCGACGAGCCGCATCCACCAGTGGGGCTGAGAGATCCACCTCGTGTACAGTAGTCACGCCCCGCCGTGGCGCCCACACGTACACCCGCCCGCTACAGACGATCCAAAGGCGTTTCCGGTGGATGGTAAGTGCTCGAAGGTCCGGAAGATGAGAAATAGGAAGGCGCTTCATCAACGAACCAAAGAGATCAAACGCAAAAACTGCCCCGGCAGCTTGGTCTGCCACGTAAAGGCGACGGGTTCCATCGAGGGCGAGGGCTACCGGACGTTCGAGGGTTCTGCCAGGCTGGCCTCTAGCCCCGAGAACGCGCTCCGGACGCCGCTGGTCATCCCACTTCAGCACGGCGTCCTCTCGGCCGTCGAGGACAAAGGTCTCGTCGCCACTGGTGCTAGCAACCGCAACGGGGCGTCCCGCTCCTCGTACGGTAGCCCCGTCTCGTCCATCATCCAACGCACGTTGGTCCCGGCCCTCACGGAATGCAGGACCAACCGGGAGGGCCTCAAGGTACAGCCCCTCCTCTGAAAAGCGCTGGACGCGTCCGTTTCCGGCGTCGGCCACCCAGAGGGTCTGTCCGTTGGTCGGGTCCACGTCGGCGGGCCGATCGAACTGCCCAGCCCGTGTGCCGGCTCCCCCGAGCACCGCACGTTCCGTCCCATCTCGCCCCATGATCCGGACCACGTCGGCCCCGGCGTCAGCAACGTAGAGGCGGCCCGTCGGGTCGATGGAGAGTGCCGTTGCCTCCTCAAACCGGGCCACGACCGTCGGGGCAGGTTCGTCCTGCGCCCACACCGTTTCCTCAACGGCGACGCCTAAAATCAAGAAAACCACGGCCGTAAATCGGCCAGTGAACATCCCAGGCATGACGTTGATGCGTTACTCCCTAGCGAGACGACCCGTGTTTTTCCAATAGGGGAGAGTAGGGGAAAATTGTCACGAATCAGACGAGTGGGCCAGTCCCTTCTCGCCGATGTCCGAGCGATGGGTCTTTCCACTGAAATCGACGAGATCAACGGCCTGATAGGCCCGATTGATTGCCGTCCCAAGCTCTGCGCCCCGTGCCGTGATTCCGAGGACACGCCCCCCGTCGGTCACGAGGCTTCCATCCTCCCGCCGTCGAGTCCCCGCGTGGATGACGGATGTATTCGAGCGGGCCTCAGCCTCTTCGACACCGGTAATGTCGTAGCCGGTGTCGTACTGGATCGGATACCCCCCCGACGCCAAAACGACGCAGGCGGCGGCCCCGGACGCAGCACGAAGCGATCCCGTCTCAAGTGCCCCATCGGCCAACGAATCGAACACCTCCACCAAATCACTTTCCACGAGAGGCAACACGACCTGCGCCTCCGGATCGCCCAGCCGACAATTGTACTCTACAACCTTCGGGCCGTCGGGGGTAATCATGAGGCCGCAGTACAACACCCCCCGGTACGGCGTACCTTCAGTCTGCATGCCCTGGAGGGTTGGCTCTATGATCTCACGGCAAATGCGTGTAAGCAAGGACCCGTCGACAATCGGGGCCGGTGCAAAAGCCCCCATTCCGCCCGTGTTCGGCCCAGTGCCCCCCTCCCCAATTGGCTTGTGGTCCTGAGACGGCGTGAGCAAGACGTAATGGGACCCGTCGGTCAGCGCCAGGACGCTTACCTCTTCTCCAACCATCCGTTCTTCGACGACAACCTTGTCACCCGCTGTTCCAAAAGCCCGCTCCTTCACAATCTCGTCCAGGGCGTCGCGGGCTTCTTCCACCGTCGAGCACACGAAGGCTCCTTTCCCCGCCGCCAGTCCATCTGCCTTCACGACGATTGGGGCCCCCACCTCCTCGATGTAATGAACGGCTTCATTGTATTCGTCATGCTCGAAGACCCGGAAGCTAGCCGTCGGGATCTCGTGGCGGTTCATAAATTGGTTGGCGAAGGCCTTACTCCCCTCCAGCCGAGCAGCTTCGGCCGAGGGACCGATGATACGCAGGCCTGCATCCTCGAACCGGTCGACGATGCCCTCGACCAGGGGTTGCTCCGGACCGACAATCGTCAGGTCAATATCTTCTCTTTCGGCGAACGTAACCAATCCGTCAAGATCGTCCGAGGCGATATCGACATTGGTCCCCAACTGGGCAGTGCCCGGATTGCCCGGCGCGGCAAAAAGCGCAGAAGCCGTCGAACTGTGGGCGAGGGCTTTGACGAGGGCATGCTCCCGCCCCCCGCTTCCGATCACGAGAATTCGCATGGAGATTTAGGATGATTGTGGTGTTCGTGTCGGTTATACTGGATTTGCACGACGAAGCAACAATCCCGTTGTCGTTTTTGAAAGATAGGCGTCGATGTCCACGGATGCACACGACAATTTGTACAACATTGCCAGCCTGGCCGCGCCGCGTATGGCTTCCCCTGCTGCTTGTACAACTTCTCGCCGGGAGCCTATCTCCCGCTGCGGCCCAACCGGAGTTTCCCGGAACCCCGAATGATCAGGGAATAAACGTTCGCGTCTATCCGGCTGACTTCTGGACGCCACGAGTGGGACCGGGCATCGGAGCCGGTCTCGTCGTGCACAACCTTGCCCGAAAGCACGATCAGTGGTTGTTCACCGCGGCACCTGCCCAACACGAACAAGTGGCCACCGCCTCGTTCGCCAGTGCCAATCCACAGCTGGCGAATCAATATGTCCTGGTTGATGCGCGGGCGCTTCACACCAACCGGCACTGGTTGGGGCCGCCGTCTGATCGGGCCGTCTTGGAGCGCTCGTCTCTGCGTGCCCGCGTTCGGGTGGGCCAAACGTGGCTCGATCGGGTGCTCGTCCAGCCTCAGATCACAGTCGAATACCATCGCGTTCAGGACGTTGACGCCCCATCGACGGGCACAGCGGTTTCTGCTCCTCTTCCCCTTCCGAATAGCGCAAAGACGGGTGCACGGCTCGGCGTTGACCTCCAATATGACACTCGCGACCAACCAGCGGTCACCACACGAGGCGTCTTACTTCAGGGGACCTGGAACCGGTACGTTCCGCTCGACGACGCAGGGCTTCACTTCGATCAGGTGGAAATCGATGCCTACGGGTATGTCCCGCTCGGCGGCGTGCACCGTTTCGCCACACGGCTCTCGTCCACGCTGACCGTCAATCGAGGCACTGCTCCTGTGCCGGTCTACATGCTTCCAACGATTGGGGGAGCCGTAAGTCCAGGCTGGCCCCGCGGTCGCTTCGTTGCTCCCGACCGTCTCCTAGCCAGTGTACTTTATCGATTTCCCCTCTTACACTACGAAGAGCTGCTCACACTCGAGGGACATGTGGGAGGACATCTAGCCGGGAGCTACGACGACGTTGGCAACCAGTTTTCCACGACACTCTCGTTTGAGAACCCGCCTTCCCCGAATGAGTCGACGCGTCCCCTCCGTCCTTCAGTCTCGACGGGCCTCCGGATTGCCATGCCCCGCCGCCAAGACCTCGAACTGGCTGTAGGGATCAGCCCTGCGGGAATCTCCGCCGTTCGGTTTTCACTGGTCCGCACGTTGCAGGCCCTCCGTCCGCCGCATCATTCCTCCGAGAATGTGCGGTGAGTCCTCTCGTCGAATTTTTCAGGTTGTATTCCTGAGGGAATCAGCATCAGAACTCACCCAATCCCACTCATCACCGGCTCGCTCGCCGTGCCCCGCTGGTTGCGTCTCGGTCTCAAGTCTCTTCTCACTGCAAGCGTGCTGGTGGCCCTGGGAGTGACAGTTGACCCGACTACCCTGGCGGACTCCCTCAACGATGCTCACTGGGTCTGGGTCGGCGTCGCCCTTCTGCTGACGCCGCTTAATCTCATTCTGGATGGGTGGGTATGGAAGCAATTGCTCACTCCCGTCGTTGACCGTGTGTCCCTCTCCTCCCTTGCCGGAGCCGTGCTGAGTGGCATCGCCCTCGGATTCTGGACCCCCGCGCGCACAGGGGAGTACGCAGGCCGGGCATTGTCCCTCTCTCGGGGGGATCGATGGTCTATCTCACTGACCGTGTTCACCCAAAGAATGGTGGACATGGCGGTTGGGGTGACCGTTGGCCTCCTAGCACTCAGCTGGGCGTTTATGAAGGGCGTCCTTCCCCTCTCTTCCCCGTGGTTGGCCGCTGCGACGATCGGGCTCGGGACTAGCCTCAGTTTGATCACTCTGATTCTCGTGCCCACCCGGGTCCACCGGTGCGTTCAGTGGCTACTGCCGAAGCGGACGAATATCACCGACCGGACGGCTCTCTTCAAACGCTACTCAAGAGATCACGGGATGCGGGTGATTGGGGGAAGCATCGCTCGCTACTTTGTCTTCGCCACCCAACTCGTATGCCTGGGAATGGCCTTCACTCCCTCTTCCTCGTGGGTACTACTCGCCGCCGGTGCGGGCCTCACGTTTTACGCGAAGTACCTCATCCCCTCTCTGACCCTCTTGGACCTCGGCATCCGGGAGGGAAGCGCAGCCTTTTTCTTTCAACAGCTGGGCGTAGGGGCCGCGGCAGGCCTCAATGCCGCCTTGGTGCTTTTCGTCCTGAACATTCTCGTGCCTGCTTTGCTCGGCATTCCGTTCCTCACACGCCTCCACGTTCCGGACATTTCCGGTAAGGCTGAGACACAGGTACCGGTCTCGCCCCGTCAGCAGTAATCCGTCAATCTCCCTCAATAGGTACTCACCCGTCTTCGGTTTCCCTCGTGCCCACGTTCGTGCTCATCATTCTTGCGGTTGTCGTCGTCGGCTACGTCTTGCAGGTGGCCGCCGCCGCACTCGGCTTCGTTCGCGTACGACAAACGTCGTCCCCCCCCAGCCCTGACTCCTGGCCGTCCGTCTCCGTCGTCGTCCCGGCCCGCAACGAGGCCAACGGCATCGACGCCTGTCTTGAAAGCCTCCGTTCTTGTAAATATCCGACCGACCGGTACGAAATCATCGTGGTGAACGACCGCTCGACCGACGGAACGGCCGCGCGGGTCAAAGAACGTCAGCCCGCCGGTCACGCGTCGTCTCGGCCAGAGGTCTCGGTTCGTTTGGTAGAGATGGACGCGTCAAAAGACCGCCCCGGGGGCCACAAACCCGCCGTGGTAGCTAGAGGCGTCTCGGCCGCCGATGGCGACGTCATCCTCACGACGGACGCAGACTGCACCGTCCCGTCGGGATGGGTTCGGTCGATGGTAAAGCGATGTACACCGGAAACCCCATTCGTCGCCGGGCCGGTTCAGTACACGCACGACAATCGTTTCCTCCCACGCCTCCAGGCCCTCGAACTCATGGGTCTCGTGGCCTACGGGGCAGGAACCCTGGGCCTCGGCCTTCCCACCTTCTGCAACAGTGCCAACGTGGCCTACCGTCGTGAGGTGATTGACGCCCGCACGGAGGCCCCGGACGGAGCCGCGCAAGACGAAATGTTGCTCCAACACGTGGCCTACGAGACCGACCGGCAGGTTTCGTTCAATTCCGATCCGGATGCCTGCGTATGTACTGAGCCCGCTCCTTCTTTCTCTGAATACATCAAGCAGCAGGCCCGATGGGCTCACATGGGACTCCGCTATCCGTTCGCCCTGCCCCGTGCACTGGTCGTCGGGCTATGGAGCGCGCACGCCGTCTTGCTCGTCGCGGCCGTCGTCGCTCTGTTCATTCCGACCTGGCGGCAGCCCACCCTCGTCGCCTTCCTCGGGAAGATGGGGGCCGATGCCCTTCTCGCCGTCCCCGCAACTCGCCACTTTGGGCAGGGGAACCTGTCCAGGTCGGCCGTGCCTACCGAACTGTTGCTGTTGGTGGCTGTCCCCATCGTCGGCCTACTCGGCTCATTCGGCGCCGTCGAATGGAAAGGACGCGAGTTAAAATGAAGGACGCTCGCCTGCATTGCTAGACCTGCCCCCCCTCCTCGCTTTCAATGAAGCCCAGCGAAATCCGCCGGCGGAGTGCGACTTTCACTCCGTAGCGATTCGTCCCGCCGACGATTCCTCCCCTAAGACTGTCCCTCCGCTCCCAGGTATGCGTCTGCTCGTTCCGTACATGGCAACCCACCTGGTTCGCCCGTTCCACCGCTTCTTCCCCGACATGCTATGGCGTGTGGACGCGGAAGCCCCCACCGCCTACCTCACGTTCGACGACGGCCCCACCTCGGAGCTGACGGAGGACTTGATTGACGTGCTGGCCGAATACGAGGCACAGGCAACGCACTTTCTTGTCGGGCGACACGCCCGGAACCATCCCGACCTGGTGCGCGCCCTCGTGGCCGAGGGACACCGGATCGGGAACCACACCTACAGCCACGTGGATCCGTGGTCCACCCCGCACGCGGAACTCGCCGACGAACTGAACGAAACGACCCGCATCCTCCGCGATCTCACGGGCGGCCCCGTTCGTGCCCTTCGCCCCCCCTACGGCCACCCGACCGGATTCCTCCGGCAGTGGTGCGCCGCCGAGAATCAACGAATGGTGATGTGGGATGTGATGCCCGGGGACTTTCTGCAAACCGCCACTGCCTCACGGGTCTCCTCCTTTGTTCTCAATCACATTCGCCCCGGCTCCGTCGTCGTCCTCCACGACAACCCAATCTGTGAGAACGTGACCCCCCCGGCCCTGGAGACAATACTAGATACACTGTCGGCGGAGGGATGGCGCTTCGATGCCCTCTAGGACGGAGTGGATACCTCGTACAGTAGGCATCCCCGCGCCTCTCTCCCGGCAGACGATCATCGCATTACTCGGCTTCAGCACGTTCTCGTTCTACGAGCTTGCGGCGCAGGATTTTCCCCGAGGCCGTCTTGGGGATCTCTTCAGTGAACGCAACGCGACGAACCTTCTTTTGCGGCGCCACCCGCTGGGCCACATGACCCATCACCTGTGCCGCCGTGAGGTCGTCATTCCCAGGCGCCGGGACGACGAATGCCTTCGGCACCTCTCCGGCCTCTTCGTCCGGGCTCGGGATGACCGCTGCATCTGCTATCTTCTCGTGGGACTGCAGCAAGGCTTCCAGCTCTGCGGGGGCAACCTGATGTCCTTTGTACTTGATGAGCTCCTTTACGCGGTCGACGATATACACCCTTCCCTCCTGGTCCACCGTCGCAATGTCTCCGGTGTGAAGCCAGCCGTCCTCATCAATGGCCTCGTCGGTCGCATCGGGCCGGTTCAGGTACCCTGCCATCACCTGCGGCCCGCGAATCAATAGTTCTCCCCGGTCCCCGGCGTCCACCTCCTCCCGGGTCTCCACCTCCACGACCCGGAACTCCGTGTTGGGGACGGCGTGGCCTACCGAATCGACCGCCGGATCGTCGGTATCCCGCGCCGTCAGGTGCGTAACAGGGCTCGTTTCGGTGAGCCCGTAGCCCTGCTTCACCACGCACCCGAGGCGGTCGGCACAGGTATCCGCGACCTCTTTGCCGAGGGGGGCTGCGCCACTGGTAACGGAGTCGAGGCTCGACATGTCATACTCGTCCACGACCGGGGACTTGGAGAGCCCCAGAATGATCGGGGGGACAAGATAGCCACTCTCAATTCCGTGTTCTTCGACGAGCCCACAGAAGTCTTCCAGGTCAAACCGCGGCATCGTCACGACCGTCGCCCCGCAACGAAGCGCCATGCTCAGGATGATCGTCATCCCGTAGATGTGATAAAAGGGCAGGACCCCGACCGTCGTCTCGCCCTCATCCAACTGCTCGACGGGCATGGTCTGGGAAATGTTGGCCAC
>PXTG01000052.1 GCA_003023365.1 Bacteroidetes bacterium QH_7_62_13 | reverse complement strand
GATACGTACTGATGGCCTGCACAACCCCACCGACAAAATACTGATCTCCGCAATCACCCAGGCGCATCCTACTCAGTGCCGTCCCGCTCGGTCAACATCAAACTCATAAAATGGACGGCATCTCTCGTGACGTTCGCGACAGCAAGGACAAGGAAGGCATAGCTCGTGCCGGCGTGATCGGGATGGGTGCATCGGCACGCGAACCGGCTCCCCTCTCCCTCCTCTGTATCGAGTTCTAGGGCTCCTCCCATCTGCTCTGTGGCTTTTCTTGTGACCGCAAGTCCCACACCCGTGCCTTCGTACTCTCGCCGGGTACCCTCGGTGGCCTGCCGAAACGGCTCGAAGACTTGCTCGGCAACCTCCGGAGACATTCCGATGCCGGTATCTTCTACCTCTAAAACAGCCTGGTCCTCTTCCCGGTAGGTGCGCACCCACACGGTCCCCCCGGCGTCCGTGTACTTGACCGCGTTGGACAGGAGGTTCTGCAGAATGATCTGTACGCCACCGGCATCGGCCCTGGCGTAGGTTACAGCGTCGCCCGTCTCGACCCGCAGCCGAAGGCCCTTCTCCTCCGCCTGCGGCCGGAGTTCTTCGGCGACTCGTTGGGCCTGATCGGAAAGGTTGACCGATTGCAGATCCAATTCCATTTTCCCGGCCTCGAGCTTCGAGAGGTTGAGCACGCCGTCGAGGGTGTTCATGAGGCGGGTTCCCCCCTGCTCAATGAGGGTCGAAAACCGCGACAAAGTTGAGAGGTCGGTCTCGTCGGGGCAGTCCTGCAGGACCTCGATCTCGTCCCCGAGGGCGTCGGCAAAGCCGATAATCGACGTCAGCGGGGTTCGGATTTCGTGACTCATGTTGGCGAGGAAGGCCGATTTAGCCCGGTTGGCTGCCTCCGCACTCTCCATCGCCGTTCGGAGATCCTGCTCTCGTCCGAGTCGATCCAGCGCGACGGTTCCGTAGGTGCCAAGCACCTCAATCATGTGTCGGTCGAAGGCCCCAATGGCTCCGGGCTTCGGAGAAGCAACGGCAAGGGTTCCGTGGTCTCCCATCGGCACCACGACGACCGATCGAAGGTCGCCGTAGTCGTTGGGGTCATCAATGTCCGCTTCCCCCAAATCTTCGACGATGAGGGTATCTCCGGTCCGGAACGTGTCTGCCACGGCACTCTCCCCGTCTACGGGAAAGTCCGGCCGCTCGGGCATGAAGTCGAATGTCGTCTTCGCCACCTGCTTCACGACTAGCATCCCATCCTGAACAAGCCGGACCGAGACGCCCCGGTACCCAAGGGTCTCTCTGATGAGTCGGACCAGTCTCTCGGCCACCTCATCTTCGTCGGAGGCTTTCAACAAACGATTAGCGGTCTCGTACAGGCCCTCGATTTTATTCCGCCGGTCACGCAGGGCTTGTTCTCGCCGTTTCCGCTCCGTAATGTCCTGCAGGGTCCCCCGAACACGAACAATGTCCCCCTCCTCCAGCTGCGGCTCCCCCCGGATTCGAATCCAGCGCTCATCTCCATCTTCGGTGGTTAGGCGAGCTTCGAGGTCGTACGACTCCCCGTCCTCAACGGCTCGCCGGAACGCTTCCTGGGCGTCCGAACGGTGCTCAGGGTGATAGAGCGCATGGCTTCGCTCCAGCGTCATGGCTTCGCTTGGATCAAGGCCGTGATTTCGGTACGCCTGGTCGGTGAGACGGAGCTCCCCTTTTCGAATGTCGTACTCCCAGGCCCCGACGCTGGCAATCTCCTGCGCCCGTTCGAAGAGGTCGTTCTGCCGCTCCAACTTTCTCTTCCGTCGCCGCTGTTCGGTAACGTCCCGGACGATTCCGTCCAGATAGCGTTCGCCATCCTTCTCAATGAGGGTTGCTGTTACCTGTCCCCATCGCCGTTCGCCCTCGAGCGTTTCAATCGCGACCGGCATCCCTTCTACTTTTCCCTCTTGTCGTAGCTGGTCTAGAAGCTCTTCTCGTTTCGTCGAGTCTACATATAAAGATCGTGCGTTGAGCCCCCGACCCGTTCCCGCTGGAATGGCGCACATTTCCCGCACCTTCTCATTCATGTCCACGATTTCTCCGGACTCCTTTGTCCGGAATACCCCGACCGGGAGATTCTCGATCACTTGCTCTAGCCGCTCTAACCGGCGCACCCGCTGTTTTTGCTCGGTGATGTTTTGGGAGACGGCCATTCCGGAGATAACGGCCCCGGACTCGTCCCGCACCGGAAGCGTGCGGATACGGTAGTGGTTGCCCCGGTGTTTTTGTTCAAACACGTGCCGCTCACCGGCCAGCGCTCGACGGTAGTATTGGCTCAACTCTTCGGCAATTTCCACCGGAAACAAGTCGTGCGGCGTGCTTCCCTCGACATCTGACGGGGTAAGTCCGACCTCACTCAGCGCTTGCCCTCCAGCGAGCGTATATTGCGAGGTCTCGTCGAAGAGGAATACGCCCCCCTCCGGAAAGTTCTCAACCAGCGCCTGGTACTGACTCTTCGTTCGGCGCAGCTTTTGTTCCTGTACCTTCTGCTGAGTAATGTCGGTATAAATGGCGTAGACTTCCGCGTGGCCCTGTCCATTTTGCTGGCGCCCCGTTACCTGGACCTGAAAGTCACGGAGGCCGTCCGCAGTAACGCGCTGAACCTCCCGCTCGACTGGACCGTCCCTGACGGCTCGCTGGTCGATTTCAAGAGCTTCTTCGTGATGCTTTTCGGGCACCAGAAGGGTGTTAAGTTTCTGTCCCTCAACCTCGTCCTCTGTATGGCCGAATGTTTCTTCGAACGCTGGGTTCGCGTCCGTAATCGTCGTCGCCTCGTCGGTTAATCGGTACCGCACGACCGGCGTAGGGAGACTCTCGAATAGGGTCTGCAGCCGGTCCCGCTCCTTCTGTAGTGCCCGTTCCGCCCGCTTCCGCTCACTGATGTCGCGACTGATGACCATGAACCGGTCTTCACCGTCCAGACGAAGCCGACGAATGTGGATCTCAACCGGAAAGGTGGTTCCGTCTTTTCGTCGGTAGGTGCCCTCAAGGCGTCGCCGGTCGCCAACCTCCATCTCGTCCCAGATCTTGGTCGCCGCCTCCGGGTCGATCGCGTCGTCGAAGTCCCACACTTTCATCTCTGGGAGGTCGCTCTCTTGGTAACCCGTCTCCTCAAAAAACCGAGGGTTGGCCCGGAGGATGTTTCCCTCCAAGTCATGGATGTCAACCATGTCCGGGGACTGCTCGAAGAGCGTATTCAAGCGAGCCTCTCGGATTCGTCGCCTGCGCTCCAACTCGGTCACGTCGGTGAGGATCACCATCGATCCACGCCGGGACTGGAGCGGAATTTGGGTGGG
Organism: Bacteroidetes bacterium QH_7_62_13; assembly: GCA_003023365.1. Classification (GTDB taxonomy): domain Bacteria; phylum Bacteroidota; class Rhodothermia; order Rhodothermales; family Salinibacteraceae; genus Salinibacter. Next base: position 1,766 of record PXTG01000052.1, on the reverse strand, counting down.
CCGAAAGTACCGGGGAGATTCATTGTGGGCTGCTTCCGTGCTATGCTCCAGGAGTTTGCTCTCCTTATCCGGCAGATTCAACGTCCCTGGTTCGGAGAGGACCTCTTCGAGATTCGGCACCGCCTCCCCGACTGGCCTCCCGATGATATCCGACCGCTGCAGAGACGGAAAAAGCCGCGCAGCCCGCTCGTTGTAGTTTCGAATACGGTCATCCTCGGAAAGGACCAGAACTGGCTTCTCGTACCGGACGGTCTGGCCTACGTCTTCAAACCGATCATCGTAGACGTATAGCACCCCAAGGGCAAAGGCGGCAACCCCAATCGGTTCGTGGCTGAGGTCCAGCAACCAGGGGGTGGCGTACCCGGCGACGTTTGCCCCAGCCGGAAGAACCATGAGCCCAAACACCCCCGCTAGCTGTCCGGTGCCCACTTCGATTCTGCGCAGAGGGTCGACCAACATGAAAAAGCCGACTCCTGCCACGGTGTAAGACGCCGAGGTGGTAATCCAGTACAGAACGTGCTCGTTTACGTGTAGGTGAGGAAAGGGAATGGCGCTTTGATCGGGGGTAAAGTACAGGCTGTGCCAGCCGTTGGTCAGCTTCACCACGGTGATTAGGGCAACCACAGTCCCGGCCATCCACCGGGCTGTCTTGTTGCGGTGCAGCGTGCGTCCACTGTAGGCGGAACAGAACCAGAGCCAGGCCCACACGCTTCCGAACCCGACAGCAAGGGCAACCTGATAGAAAAGCGTCTTCAGGTGGATGGTCGGAGCAAGCAGCATACATACGCTTGCCCCGGCCCATAGGGCACTCGTTCCGAAGAGCCCGACAAGGCCTGTACGGATTCCGGACCGATCGATCCCTCTCGCGCGCCAGGCGCCGGCCAAGCAGCCGATGGTCGCAAGACCGAAAACCGTTAGGTAGGCGAGATGGCCCCAATTACCGGCAAGAGTCCAGGGAGTCATGAGCGTGATGGAAGATTTGACGCATTCATGCCTCTGAGCGCAGACGATCGGATATTTGTGACGCACTTTCGGTTCGGGTCGCGAGCTCCGTTCGAGGCCGACGAGGAAGGCTGGACCTGACGCCCAGCCTGAGGCGGCGCGAAGCTTTAATTCTCATTAGCGGAGCAGCAACTCAGTCGTGAAGCAGAAGGCTCTATCGGTTGTCGTATGGAGACCGTACTCCCGAGGTCCGCGAACGCTAGGTAGCAAACGAGCATGTCTGATCGACGCCAGCAGGTCACTGTGCGACCTCGTCCGAAGAAAGCGGGGCTGCACTGTCTTCCTCCGCATCGATTTGGCCGTTGGAAGTGGGAGATTCGCTCCGTGGCAAACGGACCCTAAATGCGCTCCCTTCGCCCTTCTTAGTTTCGACGGAAAGGTTCCCCCCCATTCCGTCTACTGCCTTTTTGGTCACCGCCAGCCCGACCCCGCTGCCTTCATATTCTCGGTCGAGTCCTTCGGAAGCCTGTCGGAACGGTTCGAAGAGCGACTCAACCCGATCCGGATCCATGCCGATGCCGGTGTCCTCGACCTCCAAGAGGACCCCGTATTGCTCCCGAACAGTCCGGACCCGAACCGTTCCCCCCTCCCCGGTATACTTGAGCGCATTCGACAGGAGATTCTGCAGTACAATCTGCAGTCCCCCGGGATCGGCCTCCACTCGTGGCGTTGAGGACGACGTATCGATCCGGAAGTCGATGCCCTTCTCCTCCGCCTGGGGTCGAAACTCCTTGGTCGTCTGGCGGACCTGTTCTGCCAGATCG
>PXTG01000051.1:15922-30211 GCA_003023365.1 Bacteroidetes bacterium QH_7_62_13 | reverse complement strand
GGGGCTACAGCCTTGTCCCTGGCATTGAGTAACTGCTCGTACGTCAATTGTGCTCTGACTGCCATAGCTTGATCCGGATATCGTTGAGACTTTATAAGAGCGAGTCTCAATTGTCATTCTGTCTTCCGCGGAGTCGTAGGAGACGGTCGCTTCGTTCGAGGCACTGCAACCGACTGTAAGGAGTGCAGGGACCAGAAGCAGGAGAGAAAGCCGGATTTTGAGGCTCATCGGTTTAGGTATCCTTGGCGAGAATTCGTACATAATAGATCTGGGTACATTAAATAGTGGCACAGACGGAAAAAATCAACGCCCTCAGATCCGCTGTAGGTTTTTCAGTACGACCAGACGTCTGTTTGTCCTGATTCTTGGGTGCAAAGATGGAACTAGAACGCACGACAAGACGAGGAGGGAAGGCCTGCTTTCGGCTACGGCCGAGGAAGCTTTCTCACCGACGTAGTGAATCTAGTTCGGATGCCGAGCCCCGTCGAGTGGTACCCAAGAACGGACTGAGTCGATCGCTTGAAGGTGGTCTTACAATTCAAAACAAAACCGAAAGTGGTGTTGGGAGTGAGCCATTGAGACGGTTATTCCGGCGGGGCGAGAGGAATACCAGGTCCGGGCGTTCCCGAAGCACGATGAACAGAAAGATGAACGGGGAAGTGTTGCCAGCGCCTCGTGGATTGCTTGAAGAAGTGTAGCCGGATTGGCCTCCGTCTGAGAGAAGGGACTGCCACGACAAAACGATGGGGTAGCGGGCGTTTGGGCAAATGTGCCTGAAGCGAGGATTCTCAGTCAAACCTTGGATCGAGGTTGAACATCTCAGATATCCTGGATCGACGATGGCAAATCTGGAGATCGTCGGGATTTTCCTGCGTGTTTATCTGTTTAGTGACGACTCCACGGGCGTACCAGGGGAACGTCTAGAGGATTTACCTCCGTGTCGCACGGTGACGAAGTCGACCACTGTCCGACTGCCAGCCGCTATCCCTACTCAAGGTCCGGATGGTCGATTCCTCCCGGCTGAGTCTCCAAATGAAAGCGTCCTGTACGAGAAGTAGGCACGGGCCGTCAATAGAGCGATTCGGGGGCTGCCGGATGTCCGACAGCAATCGATCACGGTCGCGTCTCTGTGGCGGTCCGTTTATGCACACTGTCGGGAACCAGTGGTTGGAAGTGCGCCGTGAAGTGACGAAGCTGTGGCGGCTCCTCGGTAATTTCGTAGCCGGCCAGTTCGTGGCGCCGATCGTACACCTCTTCGAAGCACTCAATCACGTAGTCGATGTGGCTCTGGGTATAGACGCGGCGGGGAATGGCGAGGCGCACCAGTTCGAGGGACGCCGGTTCTTCGGACCCGTCGGGCTGTCGACCAAACATAACGGACCCGATCTCCACGCCCCGGATGCCCCCGGTCGTGTACAGGGCTACGGCGAGGGATTGTCCCGGATACTCGAGGGGAGGGATGTGGGGGAGGAGTTTCTTTGCGTTCACGTACACGGCGTGGCCCCCCACCGGCTCCACAATGGGCACGCCAATGTCGGTAAGCGCTTCCCCGAGGTAGCGGGTGGAGGCCATGCGGTATTCGAGGTAGTCCTCATCGACAATCTCCTGGAGGCCCACGGCGATTGCTTCCAGGTCTCGGCCCGCGAGGCCGCCGTACGTCGGGAATCCCTCGGTGAGAATGAGCTGATTGCGGGCTTCCCGCGCCCATTCTTCGTCGTCGAGGGCGAGCCAACCGCCGATGTTAACCAGCGCGTCTTTCTTTGCACTCATCGTCATTCCGTCCGCGTGCGAAAACATCTCGCGAACGATGGCCTTCACCGATTTGTCCGCGTACCCCTCCTCGCGCTGCTTAATAAAGTAGGCGTTCTCGGCGAAGCGGCAGGCGTCGAGGATGAGGGGAACGTCGTGTTTGTCGCAAAGTGTTTTTACCCCCTTCAGGTTTTCCATAGACACGGGCTGGCCGCCCCCTGAGTTGTTCGTCACGGTAAGCATGACGACAGGCACATGGGTGCTTTCGTCTGCGAGCACATCTTCCAGCCGGTCGAGGTCGAGGTTCCCCTTGAAGGGATGGTCTAAATCCGGGTTGAGGCCTTCTTCAATGACTAGGTCTATCGCCTCGGCCCCCGTGGCCTCGATGTTTGCACGGGTGGTGTCGAAGTGCGTATTGCTTGGAATTTTGGCGTCGGGACCGGCCACGATGCCCATGAGGATACGCTCCGCGGCCCGGCCCTGGTGGGTGGGAATGATGTGCTCGAACGGCATCAGGTCCTTGACGGCCTCTTCGAAGCGAAAGTAGGAGGGAGACCCCGCGTAGCTCTCGTCGCCCTGCATTAGACCCGCCCACTGCGCGGCACTCATCGCCGAGGTGCCGGAATCGGTGAGGAGGTCGATGATAACATCGTCCGCGTGCAGGTTGAACAGGTTGTAATGCGCCTCCCGGATGAGCTTCTCACGTTCGCCCCGCGAGGTCATGCGGATGGGCTCGACAGATTTGATGCGGAAGGGCTCGATAATCGTGTCCATAGGCGGTGAAATGTATGCGGCAAGTACTAAGACGTGAGGGAATCAGTAGGGAATCCAGAAAACCTGGTGTGGACAAAGTCGCAAGCCATGCTCCCAGGCAGTAGCCCCGCGGGGAAGAAGCAGTGGTTTCGTATTCGGCCAACGGGGGCCCCAAAGTTAGGAGCAGTGACTGAAAGACCACAACCCCGAACCTAGCCGGGCACGAGCAGGGAGTGGGTTTTCCTCCAGGCCGCCCACGCTGCGGGTAACGAGGATGAGTCGCGAAACGGGGTCCGAAACGAGCCGTTGGCGCGCCTCGGTGTCTGGTTCCGGGCGGGCCCGAGGACCCGCTCGCCCCGCAGCGCCCGGGCTGTACTGTGCCGGGGACCTCCGTGGTTTGCCGGACAGTCTGGTAGATCCAGCCGGTGAGCCCAGTGGTCCGCGACCGGCCGGTGGGTGTCCCCGACCGAATGACGAACTGAACGGCCGCGTGCAGACCCCCGACGAGGCGCGTTGCCTCCCGGGTGCCGTCAGTCGCAAGTTGAACGGCGCCGCGCAGATCGGCGGGGCGGATATACCGGGATGGCACCCCCTCATAGGACGCTTGGGCTTCGGTATTTGCGTCGGATGAGGAACCGTTGTCTTTGAAAGGGGCCACCGGGGAGAGTCGAAATGAAAAGGCCACGGGATCGCTCCCTGAATGTGTTTTGGCGCAAAAGACTCATTCCACGAGAAAGGGCACAACTGAATGAATCGGCCTCATGTGGGCGCGGATTACTCAGTCAGGTCGCCCAAACTGTGCGCCCATCCCGGAAGAGAAGGCTCCACGATCACGCCGAAGGAGCAAGAACTTGAACGGAGAACGGATTAGGCCGTGCTAACCGGTGTCGGAGCCCCGTTCGGTCCGCAAAGTCCCTGTAGAATCCGGAAGGTCCTCCAGGTCCATCAGAAGGGAAGTCATGAGGGAATGCAATCGAGGCGTTTCACCCATCGCCCCGCGTCCCCCTCGCATTATTCGTGCACGGCGATGCGTGGCCGAGGATCGTGCTGGTGAGGGCGGTGGCAGTGCGGAGAGGTTCGCAACTGGGCCTCAAAGTGAGCCCGTTCGGAGGGGGAAAGGGTATTGCCGAGGTATGCTTCCACGTGGGCATCCGTCCACGGGTACGAGGGAGAGGGGTCAGGCCGGTGCATAGTCGAGGCGGTTGGTCAGTTGGGTGCGTAGTTTTTTGCGTCCGCGGTGGATGTAGACCTTCACGGTATTGAGGGGCATATCGAGTGCCTCGGCAATCTCTTTGTACTTCAACTCCTGAATTTCACGGAGGACCACCACGCTACGGTAGGGGTCATCGATCTGATCGAGGGCATCGTTCAGGTGCTCTTCGAAGTCGGCGATCTCCGTGGTTGTGTCGGGGCGCGGACGAGAGCTTTCGGCTCGGGAGAGCCCCTCCGTGTCAACGATCATCGTGCGCTGGCGGGTCTGCCGCCGCCGCAACTGGTCGATGCAGGCGTTGCGAGTAACCCGCATGAGCCAGGGCAGCGCCCGGTCGTGATCGACCTCGTCGCGGTGCTCCCACAGCTTGATAAATACGTCCTGCGTGATGTCCTCGGCGGTGACATCATCGCGCAGCAGGGAACAGGCAAATCCGTATACCTGATTCTGATACTCGTTCACCTGTTGTTCGAAGCATTCGAAAGCAGTCATGGTGGGCAGGGGGCACCGGGATGAGCCCAGAGGCTCATCACACTCGGCACCGCGGAATCATTACAGGACGGCGAAAGGTCAAGAGTGGGTCAACGGGGGCTCCCAGTTGACGGGGCGAACAAAGTAGACACGTCCATTCGCTTGAGGGTTGCAGGGGCCCGAGGACGCAAAAGCTCATTGGACCCTACGCCATTCTGTGGGGAGAGATGCGCCTACATCGACGAGACGGCCCGCTACTGCGATGAATGGACGAATGCTGTGCCGTGCCGTGCTGGACGACGATACTGGGTACTCACTCTCACGCGGGGGATACTCCTGATGCGCCTGTGGGAGGAGGCCCGAAGCGAAGACGGAAGGGGAGGGGGACGGCAAAAATGGGAGCGTCAGTTGGGGATGGATTTACCCTTCCGGAACGGCGTCGACGTCGATGGACACGGGTTTCGGATAGCAGACGTACGGCTTCACCACGAAGTTCGTGAGCTCGGAAATTGCCGCTGTATCGGCCATTTCGGACAGTTCACGGACGTTTTCTTCCCGGTCGAGGATGGCAATCATTTCTCGATTGCTATCATAAGTGGTGTGCCGGGATGTCCCCACGGTCAGGTAGTGCCGTGCTGCGTCCCAGGCCTCCGACCGGGGAACGAGATTCTGGGCTACCAGCCAATCGGCCACCTGCTGTCGCCATTGTTCGAGTTGGGGGGCGTTGGGCTCGCGGGGAAGAAAGGTGACGCGAAAAAATACGCGGTTGATGAAGCGACGGCAGAGATCGGCGAGAACCGGATCGTCCCCGTTCATCCACTGCTTGAGGCTGAAGAGGATATCGGTGTCATCGAGTTGTAGATAGTGGTCGCGCACCTCCGGGGTGTCGATCTGGTCGGCGTGCACCTCGTGCCGCAGGAAAAAGAGAAGGGCCCGGGAGCCTCGGGCGAGCCAGTCCGGCGTCCGAGGGCCCCGAACGAGTTCCTGGGCACGGCGGAGAATACCGCGCAGGAGCTCGTCGCCGGCCAAGACGGTCTTGTGGAGGTAGACCTGCCAGTACATGAGTCGCCGGGAGATGAGGAAATTTTCGACGGCGTAGATGCCCTTCGCCTCCAGCATAACCTCCGAGTCGGCGTCCCCGTCGAGGGGGTGTACGCGCATGGTCTTGATGAGACGCTGCACGCCCACCTCCCCTTCCGCCACCCCCGTGTAGAAGGAGTCTCGCCGGAGGTAATCAAGCCGATCCATGTCGAGCTGGCTCGACACGAGCTGGTGAAAAAAGGGACGGTCGTAGGTGTCGTCAAAGATTTGGAGCGTACGGTCGAGGGCGCCGTCGAGCCGCTCGTTGAGACGAACCAGCAGCACGCGACTCATGTCTTCGTGCTCGAAGTCCGAGATCAACTGGTGCTCCAGTGTGTGAGAGAAGGCCCCGTGCCCCACGTCGTGGAGCAGCGCGGCGGCCAGCGCGGCCGTCTGCTCCTCCGGAGAGATGGGCGTTCCCTTCTCCGAGAGGCTCGTGAGCGCGTCCTGCATCAGCGCCATGGCCCCGAGCGCGTGGTTGAAACGAGTGTGCTCGGCCCCGGGAAAAACGAGGTGCCCGACCCCAAGCTGACGGATTCGCCGCAGGCGCTGGACCTCGGGCGTTTGAATGAGGTCCATGATCAAATTTTTGGGCACCGAAATGAACCCGTGGACCGGGTCCGAGAAGAGCTTAAACCGTTGGTCCGAAGACATGCACCGGGGATCAGTTGTTATCACGCCGTCCGTTCAAGAGAATTCCCCTCGACGAAGTCGCAGCGGTGGGGCGGAGGAACGTAGCGGACGACGGTCATTCCCGTCCGGGGGAACCCGGGAAGGAAAAAAGGGGATGGGTCGTCGGCGTCGGCACTGGGGGACGCCCAGCACAAGCGACTGGGACAAAGCCCGCCTACACGTCCCAGGTCAGGATGTCCTCCTCCGACTTCTCTTTCTCCTCCCACTCCTCTGCGTCTTCGAGGGGCGGCGTTTTTTCAGTGATGTTGTAGCCAAGCTCTCGCCACTGATTGGAGAGATACTCGTTCCACTGCGTGTAGTGCTCCCACTCCTCCGGAAGCTGATCTTCCGGGTAAATCGCCTCCACGGGACAGACGGGGACGCAGGCGTTACAGTCGATGCATTCGTCCGGTTGGATGGTTAGAAAGTTTGGGCCCTCATAGAAACAATCGACGGGGCAGACCTCAACGCAATCGGTATACTTGCAGTTGATACAGGGCTCGGCAACGACGTAGGGCATATGTGGAAAGAGCCGAAACAGATGAAGAGAGTCGTGCGGAGGGCTTGAGAAAACCGCTTTTGTCATAGCCTCCGTAGAATCTGCGGTTCCGGTCAGAATGGTGGAGAGGCCCGGGTGAGCAGATCTGTTACAGAGGGATCTCAGGAGTCTGTGCTGGCCGACGAACGGGAGCCGTCCTGATCGAAGAGATTCGCCTCGGATCGGGGAGACGTGCGGTCGAAGTGATCGTAGGCTCGTTGCAGGGCGACCCGGCCCCGAGGGGTTCGTTCCATGAAGCCTTCTTGTATGAGGTAGGGCTCGTATACTTCTTCGAGCGTTCCGGCCTCCTCTCCCACCGATACCGCAAGGTTCTTCAGGCCGGTGGGCCCGCCGTCGAAATTGTCGATGAGGGTGAGAAGAATACGGGTGTCCATGTCGTCGAGGCCCGCCTCGTCCACGTCGAGCGCATTGAGGGCTCGGTCGGCAATGTCCTTGGTGATTTCGCCGTCCCCCTCCACCTCCGCAAAGTCGCGGGTGCGACGCAGCAACCGGTTTGCCACACGCGGGGTACCCCGGCTCCGCCGCGCAATCTCGTAGGCCCCCTCCTCAGTGGCGTCTACCTCCAGGATGCGCGCCGACCGCTGCGTGATCTTCTGTAGCACCTCTGCCGAGTAGTAGTCGTACCGAAAGTCGATCCCGAAGCGGGCGCGGAGCGGCGCCGTGAGTAATCCCTTTCGGGTTGTGGCCCCGACCATCGTAAAGGCCGGCAGGTCGATCTGCACGGTACGGGCGTTCGGTCCCTGATCGATGACGATATCGATGCGGTAGTCCTCCATCGCCGAGTAGAGGTACTCCTCCACGACCGGACTGAGGCGGTGAATCTCGTCGATAAATAGAAGATCTCCTTCCTCCAGGTTTGTGAGCACGCCCGCAATGTCGGCGGGCTGTTCGAGCACCGGGCCGCTGGACGTGCGGATGCGGGCTTCCATCTCGTTGGCAATGATGTGGGCTAGGGTTGTCTTGCCCAGGCCGGGAGGACCCGAGAGCAGAACGTGGTCGAGCGTCTCCCCCCGCTGCAGCGCGGCCGTCATGAAGACGTTCAGGTTCTCCTTGATTTTTTCCTGCCCGATAAACTCGTCGAGCGACTGGGGGCGGAGAAGCTTCTCGACGTCGGTTTCGGAACGGTTGGCGTTGGGCGTGAGGGCGTCGGAGCGGGCGTCGCTCATGGACTGAGGAGGACGGTCACAGGGAAAGTCAGAAGATGGGCGTTGATTCAAGCAGGCAATCGGACGAGGGTTTCATGTGTGGGGCTTATGTGTGTCACGTATGGTTGGTTGTGAATCGATGTAATCGCAATTGCTCCTTGGCTTCAGTAAACATCCGTCCACCATCTGCATAGGAAAATGTGACTTGCGGAATGAATCTTGCCGCAGGCACTGTCGTTTTTCCTGCGTGCTCCGTTCCTTGGTGTTTACTCGGTCCAAAGTTCGATGAGCACAGCAGTTGGTCCTGCGTCCGTTTCTGTTTCCAAATTGGCCCGGCTCTTATGCTCGAACTTAAGCAAGAACAGGAGCTGAAGCAGAAGCTATCGCCTCAGCAGATCCAGTATATCAAGCTGCTGCAACTCAACACGCTGGATCTGGATCAGCGCATCAAGGACGAGCTCGAAGAGAATCCGTTGTTGGAGGAAGGGCTCGACGAGGAAGAACAGCGAGAGGAAGACGAGCTCGACGCGACCGCCGAGGAAATGGAGAACGAGCTTGAGACCGATGAGGACGACGACGAGTTTGACGTTGAGGACCTCCTCAACAATACCGACGACATGTACGGGTACAACAGCCCGGGCTATAACGTAGACGAAGAGGACCGCGACCGGCCCATGCCGGCGGACAAGACCCTTGCCGAGCAACTGCAGGACCAGATTTCGTTCCTCAATCTGGGGGAGACCGAAACGCTGATTGCGGACCAGATTATCGGATCGATCGACGAGGATGGCTATCTGCGTCGGGAGACGGACTCCATCATCGACGACATCCTCTTCAATCAGGGTGTTGAGGTGTCCGAAGAAGAGGTCGAAGAGGTTCTCAAGAAGGTGCAATCCCTGGACCCGGCCGGCATCGCCGCCCGAGACCTCCAGGAGTGCTTGCTCCTCCAGCTGTATCGGATGAACGAGGATGTGGAGGGACGGCAGATTGCCATTGAGATGCTGGAGGAGGAGTACGAGGCCTTCACGATGAAGCATTTCGACAAGCTCGAAAAGCGTCTCGACGTTTCGGATCGCGAGCTCAAGTCGGCCTTCGATCTGATCCGTCGGCGGCTAGATCCGAAACCGGGGGAGGGAGAGTTCTCGGAGGAGACCAACTACATCACGCCGGACTTCACGGTCCGGTACGTGGACGGGGAGTTCGTCATCACCCTCAACGGACGGAATGCCCCTGACCTTCACATCTCCCGGCACTACCGGAAGATGCTGGAGAAGCTGAAGGCGGAGAAGAAGTCCGAGGAGAATGAAAAGAAGGCCGAGGTAGACGAGGAAACCCGACAGTTCCTCAAGTCCAAGTTCGATTCGGCCCGCTGGTTTATCAACTCCATCAACCAGCGTCGCCACACCATGTCGCTGGTAATGGACGCGATCGTGCAGCTTCAGGAGGATTTCTTCAAATACGGAGAAGGGCATCTGAAGCCCATGATCCTCAAGGACGTCGCCGAGATGATTGAGATGGACATCTCCACCGTGAGCCGCGTCGTAAACGGCAAATACGTGCAGACGGAGTGGGGGGTCTACGAACTCAAGTATTTCTTCTCCGAAGGGTTGGAGACGGTGGATGGGGAAGAGGTCTCAAACAAGGAGGTGAAGGCGGAGCTGCAGCGGATCGTGGACGACGAGGACAAGACCGATCCGATGTCCGATCAGGAATTGGCCGATGCTCTCGAAGAGGAGGGCTTCAAGATTGCTCGTCGGACGGTGTCGAAGTACCGCAAGCACCTCGGCATCCCCGTCGCCCGTCTCCGAAAAGAAATTGTGCTTGACGACGACGAAGAACAGGCGGCCGATGACAACTGATTCGCCGGCGGGCCGCCTCACCGAAGGTACGTGATCGAGAGGGTCAGGCCCCCGAATACGTCAAGGGTGCCCTCCTGAACGAGATCGTTGAGGGAGACGCCGGCGATCACGCCCGGTTGCACGCGATTCCAGTTTCCCATGAAGGAGAGGACCGCGTGGTGTTGCGTCCCGCCGGGGTCCGAGACGGTCGCCCGGCCCGCAAAGCTAAAGCCGGTGATGAGGCGGTCGCCGTCGCGCCACAGCTGGGCGTCGTAGTGCAGGCGCCAGTCCCGACGCGTCTCCGTGGGACGAGACTGAGAGGCGTAGGCCAATCCGGCTCGCAGTCGAACCGTCGACGAGCGTCCAAGGGGAAAACGGCCGTTCAGGAGGCCGGATAGGACAAATTCTTCGGGGCGGAAAGCTGTGGTTCGCCCGACGTCTACGTTTTCCGCGACTCGGACCGCGTCGCCGGGCTCGGCTACGGGAATCCGGGCCCCAAGTTCGAAGAGAAGCGGCGTCCGGGTGCTGCTGAAGCCAATTCCCACGTACGGATTGCCGAGGGCCGTCGTGGAGGAGGAGCCGCTCGACGGCGCCCCGTACCGCGCCACGGGAAGCTCGGTGGCCAGTTCCAGATTGTCGTTCAGCGAGAAGGTCCCCGAGAAAAACGTCCCTCCCGACAGAAGACCGGCATCATCCGTGGCGTAGGGGGTCAACGCCTCGACGGCAACTTGATTTGGCGTGTAGGGGCGTGACCAAATCGTTTGCCCGTCGGCGGTTGGGGCAAGGAGGCACAGCGAAAGAGCAATGGCGAAGACGCGCATCAGCCGGGAAGTTCGTCTACGGGAAAGGACTGCTTCTCCAATGGAGATGGAATCTTCAGGTTCGGGACGCCGGGCGTGGAGTGCCGATTTCTCGCGTAGAGGGCATACCCGACTCCGTGGAACATTCGAGCGCGAGTAGGGGTAGGGGGTACCCCGTCACCAGTCGACATCCCTTCCATCAAGTTCCTCGCGCCATGGGCAAGATACAGCAGAAGACCCTTTCCGTCGACGGCATGCACTGCGACCATTGGATGGACGTAGTTCAGGAAGCATTGGAGGGCCTTGAGGAAGGGTACGGTCCAGGACATTGAGATTGGGTCCGTTGAGGGTCCCTCGATTCTTCGAACGATTCAGAAGAAACGATTGCCACCGCACTCGAAGAGGCCGGGTACGGGCTCACGGCCCTGCTTTAGCGAAGACGTTTCGATTTCCCTGCACCAACCGATTCTGTGATGCCCGTCAGTGACGCCGATCAAGACGAGATTCGTTCGCGCCTGCGCCGAATTGAAGGCCAAATCCGTGGTCTCCAGCGGATGGTCGACGAGGACCGCTACTGCGGCGACATTCTCGACCAGATTCATTCCGTCCAGAAGGCCCTGAAGTCGGTAGGACGACGGATTACACGCAACCATCTGGAAACGTGCGTGACCGATGCCCTCCGTTCCGGGGACGAGGAGGACGCGGAAGAGACCTACGACGAAATTATGGGATTGCTGAAGAAAGAGCTATGACGTGAGGGGTAGCCAAACGTGGTGGTGTCGAGGGGGGAAGTGTGGGCGAAAAGTATCTTGTTCTGTTTCATTCAAGCCGGGCACACGTCCATGAGCGATTCCACGACAGAGACCGAACCGACCTCACAGAACGCGATGGTATCGGGCGACGAGGTGCCCGGGGGGAAGGAGTCCTGTTCCGTCCCGCCGTCGGACGGCCAGAAGGACGAGGCGGTGCTGACGCGAGGGGGAGAGGGGCGTGTCACGCTCCCGGTAGAGGGGATGTCCTGTGCGTCCTGCGCGAGTCGTGTCGAGGACGCGCTTGAGGCAACGGACGGCGTGATCGACGCCTCCGTGAATGTTGCCACCGAGCGAGCGAATGTGTCCGTCGACCCCTCCTGGGTCGGCGTGCGGCCCCTTGTGACGGCCGTCGAGGACAGTGGGTACGAGGTCCGCACCACGGAGTCGACCCTGACGGTCCAGGGCATGAGCTGCGCTTCCTGTGTGTCCCGGGTGGAAGACGCCCTCGAAGCCGTGAGCGGTGTGGCCGAGGCAACCGTCAACCTGGCGACTGATCGCGCGACGGTGCGCTACGTGCCGGGGGCGGCCGAGCCCGCCGACTTTACCGTGGCCATCCGGGAGGCGGGCTACGACGTGGTGGGCACTGATGGAGCCGACGACCGCACCGACGTGGAACGGCAGGCCCGCGAAGACGAACAGCGGTCCATGAAGCGCCGGTTCGTCTGGGCGCTTGCCTTCGCCCTGCCGGTCTTCGTCCTGGAAATGGGCTTCATGCACGTGCCGGCCATGGAGGCCTGGATCACCGACCAGGTGTCCACGCAGACGCTCTACTACGTGCTCTTCGCCCTTGCGTCGGTCGTTCAGTTTGGTCCCGGCCTCTACTTCTACAAGCACGGATGGCCCGCCCTCAAGAACGGCGCCCCCGACATGAACACACTCGTGATGATCGGGACCACGGCGGCGTACGGCTACTCGGTCGTGGCGACGTTTCTGCCGAGCGTGCTGCCGGAGGGAACGGTGCACGTGTACTACGAGGCCGCCGCGACGATCGTGACGCTAATTCTGGCGGGCAACTACATGGAGGCCCTCGCCAAAGGGCGGGCCAGTGACGCAATCCGCACGTTGCTCGATCTGCAGGCCACCACCGCGCGGGTGGTGCGCGACGGAGAAGCGGTAGAAGTCGACGTGCGCGACGTGGTGCCCGGCGACGTCATTCGCGTACGGCCCGGTGAGAAGGTCCCGGTCGACGGGGAGGTGGTCGATGGGTCGTCGTACGTCGACGAGTCGATGGTCACCGGCGAACCCGATCCCGTGAGCAAAGGGGAGGGGGATGAAGTCGTGGGCGGTACGATCAACAAGACCGGCAGCTTTGCCTTCCGGGCGACCCGTGTGGGGGAGGAGACGGTGCTCTCCCAGATCGTGGAGATGGTCGAAGACGCGCAGGGCTCTACGCCGCCCATCCAGTCGCTGGCCGACCGCGTGGTTCGGGTCTTTGTGCCGTTCGTCCTGGCCACGGCGGCGATTACGTTCGGCGTCTGGATGGCGTTTGGTCCGGATCCCGTGCTTACCTTCGCGCTCGTGACCGCGGTCTCCGTCCTCATCATCGCCTGCCCGTGTGCGATGGGCATCGCCACGCCGATCTCGGTGATGGTGGGCACGGGGCGCGCCGCTGAGCTCGGCGTGTACGTCCGGGAGGGAGAAGCCTTGCAGGCGCTCCACAGTGCCGACCGTGTGGCCTTCGACAAGACGGGGACCCTCACGAAGGGACAACCCGAAGTCACGGATTTTCTGCCACAGAACGGCTTCGCCGAATCCGATCTGCTCCGCTGGGTGGCCGCCGTGGAGGCGCAGTCCGAGCACCCGATCGGAGAGGCGCTCGTGGCGCGGGCCCAGGAGCAGGGCGTCGACGTGCCCGACGCCACCGACTTCGACGCGGTTCCGGGCCACGGCGTGACGGCCTCGGTGGACGGGCACACCGTCGCTGTTGGGGCCGGGCGGCTGATGGACCGGCTGGACGTGTCGCTCGACGGCCAGGAGGCGACCGCCGACGATCTGGCCGACGCCGCCAAGACGCCGCTCTACGTGGCGGTGGACGGCACCCTCGCCGCCGTCGTGGCGGTCGCGGACCCGATTAAAGACTCGACGCCCGCCGCGCTCGATGCGCTGCACCAGCTTGGCATCGAGGTAGTGATGATCACGGGCGACGACGAGCGGACCGCCCACGCTATCGCCCGCGAGCTCGGCATCGACCGTGTGCAGGCCGAGGTGTTGCCCGACGACAAAGCCGAGGCGGTACGGTCCTTTCAGGAGCAGGGTCGGACGGTTGCGTTCGTGGGCGACGGCATCAACGACGCCCCCGCCCTCGCACAGGCCGACGTCGGCGTTGCCATCGGCACCGGGACCGACGTGGCGATCGAGAGTGGCGACATTGTGCTGATGACCGGCGACCTGCGGGGCGTACCCAACGCGGTGTCCTTGTCGCAGTCCACCATGCGCAACATCAAGCAGAATCTGTTCTGGGCCTTCGCCTACAACGTGTTGCTCATTCCGGTGGCGGCGGGGGCATTGTACCCGGCATTTGGGTTGCTTCTGTCCCCTGCCCTGGCCGCCCTTGCGATGGTCTTTTCCGACCTCTTCGTTGTAGGCAACGCACTGCGCTTACGCCGACTCGACGTGGCTATCGGAGAACCACCGCCCAACCTGAAGACGACCACTCCCGCAGCGGCGTAATCCTCACATTGGATTGGTGAGACTGAGTCGACCTGGACTCGGCAGGGTGGGGTAATCAAGCGCAAACAACGATGATGCGATGATGAATGCAATGGACGCACCCAACGCTCCCTCCTCCCCTCCCTAGCGACTCGGTTGTATTTGTGCTAGTCGACCTCGTCTTCCCCTCTTCCCCCATTCAGCTATAGTTGCTCTCGCAATTGGCGGGGCGCGGTGGAACCGCCCTCGTGCATCGGGGCTCCTGATCGTCGCTGGGCTGGTGGCCCATGACGCTCACGATCTCGTCCACGATGCGCTCGTCCCGAATGCAGGCGTTCCCCGGTGGTGTCTGGTCTTCTGCGGGGTCGTCGATGGTGTCCGCGGGGAGAGGGTGGGAGCTTGTACGGTCACGGATCCATTGAAGTCGCGGCTCCTGACAGCATAATAGTCCGTCAAATAGATCTTCGATAGGTGTGGAAATGATCCCCGAGTGGGCGCCAAACCTGCACCCGATGGTCGTCCACTTCCCCATCCCGCTCCTCCTGGCGGGG
>PXTG01000051.1:0-15891 GCA_003023365.1 Bacteroidetes bacterium QH_7_62_13 | reverse complement strand
GGCCGCCGTCGCGCTGTACGTCGCAGGAGGCGCGAGTGCGGTGTTGACCTATTTCACGGGGACGTGGGCAGCGGAGGCGGTGTCGGTGCCCGCCGCGGCGGAGGCCGTCCTCAGCGAGCACGCCAATCTCGGGTGGTGGACGATGTGGTTCTTCGGAGTCTACGCGCTGGTGCGCCTCGGGGTGTACCTCTGGCTGAAGACACGGAACCGACTGGGCCTTCAGGCTCTCCTTCTCTTGATTGTGCTTGGGGGTGGGTACCTGCTTTACGAGACCGGTGACCACGGGGCGGAACTGGTATTTCGCTACGGGGTTGGGGTGCAGAACGTAGAGGAGACCCCAGCGCCCGCCGAGCCCGGACTGACCATCGGAGCGGACGGCTGGCGTACGGTCCGCGCCGTGGGTGACGGCATGCACTTTCGCGGGTACGTGGACGGGACGATGATCGTCCACGGGCACGGCGACGCGGCGTCGCCCGGTGTTGCCGGACTTCGCCTGGACGGTACCGGCACGGTAGTTTTGCGGCGTCTGTCGGGCTCGACCCTTTAGCCCCGCAGGAACAGACTGTGCTCCGGCGCGGTGAAGCTCTGTCCAGACTCTGCGAAGAACTTAATGAACGTCCGCCATGACCCACTTTTCTGCTTCCTTCTCCATTCGTATGCTTGCCCGAGCGGTTCTCGTTAACGGGGCCGCTCTCATGCTTCTTGCCTGTGGCAATGGGGAGGGGCAGCAGACAAACGAGATGGAGGGAAGTAAATCCGCCTCGGCCGATCTAGACACAACCGTCGTCGAGGTGACGATGAAAGATCACGCCTACGAGCCGTCGATCATTACGGTGCCCGCCGGCGAACCGGTGATGCTCGAATTTGAAAACGCCGGAAGTGTAGAGCACTACTTCGTCGTCGGCGACACGATTTCAAG
Source organism: Bacteroidetes bacterium QH_7_62_13 (assembly GCA_003023365.1). Taxonomy (GTDB): domain Bacteria; phylum Bacteroidota; class Rhodothermia; order Rhodothermales; family Salinibacteraceae; genus Salinibacter. The sequence goes on along the minus strand of PXTG01000051.1, from coordinate 14,972 downwards.
CGACGGGGAGGAGTTCCAAGAGAATCTCTTTAGTGGCGTGTCGATCGAGAAGAGTAAGCAGGCCAAGGCCCATGAGGAGGAAGACAAGGAGCACGACGAGGAGGAGCACCACGAAAACGAGTTTGAGCTGGCGCCGGGCGGGAGCGGCTCCATCACCTTTACCCTCCCCGAATCGAAGGCGGGGACGTACACCACCGCGTGCTTCGAGACAACCGGTGGCCAGAAGCACTACGAGATGGGCATGAAGGGGAGCCTGACCGTGACAGCCGACGCCGAGAACTAGTGAGGCAGGAAGAAACCTACCCATTCGCTATTTTGTCGCGCTCTGGAACTGGGGAAGAGATTATTTGAAACATATACCCCTACCCCCCATACGTACGTCCCTCATTTCGAACAGACGACGTGCATCGCGTGACCACTTCGTCGCTCACATATCGCCTCGGGACGGCCCTTGTCGCCCTGCTCTTTGGGCTGGGCTGGGGTGCTCCACTGGGGCATGCCGCCTGCGCGCCGATGGGGCCGTCGTCGTCCGATCATTGCGACACGTCGGGGTCGCGTTCGCACTGCGAGGGGGACGCGTGCACGTCCTCCGCCGTATGTCCCACGCAGCACGCCAGTGAGGACGCCCTCACAGTCCCGCCCCCATCGCCCGACGTTCAGGGAGGAAGCGCTCCCACGCCGGCCCAGTCCGTCGTCCTGTCTGAATCCCATTCATCTCTGTCCCACACAGGGCACGTAGGTCCACGTGCTCATCGTCTCCACGCTTCGGTCGGCGTCTGGCTTGAGTGAGGAAGGGCAGTCTCGTGCCGTCCCCATCGGTCGGTCAGCGGGCCCCGCTGACTGTGGGGGAACGGTGCCTTACTCCGTCTCCGTCCGCGTTTCCAGCATTCGTAGGTGGACGGGACTTCCCCTCTACGCCGTCTTCTCAAGCCAACGCACTCGCTCCGATGAGCATAGCTGATTCTCCTTCTACCTCCACTGCATCCGATTCGAACAGTGCCCCCGTCTCGCGCCGCGACTTTCTGCGCAGCGCCGGGGCGGTCGCTGCTCTGGCGGGGGTACAGACGCTGATGCCGGGATGGATCCGGGCGTCTGGAACCGTGGCTCAGGGCGCCCTGTCCGCCCTGGAACCGACCCGACGCGACGGCAATCGCGTCGAGTACGACCTGACCATCGACAGAACGCCGTTCGAGGTGGCTGGCGAGCGCGCGAGCGCCGTAACGATGAACGGCACCGTCCCCGGACCACTCATTCGCCTGCAAGAGGGAGAAGAGGCGGTGCTCCGCTACCACAACGCGCTGGAGGAGACGAGCTCGATTCACTGGCACGGCCTCCTCATCCCGAACCAGTACGACGGGGTGCCCGAGGTGAATTATCCCGGTGTGCCCCCCGGAGAGACCTTCGAGGCCCGCGTGCCGGTGCGTCAGTACGGCACCTACTGGTACCACAGCCACTCTGGAGTGCAGGAGCAGCTCGGCCAGTACGGCCCGCTCCTTATCGATCCCGCTGGCGGCCCCTCGAAGGAGTACGACCGGGAGCTGGTGGTGGTGCTCTCGGACTGGACGTTTGAGGACCCGAATCAGATCTACGCCAATCTCAAGAAGGGGGAAGAGTACTACAATTTCCAAAAGCAGACTGTCGGGGAATTTTGGTCAGACGTCTCGGAGGAGGGTTTCTTCAGCACCCTCAAAGATCGTCTGAGCTGGAAGCGAATGCGGATGAGCCCCACCGACCTCCAGGCCGTTCGGGGGCACACGTACACCTACCTCATGAACGGCCAGGCCCCGGGCGCCAACTGGACTGGTCTTTTCGAGCCGGGGGAACGAGTGCGGCTTCGGTTCATCAACGCGAGCTTTGCCACCATCTTCGACGTGCGCGTGCCGGGCCTGGAGCTGGAAGTGATTCAGGCGAGTGGACAGAACGTGGAGCCGGTGACGACCGACGAATTTCGGATCGGCACGGCCGAGCGCTACGACGTGATCGTGGAGCCGACCGAGGATCGGGCGTACACCGTCTTTGCCGAGTCCCTGAGCCGAAGCGGCTATGCTCGCGGCACCCTTGCGCCGGAGAAAGGCAGGGAAGCCCCTGTCCCCGAAGAGCGAGAACGCCCCAAGCTGACCATGGCCGACATGGGCATGATGCACGGCGACGGTGGCGAGATGGAGGAGACGGACCACACCGACATGGACCACACCGACATGGACCATGGCGACGACGGATCAATGGCCGACGGTATGGACTCGATGGAAAAAGGCGGTGACGAGAGTGCGCTACGACCGCCCGGCACGCTTCCCACTCCGGTGCGCCATGATCCGGACAACGACCACGGCCCGGCGGAGGCTGGCCTCCCCATGATGACGCGTTCGCGACTGCACGAGCCGGGCGTGGGGCTGGGAGACGATGGGCACCGCGTGCTCACCTACGACCAGCTCAAGGCGCTCGATGGGAAAGACGAATTCCGCGCTCCCGATCGCGAGATCGAACTGCACATCACCGGCAACATGGAGCGATTCATTTGGTCGATCGACGGCACGGAGTACTCCGATGCCGGCCCCGTCCGCATCAAATGGGGAGAGCGGGTCCGGCTGATTCTCGTCAACGACACGATGATGAACCACCCGATGCACCTGCACGGGATGTTCATGGAATTGGAGAACGGGCACGGCGAGCAGGCTCCCCTGCTCGACACGATTACCGTGAAGCCGGCCGAGCGCGTTTCGCTCCTCATCAACGGTGATGAGCCGGGCCCCTGGTTCTTCCATTGCCACATCATCTGGCACATGATGGCCGGACTGGCACGGGTCGTCTACGTCGAACCGCCGGAGGATGCCGACGAGAATTACCACTACGACCCGCCCGCCCAGCAGACGTAGCTGGGACCGGATTCGACTTCATCTGTCTTCATCTTTCCGAACCGATTCCCCGAACCATCCATGACGAATTCCGACTATACACTCGCAGCACTCGCCGTGGCGGTCCTTGTGGGAACGCTCTCCCCCATGGAGGGGCGCGCGCAAGCCGAGGACAACGTGACGTTTGCAAAGGGCCTCTTCGACCAGCTTGAGTACGCGCCCGCCCCGTCCGAGCGGCCCGTGTCCCTGGAGGCCGTCGGCTGGGTTGGCGGCGACTTCAACCGCCTGTGGCTCCGTGCGGAGGGGGAGCAGTCGACCCTGGATATGGCGGGGGACGGAGAACTCGAAGCGCTCTACGGACGGTTGATCTCCCCGTACTTCGACGTGGTAGGGGGGGCACGCCTGGACCGAAGCTGGGAGGACGGGGGGAGAACACGCGGCCACCTCGCCGTGGGCGTTCAAGGGCGGGCCCCGTACCAGTTTGAGGTTGAACCCACCCTCTACGTGAGCCAGAATGGCAACGTGTCCGCCCGGTTCGAAGCGGCGTACTCGTTCCTCTTTACCCAGCGCCTTGTATTGGAGCCAGAGGTGGAGGTCAACGCCGCCCTGCAGGACGTGCCCGAGTGGGGCGTTGGGGCCGGCGTCAACAACCTCAATCTCGGGCTGCGGATGCGGTACGAATTCCATCGCAAGTTCGCCCCGTATGTTGGTTACGACCACGACTGGCGATTTGGCGAAACAGCCGACTTCGCGGGCGGTGACATCGGCGATGGTGCTTTTGTGTTTGGCGTGCGCATGTGGCGCTGAGAGAGAGTTTTGATTTTTGTGCGACGTTCGATGGGGAGGCTGGTCTTCAGCGGTGCCGGGCGATGATGGGAACGATGGCGGGGATGCATCGGTCGATGCAGTCCATGATGCAGCGGCATCGAGGCGAGCAGGCGGTGCCCGGTTCCGGGGATCGCCGCTCGTGGATGGGCCACGGCATGATGGGCGGACGGATGGGGGAGAACATGGATCGGGAGGAGATGCGGCGTCTTTGCCAGACCATGCAGGCCACGATGCAAGACGTGATGCACGGGGACACACCCGGCGATGCGGACGCCTCCACAGCGGTGCGCGTAGATCCGGGGACGACCGTCCGATGGCGCTGGACCGGGCAGGGCGGGCTCCACGACGTCGCGTTCATCAATGCAGACGTGTCCACCTCGCTTCGCAGTGAACAGGGCGAAACCGTCACGCAAACCTTCGCTGAGCCGGGAGAGTACCGCTACAAGTGCACGCCGCACGCGGCGGTGGGAATGAAGGATGTCGTGATCGTTGAGGCGGGCCGATGATGCCCCGTACTCGTCCCACCCGCTTTGCTGGGGCGGAGCCCCGTGCTGTGACGGCCGAATCGAGGCATGATCATCATTAATGGGGACTGGCAAGTCGGACTCCGTGAGCCGAGTCCGGGTCGCTTTCGACGCTCGCGTTGCTAACCCCTCAACCCTCGAAGTGTATGTCGATCAGGAAATCAACGCAAAAGCAACAGGATGATATCGTCGCCCGGCAGTACAATGGATGGGCGCGCATCTACGATCTCTTCTGGCGCCGCTACGTGAACCAGACCATTCCCGTGCTGAAGCGCGCCGCCTGCGTACGGCCGGATGAGCGGATCCTGGATCTGGCCTCTGGGACGGGCGCGTTTGAGCATCGGGTCGCAGCGGAGATTTCCGATGTCGAACTCGTGGGGATTGACCTGGCGCCGTCCATGGTCGAGCGGGCACGGGCGAAGCTAGACGGCGCGTCGAATGTCCGGTTCGAGCAGGCCGATGCGCACGATCTGCCGTTTGATGAGTCATCGTTCGACGCGGTCGTCTGCGCCAATTCCTTTCACTACTTTAGCCATCCCCAGCAGGTGCTGGCTGAGGTGCGCCGCGTGCTCCGATCCGATGGGCGCCTCGTTCTCCTCGACTGGTGCCGCGACTACTGGACGTGCAAAGGGATGGATGCGGTGCTTCAGCGGGTCGATCCCGCCTACGATACCTGCTACACCGTTGATGAGTTGACGACGCTGCTTGAGCGAGCCGGACTGCGAACGCAGTACATGTTTCGCTATCGGTTCGACCTCGTGTGGGGGATGATGGTCGCGACGGCGATTCCGTAGGCCGCTTGACCCGGTTGCTTCTTGCCTTTCTTCCTCACTGACTCCCAATTCCGATGAGCCGCGACCACGACGCCTCCGACGGCGATCACGAGCAGGACAAGCACGATGGTCACGCCCATCACGCGGAAATGGTGAAGGACTTTCGGCGTCGGTTCTGGGTGAGCCTCGTTGCGACGCTGCCGATCCTTGCGCTCAGCCCGATGATCCAGCAGTGGTTGGGCGTGATGGAGACCGTGGCGTTTGCCGGGGATACGTGGGTCTTGCTGGGCCTGTCAACCTTCGTCTACGGGTATGGCGGCTGGCCCTTTCTGACGGGGCTCGTGGAGGAACTGCGTGAGCGGACCCCCGGCATGATGACGTTGGTCGCGTTTGCGATTAGTGTGGCGTATCTGTACAGCGCCGCCGTGGCCCTGGGCGTGTCCGGGCAGATGTTTTTCTGGGAGACGGCCACGCTGATCGACCTCATGCTGGTGGGGCACTGGATCGAGATGCGCTCGGTGATGGGGGCGAGCCGGGCCCTGGAGAAGCTGGTGCGCCTCATGCCGAGTACGGCCCACCGCCTCATCGACGACGGGGCGACCGAGGAGGTGGCCATCGCGACCCTAGAGCCGGGGGACCGGGTGCGCGTCAAGTCCAGCGAGAAGATCCCGGCCGATGGCACGGTCGTGGACGGGCAGTCGAGCGTCAATGAGAGCATGCTCACCGGCGAGAGCGTACCCGTCGAAAAGACGGGGGGCGACGAGGTGATTGCCGGGTCGGTGAACGGCACTGGCTCGCTGGTGGTCGAAGTGGAAAAGACGGGTGAGTCCAGCTACCTGAATCAGGTCATCAGTCTCGTCCGGGAGGCCCAGCAGTCGCAGAGCCACACGCAGAACCTCGCCGACCGGGCCGCCTACTGGCTCACGCTCATCGCCCTGACGGCGGGCGCGCTGACGTTTGGCACGTGGTACGCCGGGCTGGGGGAGACCTTCGTCTTCAGTTTGGAGCGGGCCGTGACCGTGATGGTGATTACGTGTCCGCATGCCCTCGGGCTGGCCATTCCGCTGGTGGTGGCCGTAAGCACCGGTCTTGGGGCGCAGCGGGGCCTGCTCATTCGTGACCGGGCTGCTTTCGAGCGAGCCCGCGACCTCGACACGGTGGTTTTTGACAAGACCGGGACGTTGACCGAAGGACGCTTCGGCGTGACCGACGTGCTCGTGTTTGAGGGGGATGGGAAAGACGATGTGATTCGACAGGCCGCGGCCGTCGAGCAGCACAGCGAACACCCCATCGCGGCCGGCATCCTGCGGGCCGCAGAGGATCGGGAACTAGCCGTGCCGGACGCATCCGGTTTCGAAGCCCTCACGGGCGAGGGTGTCCGAGCAACGGTCGGCGGCACCGAAGTGCGTGTGCTGAGTCCGGGGGCGGTGGCCGACGCGGTGGACGTGCCCGACCACGACGCCGAAACGCTTGGAGATCAAGGCAAGACGGTCGTCTACGTCGTTCGGGACGGCACGCCGCTCGGCGCCCTGGCGCTGGCCGACATCATTCGGGACGAGTCCCGGGAGGCGATCCAGACGCTGCACGACCTAGAGATCGACGTGGTGATGCTGACGGGCGACAACGAGCGGGTGGCCCACTGGGTGGCCGATGAACTGGGCCTTGACCGCGTCATCGCCGAGGTGCTGCCCGACGAGAAGAGCCAGGTTATCAAAGACCTGCGGGCCGAGGGGCGGCTCGTGGCCATGACGGGGGACGGCGTGAACGACGCCCCGGCCCTCGCCACCGCCCACGTGGGCATCGCCATCGGGGCTGGGACGGACGTAGCGGTAGAAACGGCCGACATTGTTTTGGTGGAGAGCGATCCCCGGGACGCAGTGGACGTGATTCGTCTGGCCCAGGCCACCTACCGCAAGATGGTGCAGAACCTGTGGTGGGCCACTGGCTACAACGCCGCCGCGATTCCACTGGCGGCAGGCGTGTTGGCCACGGCGGGCATTCTCTTGAGCCCGGCGGTGGGGGCTGTGCTCATGAGCCTCAGCACCGTGATCGTGGCGATCAACGCGCGGTTCCTGTCGCTGGACTGATTTTCTGCTACCGAGAGGAGGTTTGGCCAGGTTGGTTGTCAGCGGGCATCCGGTCGTGCTTCCACGCTTCGGGAAGGGGGCTGGAGAGGACGACGAAAGATCCCATGGGACCGTAACGACTGGTCCCGGCCGGCCTTCTACCGGAACATGCGGGGCGGCAAACGCTGCGAAGCGTTCGGATTCACGGATCGACAATGCAGTGGTCTCGCAGAACCCTTCGTCCTAACTTCTCCTTCCAAACACGACGCAACACGACCCATGAGAGTGGTCGAGCTCGATCCCGACGAGAACGGCCTCGATGCCCTGCGACAGAACGAGCGTCCCGCGCCCGATCCCGGCCGGGACAGGTCCGGGTTCGGATGCGGGCTGCGTCGCTGAACTACCGCGACCTGATGATCGCCCGCGGCTCGTATCCTGGCAGTCGGGAGGAGCCGGTCATTCCGCTCTCGGATGGGGCCGGGGAGGTGGACGCGGTGGGCGAGGGCGTCCAGCGCTTCGAGCCGGGCGATCGGGTCGTGAACACCTTCTCACAGGTTCCGCCTGATGGTCCGCCGTCCGCCGGGCGGAAGGCGCTCGGGTCCCCGCTGGACGGGACCCTGGCCGAGCAGGCCGTCTTTCACGAAAGCGGACTCATTCATACGCCTGACGGCCTCTCGCGCGAAGAGGCCGCAACACTCCTCTGCGCGGGGCAGACGGCCTGGCATGCGCTCTTCGGGGCCGGCGCGCCGCTGCAGCCGGGCCAGACCCTGCTGACGCTCGGTACGGGGGGCGTCTCGAGCTTTGCGCTGCTCTTCGGAGCGGCCGCCGGGGCGCATGTCATCGTGACCTCGTCGAGCGATGACAAGTTCAACCGGGCGCGCTCACTGGGGGCCGACGAGACCATCAACTACGAACGAACGCCCGACTGGCATGAGGCCGTCCTGGGGCTGACCAACGGCGTCGGGGCGGACTGTGTCGTGGAGGTCGGCGGCGTCGGCACGCCCGAACGGTCCTTCCAGGCGGTGGCACCGGAGGGCAAGATCGGCCTCATCGGGGTGCTCAGTGATGGAGAGAATCCGAACCCGCATCTTCTCATGCAGCATAGCGGGCACCTACACGGGATCTACGTGGGCACGATTAACCAACCGCTCGATTCGTTCCAGGCCATGAACGCGGCCATCGATGTCAATGCCCTGCAGCCCGTCGTGGACCGGACCTTTTCCCTGGATGAGGTTTCGGAAGCGTACCGGGCGCTGGAGGAGGCCGAGCACTTCGGGAAGATCGTGGTCACGATCTGACCGCTGTGGGACCGAACGACCGACTTACTGCTCCGGGTCGGGCGGGGTGGGACGCATCACGCCGTTTTCGTCTCGCTGGAGCGGGTGTTCGTGCTCCGGCAGGGGCGCGCCGGGCGCCTCCTCCATCGTGACCCCGTGCTCCCAGTCCGGCGGGCAAATGGCGATGTACCGCGCGTAGCCGCCGGTGCCGCCCTTGGGCTTCGCGAAGCCGATGGCGACGAGGGCCCCGTGCTCCGGGACCTTGTCGAGGTTGGTCACGCCCTCGGCCTGGGCGTAGTTGTTGTTCAGGAGCCAGTCCTCCGTGATGAGGCCCGCGGTCGTGTCCGTGTCCAGGGGCTCGTGGCCGTGGAAGAGGATGTCCTTTTGCTCGTGGAGATACTTGGCCGTCTCCAGGGCCACGCCGGGAAAGGGCTTCTCGTTGTAGCGGTCCGGCTGGGTCGGCCACCGCTCGTGCCAGTCGGACCGAAACATGACCACGGCGCCCTCGGGAATTTCTCCGTGCTCCTTCTCCCACGCCTTCACGTCCTCAACCTTGGCGTGGTAGCCGGGCTCCTCGGCCACTTTCTCGTGAATGTCGACCACCACCAGGGGCCGTACCGCGTAGGTGGGCGGCAGGTCGCTGATCGTGGCGCCGCGCTTGTTCCAGTGCGCGGGGGGATCGAGCTGCGTGCCGTACTGGTCGGTGGGCAGCCGGTAGGAGGTGGCAACGAATCCGTGCTCTTCGTAGGTAAACGTGTCCCCCTCCGCCACGTACCCGGAAATCGGTTGGCTTGCCGTAGTGGGCTCGAACGAAGCGGTGTCGAACGCGGGCCAGACCGGACTCGTGGGCTCAAACGCGAACGTCAAGTCCACGTACTTCGCGCCTTTGAGGTGATGCTCGTACATTTGCCACAGGCCGTGGTCCTGAGACTGAGCCGAGCCGGTAGAGAGTGCCAGGATAAGTGCTAGCAAGCAAAGTCGACGCATGGATGGGTCACTCTTTATTGCGGAAGTGAAGGACTGTCAGGCAAAAAAAGCCGACCGATTGTCTTTCGCAAGAAGGTCTCGTGGGCGAGTACGGGAACCACGTCCCGGGAAAGGTGCGGAGGAGACGGTTGGAAAATCGATTAGTGTGTTCGAGCGGGATGTCCTGCCGGGGGCGTCTCTTCGACGATCGACGGTCAGGAACGTTAGCGACGTAGAGATCCGAACTGTTTCTCATCGAGCAGCGCTGAACAGCTAACAGTCTCGTAAGTCTTGGCTTCCATCGAAATTCGCTCGAATCCAGGAGGGGAGTTTGTACGTTGACAACTACTCCCATAGCCAACCGCCAACAGTTTCGTCCACCTCCATGATCGACTCGGCGCTCCCGACCCGCATTGAACCGCTTGGCACACGCCCCCAACGTAAGAGGCACCTAGAAGCGCTACGAACGTCCTTCACGGGACTGGACACCGAGTACCCATTGGCCGACGGCTCCACGGCGGCCCGCACCTACCTCGACAGTGGTGCGTCCACCCTGCGCCTGACGGTGGCCGACGACATCGTGCGCCGTGCACTCCGGCACTACGCCAACACGCATTCGCAGCTTCACTTCGGGGCGCGCATCATGACGCACCTCTACCACCAGGCCCACGAGATCGCCGGGGATTTTGTGGATGCGTCCGACGACTACACGGTGGTGTTCAACGGAAGCGGCGTCACAGGGGGGCTCAATCGTATGGCGCGTGTGCTGGCCGAGCGGCGGCCCGACCGCGACGTGGTGATCACGACGATGATGGAGCACCACGCCAACGACCTGCCTCATCGAAAGCACGTAGGGAAGGTAGTGCATGTCCCATTGGAGAAAGACCCGGATGGGGAGGCGGGGCGCGTGGACGTGACGGCCCTGCGGCACGCCATTGAGGAGCACGCCGACCGGCTCAACTACGTGGCGGTCACAGCGGCGTCGAACGTGACGGGCATCATCAACCCGATCCACAAGATTGCGTCCCTCGCGCACGACGCCGGGGCACTCTGCGTGGTCGACGCGGCGCAGTCGGCGGCCCACGTGCCCGTCAGCGTGCAGGGGGCGGCGCCGGACGAGGCCATCGACGTCCTGTGCATGAGTGGCCACAAGCTGTACGCGCCGGGCAGCCCGGGCGTCATCGTGGCCCGGAAGGCACTCTTCGAGGGGTTGGAGCCGCAGGAGGTGGGCGGCGGGATCGTGGATCGGGTGGAGACCGACTCGTATCAGATCATGGAGGAGCTGCCGGAGCGGGAGGAGGCCGGGACGCCCAATCTACCGGGGGCCTTCCGCCTCGCGGCGACCATGTATCTGCTCGGTCGCGTCGGGATGGACCTCGTCGAAGAGGACGAGCGTGAGCGCACGCAGTATGCCCTTGAGCGCTTCGCGGCCATTGACGGGCTCCAGATCTACGGGGCGCACCGGCTGGAGGTGGCCGATCGCATCGGCGTCATCACGTTCAACCTCGACGACCTGCCCCACGGCCTCGTCACCGCGGCGCTCAACGACTATTTCGGCATCGCGGTACGGAACGAATGCTTCTGCGCGCAGCCCTTTGTGCGGCAACTGCTGGGCCGTGCCGGGACGGGGAGCGGAAACGAAGACGCGGCGGGCGAGGACTGCGGGCCGGAGACACAGCCCGGCATGGTGCGGGTATCCCTTGGGCTCTACAACACGGATGCCGACGTGGATGCGGCCGCCGAGGCCCTCACGGACATCGCCGAGCGGCCCGACTGGTACCGCGCGAAGTACCGGCCGGCCCTGAACGGAAGTGGCGACTGGGTCCATCGGGACTTCGATCATCCCCCCGAATGCTCTTTCTCGCTGACGGAAGCCGTCGACGACTGGTTGCAATCCGCGGAGGGGGCGGTCGCCAACGAATAAGACTGATGGCCACCGGTTCGTCTCTTCCGCGCCTAAGAGAAGGAGAGAAAACGAACGATTCGGTCGCCCACTCCCGGTGGCCACCAGCCCGTACGGCTATTTTGCCGTTCGGCCGCGACGCTTCCGGGAGGGCTCTGCGTGCGTGAGGCCGACGAGGCAAACCCGCGCGAGCCGGGCACCGAAGAGGGCGCGTCCGGTGCGATGTCCCTACGAAGTGGGAGAGGCGGGACTGTCCCCGTACCCGGTCAGCTCCACGTAGCCCCGGCCCAGACGGCGCCCCGTCGAATCCTCGACACGGACCGCTCCTTCCCAGTACCGCACCGATACGTCCAGCTCTTGGTCGGGCATGAGAGGTACGACGTGGAGGGCAAGGTCGTGGTCCGGCACGCGAAGGTGCCACTCCACAGGATAGGTGTGCGAGCCGTCCGGGGTGGTCCAGGTGTTGAGGACCTCCACGGTCACGTCTTCCCGACTGATTTTCGTCGACCCCCCGTCGGGGGCCACGACGGTCCCTTCACTGAAGCGGCTCGGGGAGCCGTCCCTATTGCGAAGCTGGTAGTACATGAGGTCCCGTCCGTCGTCGAGCTGGAGGGAGAACCAGTCCCAGCCGACCTGGTTGGGGCCCAGCGCCGACGTGCTCCACTCGCGATCCATCCAGCTGTCACCGGTCACCTGGAGGGTGTCCCCGCCCGTGACGATCGTTCCCTCGGTGGCAAGGCGGGTGTAGGAGTAGTAGTAGGAGGCATTGCCGCTTCCGGGCCCCTTCTGGCTGAGCCCGCGATCGCCCTGAAGCACCATCGGCTTTTCGGGGCGAACGGTGAGGTTGACGCCCCCTTCCGGGCCATGAGCGCGGAGGTGGAGCGGAAAGGTGTCGTCCCCAACGCTGGCGAATGACCAATCTTCGAGCCAGACGCGAAACGGGTCGGCCCGGGCACCCGCAATCCCGGCCCCGCCCCGACCGAACCGCTCGTATGCATGGAAAATGTCGTTGGCCCCGTTCGTGAGGGCGAAGTGGGCCATGTAGAATTGATTTGTGCGCCAGCCTAGTCCACTCTGGTGGATCAGAGACGACTCCCCTAGACTATCCGGTGGAGTCAAGGCAAAGCGGAAGATCGTCAGTTCGTAGCCGTAGGGCGCACCGGTCGTGTCTTCCAACGTGCCGGTGACGTACCACCACTCGTTCTTGTAGCCCGGGTGTGGCCCGTGGTCCTGCGGAAAGCGAAACGGACGGACCTTCATGGCGCGGCGGTACCCACTCGTGTCGCTGCTCATGGCCTCCGAGACCGAGACCGAAGTTTGCAGTTCCTCCGTCGCCGATCCGGTCGTTAACCAGTACGCCCCCAGCCCAAGGCCTGCTACGAGGAGAGAGAGGATTACGAGAAGGGACCGGGAGCGGAGCATAGGGACGACTTGAATAACAAAATGATCGGTCTTCCTACAATGACGGATACGGGACGCGGTTCGGGGAGGCGGTCGATTCTCATGGAACCGTTACGCCCGAGGCAGGGCCGACTGGGCGGACGACTCAATTCTGTGTCGGCAGCGTGGAGAGCGTCCAGCGAAAGGCCCAGTGCCAGCGGACGGTGGGTGCCGCGAGGGTGGCGTCCCGAGCAACTTCTTCAAGTTCCCGGCGGCGAAAGCCCCGTCGGACGGAGATAGGGCCGTCGTGCTGCACCATGGGGGCGAGGCGGAGGAGACGACTGAAGGCCCAGAAGCCGGCCCAGGCAAGGGGGTGGCGGTGGAGATCGTTGATCACCAGGCCCGTTCGGCTCACCCGGTTCATTTCTCGAAGCAGAGCCGGGACATCCGGCCCGTGGAGGTGGTGGAGAAAAAGGGCGGCGTGCGTCACGTCGACAGCATTCGCGTCGTAGCGGAGGGCCAGCGCGTCCCCGATCTCCGCCCGGGTGCGGGATCGAAAGGGGGGAGAGAGCTCGGCGTCGAGGTGGGCGCGGGCATGGCCCACGGTCGCTGGATTCGCGTCTATCCCTATAGCCCGAACCGTGCACCCGAACTGTGTCCCTCGTCGGACGAGGTCGATGAGGTAATCGCCGCTTCCGCAGCCGAGGTCAAGCATCGTGAGTTCATCACGTCGTCGGAAAAGCGGGTCGAGGGCGGCGTGGGTTGCGGCGTAGCCCCCAAGCAACCGGTTGGTGAGGCGGAGGTCCTGTAGAGCGGCCCGCAGGCATTCGTCGGGGATGTGAGAAGCGTCCATCCACTCAGAAATGCGAGCGCGAGTTGCAAAGTTAGGCCAATCGTACATCGGGAAATACGACGATACCGTGGGGGAGGCGGAATGCGTCTGTTTCAAAGAAGAGACGAACCACTGCGGCGCTGCGGCACAGAAGCGGGTTGGGGCAAGGCTTGAGCGTTCCTTGGACGCCGGCTAGTCGTCACCGATTGGGGAGCGAGTCGGGACAGGGGATCGATGAACAAGGAACTGTGAGAGAAACGCTGGAGGGGCTGTCTCTTCGGTGGATCCCTGCGCTGCACGCTCATAACATCAAGCCCTGTATTCTCGAAACGAAGATGACGGGGCGAGCTCGGCCGTCGGAAGACACTGATCTGTGTAGACCCGAACGTCGATCCCGGTCGGGATGAGAACAGACACCACCAGTGAGTTCTCAGAGAGAATATTCCGTGGCTGTCTCACCGAGGACGGACAATCGTTTGTTCCAGTCTGACTGGGATCTCGCAGTAGATGGCTGGCCGTCGCTTCTACGAGTTGTAATAAATTTAAGTAAACGTCCGTCGAAGGACTGGATGAATCGTTCATGCTGCGATGATCCGTGTGGTCACCACCGGTCGTACGTTCGGTCCGTGAAACCCGAACGTGAGTGTCTGTACCGGGTTGCACGAAAGAGAACGGGGACTTGTGGTGACCTGAGGGCCTCTCTGCCGGAGGAGGCACGAATTGAAATCCACTGTCTCTACCGGTCGAGGATGTGCTGTTTCACTCTCTTGGTTTATTTCCGTTGACAGCAAACCTGGGAATCGTGGTTGTCCGTTTGAGAATCCTGGTTTGGCTGACGGTAGTTCGCTGGACGACTGTCGTTTGCGCCTGGCGCCGGTATCGAATACGAATTGGGCTTGGATCTCGACACTACGAGGGTTTTCTTGGCCTCGTACACGTTCGGAAGGCAAGCTCTTCATTTGAAATTCGACCCTATACCGGGCAACTTTTTCGGTCGCTAAGTTTTGAACTGCAATCGCAAGAAAAGACGCGTATAGCGTTCACGCTGGAAAGGGGGCTTGCGACCTTCCATTCGGGAGTCATTCTGGGTCGGTAGCGAAGTGGCCAAACGCACCAGACTGTAAATCTGGCGGCTCTGCCTTCGGAGGTTCGAATCCTCCCCGGCCCACATTTGGGACGCGGCGAGCCCGGTTCTCTTTTGCGTTCCAGCAATGCGGGAGTAGCTCAGGGGTAGAGCATCACCCTTCCAAGGTGAAAGTCGCGGGTTCGAATCCCGTCTCCCGCTCCATTCGGCTGCAGGATTTTGATGGGCGAGAACATGCTCCCTGCAGTTGCATTTGCTGCCGCCTTAGCTCAGGGGTAGAGCACTTCCATGGTAAGGAAGGGGTCCCCGGTTCGAATCCGGGAGGCGGCTCCTGATTGGGGCACCCTCTTCGGTACACCTTGATTTCGACCGCAGTGCCACCGGATTGGCCCCGTCTGTTCTGTTTTCGCACATCCCACGAACAAGTAGACATCCTCATCTGACATGGCCAAGGAAGAGTTTGACCGAGCGAAGCCGCACGTAAACG
>PXTG01000076.1 GCA_003023365.1 Bacteroidetes bacterium QH_7_62_13 | reverse complement strand
TCGGCACCGACTACAAGAACAACCTGCCGAAGGACCCGCCACGCGTCTTTTCGCTGTTGGAAAACTACTTCCGCCTGCGCCTGTCGGACGGGATCCGCGTGGCCTGCGTCATCGACTACGCCGAGACGATCGTGCCGATGGCGGAGGCATCGATGTACTCGTCCGAGGACCGCGAGGCGCTCGTCTACCTGCAAAAGTGGACGCGCGACGCCCTTTTCCTGGAGAGCGACTTCACCCTTACCCTCCTGACCGAAAACCTCACCGACCTCAACCAGCAGCTCGTCCAGAGCCCCCATACGGCGGAGGTGTACGTCCCGATCCCCGAAGAGAAAGACCGCCGCGACTACGTAGACTGGGCCCTGGAGGACCGCACTGATACGTTCGAGTCCTACGCCGACGTCACCCCCGAGGCGCTGTCCGCCAACAGTGCGGGACTCAACTTCACGCAACTCCGCACCATCCTTGCGGACGTGCTGGAAAACAAGAACCGCCTTACGCCCGACACCCTCTCCGACCTCAAGAAGGAGTTCATCGAGGCGGAGGCGTACGGGATGCTCGAATTTATCGAGTCGGACAACAGCCTCGACCTCGTGGCGGGCCACAACGAAGCGAAAAACCACCTGCGCCGGGCGGCCCGTGCCGTACAGACGGGGCGACACGACGTGATGCCGATGGGGTATCTCGTGAGCGGCCCCGTGGGGTGCGGGAAAACGTTCCTCATCAACTGCTTCGCCGGCGAGATCGGGATTCCCATGGTGAAGCTCAAGAACTTCCGCTCCCAGTGGCAGGGCGTGACGGAGGGCAACCTGGAGAAAATTCTGAACCTGCTGGAGGCGATGACCCCAGTCGCCGTCATGATCGACGAGGCCGACGCGGCCCTCGGCAACCGGAATATGCGGGGCGACTCGGGGGTCAACCAGCGCGTGTTCTCGCAGATCGTCTCGTTCATGAGCGATCCCAAGCACCGGGGCCGGGTCATCTGGTTTCTCGTGACGGCCCGCCCGGACCTTATGCCGGTAGACCTGAAGCGCCAGGGCCGGGCGGAGGAGCACCTCTCTCTGTTCTACCCGCACACCCGCGAGGACCGGGAGGAGCTTTTACAGGTGATGATGGACCGGACCGGCGTGAACCTTTCCATGGAAGACGTTCCGCTTGAGCTGGTCGAGGGCGAGCGCACGTACAGCGGGGCCGACATGGAAGCCATCCTCACGCGGGCCGCGTTCCGCGCCGCCGGACCCAACGACGGCACCGTGACGCCCGATCTGTTGCAGGAGACGGTCAACGACTTCATTCCGCCCACCTACCCGACGGAGGTGGAGCTGCAGCAGATGGCCGCCGTGCTGGAGTGTACGAGCCGCGACCTGCTCCCGGAGCGCTTCCGGTCGATGAAACGGGCGGACGTCGTCGAACGCCTGGAAGAGCTGAAGCGGATGGTCGGATCGGCGAGGGTGTAGCGCCCCCCGGCGGTGAAGGTCATATTTACACGATGAATTGCATTTGCCGTGCGACGAGCCGGATGATTTTCTTCTGGCGAACCGCTTATATTAGGGGCGGATCTTACGCTTCTTCACGGCTGCCGACACACGCATGATTGGCTCTTCTCTCCGCGGCGGGCTTGCCGCCTCTCTCGCTACGGCACTCGTTGTTCTTCTCGGACCGCTCGCCCACGCTCAAAAGAGCGTTGACGACCTGCCCAGCGTCACCGACACCTATGCGATGCACGCCGCATCCAGGCCGACTCGCTCGTCGTCTATCCCGGGTTTATCGATGGGCTTTCCCACGCCGGGGTCGAGATGCCGGACGATGATTCGGAGGGCGAGAACGGCGAGGATGTGAATCCGGGCAATCCGCCCTCCGACCTGGCGGGGATTCAGCCGGATCAGAGCGTCCGTCCCTTCCTGGCACCGGACGACTCTGATCTGGGGACGCTGCGGGAGAACGGGTTTACCGCCGGTCACGTCGTGCCGGACGGCGATATGCTCCCGGGCGCCGGGGCCATCGCCTTCTACGGCGGAGACTCGGCCGACGACATGGTTCTGGAGGAGAATCCGGCGCTCTTTGCCCAAATCTCCACCGCGTCCGGCTACGTGTACCCGGCCACGGACATGGCTGTCATCGCCAAGATGCGGCAATTGTACCGGGAGGCTGAGCGCCGAAAGCAGTTGGAAGCCCAGTACCAGCAGAACCCGAGGGGCATGCGGCAGCCGCCGCAGGATCCCATCCATAGCGCTCTCTTTCCGGTGCTCGACGGCGAAACGCCGCTTGCCTTCTACGCCGACGACGCCCTGTCCCTTCACCGCATTCTCGACCTCCGGCAAGAGCTCGGCTTTCCCCTCATGCTCGCCGGCCTGGCCGAGAGTCATGAGCTTGTCGATGCGCTTACGGGCGTGGAGGCCCCGCTCTTCCTGACCCTCGATCTTCCCGAGAAACCGAAGCGCTCGGCCGAGTCGGACACCACGGTGGCCGACACCACAGATCAACCAGGAAGATACTACGACCCCGATCTTCAAACGCCGTCCCAGGCTTCGATGGACGAGGAGGAAAAAAACCTGGAGCTCCGCCACGCGATGGAGCGACAACAATATCTCGAGACGGCGGCGACGCTCCACGAGGCCGGTCTCCAATTCGGGTTCAGCACCCGGGAAGCCACCCCCGGCGACGTGCGTGACAACCTCCGCACGATGATCGAGAACGGCCTCCCCGAAGAAACGGCCCTGTCCGCCCTCACGACCCGCCCCGCCTCCCTGCTCGGTCTCGAAAATCGACTGGGGACCGTCGAGGAAGGCAAAATCGCCAATCTCGTCGTAACGGACGGCGACTATTTTGACGAGGACACGGAGGTACAGCACACGTTTGTGGACGGCCGGCTATACGATTACACCTCCGACACCGAAGAAGGAGAGGTGACCGGTGACGTGTCCGCCGTGGTCGGCACGTGGTCCTACACGCTCGAAACCCCGCAGGGAGACCTGGAAGGCACAATCACGATCGAGGGCGACCAATCCGGCCTGGAGGGCACCTTCACCGGGCCTCGGGGAGAGGAGGAAGACCTCCAGGGGATATCCTTTGACGGAACGACTCTCTCCTTCTCCGTGTCGTCGCCGCAGGGCACGATCTCAATTTCCGTCACCGTGGAGGGCGATACGTTCGAGGGTACAGCGTCGGGCGACTTCGGCTCCTTCCCCATCACGGGAGAACGCACGAGCGGGCCGGAGCGATAACCCGCAGACGACACGCCCTCCTTCTCTGTCGATCTATTCGGACACGTTTCACCTACCGATGACTGCTCTTTCTCCTTTTCGCCTCACTGCCTGCCTGCTTCTGGCCTCGCTTCTGGCACGTCCGGGGGTCGCCCAGGACCGGCTGCGCGCCGATGCCCCGAACGACTGGCTCATCCAGGACGCAACCGTCCTCACCGTTACAAACGGGACCATCGAGAACGGCGACATCCTGGTCCGGGACGGTGACATTGCCGAGATTGGGCAAGACCTCTCGGCCCCGGGCGGCGTACAGACGTACGACGCCAGTGGAGAGTTCGTGATGCCCGGTATTATTGACGCGCACCAGCACTTCGGCATCAGCGACGTCAACGAAGCCACCAACCCCGTCACGGCCGAGGTGGGCGTCGGCGACGTGCTCGACCCGTACGACGTAAGCCTGTACCGCGGGCTGGCGGGCGGAGTGACCGCCGCGCACGTCATGCACGGTTCCGCCAACCCCATCGGTGGGCGCAACGAAACGATCAAGCTCCGGTACGGCGCCACCAATCCGGATGCGCTGAAAATTGAGGCCGCTCCCCGAACGGTAAAGTTAGCCCTTGGTGAGAATCCGACCCGCGTGCACGGGGAAGGCCGCGACATTCAACCCAGCACGCGGATGGGGGTGGAGCAGGTCATCCGCGACGCCCTTACGGAGGCCCGGCGTTACCAGGAAGCGAAGGACGCCTACCAAAACGGTGAGCGTGACCGTCCCCCTGAGCACAGTGAACGACTGGAGGTGCTTGCCGGTGTCCTAAGCGGCGACATCATTCCCCACGTTCACTCCTATCGGGCCGACGAACTTATGATGCTGATGAACGTGCTGGAGGACTTCGGCGTCCAGGATGTCGTCTTCCAACACGTCAATGAGGGCTTTAAGGTCGCCCCGGAACTGGCCGAGTTCGGTGACGACGGCGCCGGCGCCTCGGTCTTTTCGGACTGGTGGGCCTACAAGTTTGAGGTCTACTACTCCACGGCCTACAACGCCGCAATCCTCACCGAAAACGACGTGCTGACCTCCCTCAACTCCGACATTCCGGGCGAGCAGCGGGACATGTACCTCCAGGCCGCAAAAACGAAGCGGTACGGGGACCTCACGGATACGGAGGCGCTCAAGCTCATCACGATCAATCCGGCCCGTCAGCTCGGCATCGCCGACCGAACGGGCTCCATCGAGGAGGGGAAAGACGCCGACCTCGCGATCTTCAGTGAACACCCACTGTCCGTCTACACGAAGCCCCAGCGGACGTACGTTGACGGCGTCGTTCGCTTCGACCACGAGGACGACCCGGACGACATGCGGCTTCGCGTGGATCCGGAGGGGACGGTGGACCTTGCTCGGGACGGGGCCTACGGTCGAACCGACGCCAACAGTTGCCTCCACGGCGCCTTCCTCCAGGCCACCGAGAGCGGCGTAACGCTTGAGGACGCGGATCAATGGAACCACTAACGACCGAGGGCTCCCCTGCTTCCACACACTTGCTGACCGAGATTGATGCCTTCTATGCTTTCCTTCTTTTTCGATCGTCGCTCCATCCGGCCACTGGGACTTTTCGCTGTCCTTCTAGCGACCGGGCTTGTGCTTGCTCCCAGTTCGGCTGAGGCCCAGAAACAACCCGGCGTCCAGGGTCCCTTCGCGCTGACGAATGCGCAGATCATTCAGACGCCGACCGACACGATTGATACCGGAACCATCGTCATTCGGGACGAGACGATCGCCGCGGTCGGCCCCAACGTTACTCCCCCCGACGATGCGCGGGTGCTGGACGCGGACGGCCGGACCGTCTACCCCGGCCTCATCGACAGCGGGACCCAGCTCGGTCTCCAGGAAGTCGGGTCTCTCTCCGAGACGATCGACCACAACGAGATTGGGGATCTCACCTCCAACATGGAGGCCCTCACGGCCGTCAACCCGAACTCAGTCTCGATTCCGGTCACCCGCGTCCACGGCATCACGACGGTTCTCACCGAGCCGACGGAGGGCCTACTTCCGGGCGTGGCCGCCCTCGTTTCACTGCACGGCTACACGCCCCAGCAGATGCACGAGGGCGGGGTCGAACTCACGAAGCTCGACTATCCGTCCACGGGCCGCTACGGGCCGTCGGACGACCGTTCGCCCCAGGCCATTGAGAAGGAGACGAAGAAGGCCCTCGATAAACTAAACGAGGTGTGGGACAAGGCCGAGCGATACGCTCAGATTGACTCTGCGGTGGCCGCGGAGCCGGAGGACCGGCGCCGGCCCAAGTACTTGCCGTCGATGCAGGCGCTCATTCCCGTCGTCCGCGGGGAGCGTCCTCTTCTGATTGAGGCCAACACGGCCTCGGACATTTCTTCCGCCCTCGACTGGGCCGAAGAGCGCGGGGTGATTGACCAAGTCATCCTGAGCGGCGCCCTCGAAGGGTGGCGCATTGCCGACGAGATTGCCGCGGCGGACGTACCAGTACTCGTAGGGCCCATCATGCAACCCCCAAGCCGCGACAGCGACCGCTACGACAAGGCCTACCGCAACCCGGCCCTCCTGCACGAGGCCGGCGTGACGGTTGCCCTCCGCACCAACAACGTCGAAAACGTGCGCAACCTGCCCTTCCACGCGGGCTTCGCCGCCTCCCACGGACTGGGCAAGACCGAAGCGCTCCGGGCCGTCACCACGACCCCCGCCGAGATCTTTGGCGTCAGCGACCGGATCGGCACTATTGAGGAAGGGAAGCGCGCCAACCTCTTCGTAACCGACGGGGATGCCTTCCAGCCTGCCACCGACGTGGAGCATCTCTTCATCGACGGGTACAAGGTCCCGCTCGAAAGCCGCCACTCGAAGCTGTTCGAGGAATTTTTGAACCGGACCCCGGGACTGGAGAAATAGAGATATGCGGAGGGCGGGGGCACCCGGCTCGACGGTGCCTCGGCCCTCGTTTTTCGCGGTTAGACTCGTTCGAAGAGGGCGCCCTCGATGCCGATGCCGCCGGTGCGGGCCTCGGTGCCCTCGAAGTACTCGGCGA
>PXTG01000075.1:7620-14448 GCA_003023365.1 Bacteroidetes bacterium QH_7_62_13 | reverse complement strand
CCGGGCCTCTCCTTCGAACCAGGGCACCCGAGCCTGCTTCCCCCGAAAGGCACGGCCACGTTACAACGCCTCGATTTCTTCCTCGAGCAGTTGCTTCTCGTAGAGGTCGGCGTAGAGCCCCTCCTCGTCCACCAGTGTGTCGTGGGTGCCGCGCTGCACGAGGCGGCCGTGCTCCATCACCAGAATGAGGTCCGCATCCTGCACGGCGCTAAGGCGATGACTCACGATGACGAGTGTGTGACTGCCCTGCCGCTCGCGCAGCGACCGCAGGATGTTTCGCTCCGTAGCCGTGTCCACCGCCGAGAGGGCGTCGTCGAAAATGAGAACGCGGGGATCACGGATGAGGGCACGGGCAATGGAGGTGCGCTGCTTCTGCCCGCCGGAGAGCGTAATGCCCCGCTCCCCCACGTATGTATCGAACCCGTCGGGAAAGTCCTCCACGTTCTCCAACAGATCCGCCTCGTCGGCCGCCGCCCGGATCGCCTCCTGCCCCACCTCTTGGTTGCCGAATGAGATGTTGTTGGCCACCGTATCGCTGAAGAGAAACACATCCTGGGGGACGTACCCGATGTGCTCGCGCAAGATGTTAAGCGGAATGGCACTCGCGTCGTGCCCGTCGATTAGCACGCGCCCGTGGTCCGGATCCAGGATTCGGGGAATCATGCGCACGAGCGTACTCTTGCCGGAGCCGGTCCGTCCCACGATGGCCAGGGTCTGATCGGCGGGGAGGTCGAAGCTCACGCCCCGAAGCGCCGGCTCGTCCTCCCCCTGATACTGATACCACACGTCCTCGAACCGGATGTGCCCCTCGACCGACTGGATCGCCGGATTCGTGTGCGGCCCATCGTCGATCGCCGGCTCCGTGTCCATGATCTTCTGCAACCGGATGACGGAGGCGGAGGCACGCTGAATCATCGTGATCACGAACCCGAGTGACGCCACCGGCCACGTCATCATGTTGATGTATATGATGTACTCGGCGATGTTGCCGATCGTGATGGTCCCTTCAGCCACGAGCTGCCCGCCCATCCACACCACGATGATCGTAGAAATGCCCACCAGCAGCAGGAAGGACGGCCGCCAGGCCGACTCCACGAGCGCCAGATCGAGATTTCGCCACTTGTAGTGCTCGCTTTCCTCCTCGAAGGCCTCCGCCTCCGCCTCCTCTCGCGTGTAGGCCTTCAGCACGCGAATGCCCGAGAGGGCCTCCTGCACCCGGCTCGTGAGCGTGGAGTACTGCTCCTGTAACTTCTCGCTGCGATGGTGCACCATCTGCGCCATAAAAAAGACCGCGACGGCCAGCAGCGGCATGGGCGCCAGGGCATAAAGCGTGAGCGTGGGCGAGATCACAAACATCACCGACATGGCCACGAGCACCATCACGAGCGATCGCGTGACGTACATGATGGCGGGCCCGATGTACCGCCGCACCTTTTCGATGTCGTCGGTGGCGCGGGTAATTACGTCCCCCGTCGAGTACTCGTTGTAGAACGCCGCCGAGAGCTGCTGGAGGTGATCGTACAGGGCATTGCGCAGGTCGTATTCAATGTGGCGGGAGGCCACGACCACCGTCTGCCGCATCAAAAACATGAATAGCCCACTGGTGGCCGAAAGCCCAATGATCACACCCGCGAAAAGCAGCAGGGCGACGAAGAAAAACGCGTAGAGGTCCGCCTGGGCCGCCGTGCCGTCGTAAAGCGTGAAGAGCCGCACGAAGCGCGGGATGCTATCCACCGCCTGGCGCACCACCATCGGGACCGTGATTTGGAAGGCGGCCGACACCATCGTGAAAAAGAGGCCGGGGATGAAGAGGTACTTGTACCGCCAAAAGAAATGATTGAGGCGAGAAAGCGGGCCCATCAAACACGCGTCGTTTCTTCGAAAGTGTCCCGAATGAAAAGGCTAGGCCGTCGAACTGCAGTCTGGATTTTGTACGATATACAGGTGCGTGCAACGATGGGTATGGCATCCCTGATCCTCCGTCTCCTCCCATCGATGCAACAAATCCATCAAGCATTGATGGTGCCGCCCTCTCCCGTACTCACCCCACGTGGGTCATTTCGTCATTCATGCGAGTCGCCGCTTCGACGTAGGTGTCCAGGGCTACGTCCCGCCCCTCCCGTTCCTCGATAAGCCGAATGGCTTCCACGTGTTGCGCGGCTACGTGGCGGGCCATCGCCATCGTTACCTCGGCGGCGGCCTTCGGGTTGCGTCGCATGATGTTCTTGAGATCGGGACGGAAAAAGCCGAGCACGCGCACCTCAGTGAGGGTCTCGGCCGTTTCGAGCCGACGAAAGTCGCCGAGGAGGGAGAGCGCGCCGAAAAGCTGATTGGCATCCAGCTCTCGCAAGTCGCGCGTACGGCTCGAATTCGCGTCGCTGATGAGGCGGACGCGCCCGGACTCGATCACATACAGCCCAAGCCCCGGATCCCCTTCGTAGTAAAGGGACTCCCCCCGCCGATAGGTACGACGATGCGCGGTGGCGGCCATCGCGTACAAGGCGTTCGCCGAAAGTCGACTGAAGGCCGGCACGGCCCGGAGGACGTCGACAATTTCACGCGTACGCGGGTCAACCCGTCGCTGGAAGAGAAGACGGTAGAGCCGCCCCACGGCGCGGAGCAAATTGCGGAGCGTAGACATGAGCGGGTGGTCCAGGCAGATAGTTGGAAGGGACGCGAACCGGGAAGCGGGCGCGATAGACCGTCTCCGTCTATATACAGATTCGACAATGGGCCGGTACTTGGAAAAAGTATGTAGGGAAGAGGTTCAGCCTCTCTGTGGCCTTCTCTCCCCACTTCCCACACGTTCGGACGCAGGAAATTGCCCGTTGGCAGGAGAGAAGTCTACCGTGGTCAGAAGGCATGTCCGATACCAAAGTGTAGGAGCGGCGGGCTGTCGCCCGAGAAGATATCGTCGGACCGGGGAGAAGGATCGTGAAGACGATAGGCGAGATCAAATCGAACGATAAGGTACTCCCACTCGATCCGGAGCCCCACTCCCGACCCGACCCCCACCTCGCTCAACGACGACCCCCCTTCGAAGCGTCCGTTCCGATCGTCCGGACGCAAAGTGGCCGCTCGATTCTCGGCGTCAGTACCGTTTCCAAACCCCTCGTTTCGGGGACCGAACCATACGTTCCCCATGTCCAGAAATCCCGCCCCGATCCAGTCGGCCGCCAGTACGCTGCGGAGGAGTCTCGTCCGAAGCTCGGCGCTGGCCTCCAGCTTGATGTCGCCGCCAAGAATCCCGGTGACCCCTCCCTGCCCGGATCGAGGCGTACTGACTTGACCAGCCCCGCCGGGTCCAAGATCGCGGAGCCGCCATCCCCGAACGCTGTTCCCCCCTCCGCTGAAAAAGCGCCGATCAAACGGAACGAGTGTGGGCCGGCCCGTTGGATGGGCGATTCCCCCGAAGAATTTCAGGGCCAATGTCTCCCCGGCCCCTAGACGAACGTAGCGGCGCAGGTCGACCGTCGCCCGCACGTAGGGCCGGTACAGCAGATCTCCCCCGAGCCCCCCTCCCCCGCGACCAGTGAGACCGGGCACGGTGTACTCGAGCGTGCCGGGGGAAAAAACAAACCGGTCGAACAGAAGCGGCAGCGTATTTCCCACTTCTCCCGAGATCTTGTAGAGGCGGCCGTCGCGACGACGCACCGGATTCGCTGTGGCCGACTGGAGGGTGTACCGGAAAACCGTGTTGATTTGGGGCTGCGTGTAATCCTCGAGGATCTGTGCTCGCTGTACCGGATCCTCAATTCCCACGAATAGGCTATCGAGAAACTGACCCTGAAATCCGGACAGAGTGTCAGGGTTGCTCACACTCAAATCAAGGACGTCTACACGTGACGTCAGGGTGGACGAATGGTTCATTTCGAGTCGGAGCCGACCACTATTTCGGCTTCGAATCCGAATATTAAAATCATTGCGTCGGGCCGTAAGTGCCGACAGGGAAATTTGTGTTCGAGCACTCGTCAGATCGAACACATCCTCGAATAGCCCAAACGGACGTATGAGGTACGGGAATGTTAGCGACGTAGACGCTTCGAATTGGGTGGATGAAAAGACCGAGGCCCCAGGCCCCGTAGCGACCGATGCGGAGGTGCGAAACCGGAATCGCTCTCCACCTCCCAGTGCATTGACGTTTTCGTACTCTCCCCCGAGCCCGATCCCAAATTCATTTGAGCCGAAGTTAATCTCGGGCCCCCGCTGCAACCCGAACGTTTCCAGTCGGAGCCGATGGCGTTGCTGGGTCTGGGCCTCGATGCGAACCGGCAAGTAACGGATGGAGTCGTGACGAGTGACTTGGTCGAACTGAGGAGTCAGACTCGTAAACGTGAACAGGCCGGCCCCTTCAAGCCGCTGCTTCGTCGCGAACACACTCGACCGATTGTACACCGTACCGGGCACGAACTGCAGGGACCGGCGCAGGAGCTCCGTTCCGAGCTGACTCTCGTCCTCGATGTGACTGGTGACCAGGGGACGCCCCCCACAAGTGCACGTCCCCAAACCGGTACTGGGGCCCAGTTTGAACCCGAAACGTGACGTCAAGGGATCCGGGTGGCGTGGCTTCCCGGTCAACGATGGCCCGAATGGAGTCACGACTCCCCCCCGCGTAGCCTTTATTTTGGAGCGTCGACACGAGACGTTGGCGTTCCTCGAGCAGAAGGGACCGCCGGTACCGTTGACTCGTCCCTCGGAACGAAAACGGCCCCTCGGACGACCCGTTTTCCACATCCAGGACCGTATTCCGCCCGATAGAGCGCCGCTGAGCAGGTGTCAACGCATCGAGCCCCTCATACCGGACCCGGCGAAAGTACGTAGCCGGGCCGGCCTCCACCCGAAATACAACCGTCACACGATCTCCCAGCTCATTCACCTCGACGGACGAAGTGACGGACGCGTCGAAAAAGCCTTCCTGCTCGTAGTAGAGCTGGAGGCGTTCCGCGTCGTCAGTCACCGTCGACGTATCGATATAGGCCGGCGGCTCACCTCCCGATTTGAGTGCTTCTGCCAACCGCTCCCACATCCAATCGGCCTCTCCCAACTGATAGATCCATCGCCACCACGTGAATCCGGGAATCCCGAGAATCCGGCGATTCGGACTGGTTCGGATTTGTCTCTTGAGCGTCTCTTCGGAGAAGTGCTCGTTCCCTTCGATTTGCACCCGTTGGATGATCGGGGCGGTGGTGTCAGTCACCGCTTCCGCCTCCTCTTCCGTGGTCGGCTGCGCCGTGACCTGCCCTCCGCCACAGAGTTCGACTACGAGGACAGCAACCACGAAGACCGTACGGGCGACCGGGGGAGACGGCCAAACAGGATTAAGCACTCGGACCAAGACAAACGAGAGCGGGCATTCCTACCGTGGGGCGATGACCGGGGATACCCGAAATCGGCGAGCGTGATCCCTGTGCGGCCCCACTAGGAAACCGAAGTCAGGACGAACTCAGTGCAAAAAGTGGAGGAATGGACCTTCAGCACTGAATCTCGGACGAGGGGGACGGGAAGCTACCGAGACGCGTTGCTTCTGCGTCCAACGGATGTGTCTTTTGCGTTCGCCATTCGGGTTCGATACTCCTCCATTCGCTCCTCTAGCTTGCGGTACGAGTCCGGGCTCATGTCGGACACAATGAATCGCATCGGGTCAAGGGTCTCTCCGGACTGATCTTGAACCTCGTAGTGGAGATGAGGACCCGTCGAACGACCCGTGTTGCCGGTATAAGCGATGGTTTCTCCCCGTTCAACCTTCCTCCCCCTCCGAATACCATCTGCGATCTCGGAAAGATGGGCGTATCGAGTTACGTACCCGGATTGCGGATGTCGGATCTCCACAACATTTCCGTAGCCAGAGGTATACTCGGCCCGCTGAACTCGTCCGTTCCCGGTCGCCACGACGGGGGTACCTCGCCGTGCCAGGAAGTCGACACCGGTATGCATCTTCTGCACTTTGAGAACGGGATGCTTTCTCATCCCGAACCCGGACACGATCGGGCCGTTCGTCGGTCGGATCGCCGGAAGCTGTTTCAACCGCCTATTCCGCTCCATCGCCACCTCGGACAGCTCCTCATAGCTGGCCTCCTGAAGGCTCATCTGACGTTCGAGCTTGTCAAGCTTCTGAGCTGTCGCTCGGAGGAGAGTCGAAGCGTCCTCCCCCATACGATCAAACTCTTTGTACGGATCAGATCCTCCGACCCCCACCTGACGAACGTCGTCTGAAATGGGCTCCATCTCGAAGAGGCGCCGATAGAGCGTTTCGTCTCTCTTCTCCAGCGTATCGAGTTGGGCCGACAGGGTGGACATCCGTCCGTTCACCCGATCCAGCTGCTGCTCAAGGGCTCTGTTTTCGGCCTTCAGGGCCTGCTCCTCCGGCGTGGTTGCCCAGTACACGTCGACGGCCCAAATGCCCAGTCCCGCCAGAATGACGGCGAGTCCAATAATCTGGGCGGAGCGGATCGCGTAATCCGTCCACGTCCGTTCCACCTCCACGAAGGAACAGCGGTCCGGATCGTAGTAGTATCGCTGATCCTGATGCATTGGCAAAAACAGCGGTTGTTTTCCGGTGGAAAAAACGCCTCGTGTGGTCTCGCTCCAGGATCGGTCAGATGCTTCCGGCACGCAAGACTGCGTTGAGGACGGGTCGTTCTCTCATCCTTGGTGAGCGCAACGTACAGCCTCCAGCGTCGGCTGATGATGTCCTCAGGAAGGACTCGAATACATCGTCCCAACCCACTATCGGGCACAACCGCTCCGCAACATAGTGCGGAGCAAAAGACATTTCAACCGTTCCAGTGAGTGAACGAGGAGGTGGGGATGAAATCCTTGTTTGACCTC
>PXTG01000075.1:0-7547 GCA_003023365.1 Bacteroidetes bacterium QH_7_62_13 | reverse complement strand
CCGAGTCGTTTTTCTTCAACCCGCAACTACCGAGCCGGAACGGGCACCTTGAAGGCG
Source organism: Bacteroidetes bacterium QH_7_62_13 (assembly GCA_003023365.1). Classification (GTDB taxonomy): domain Bacteria; phylum Bacteroidota; class Rhodothermia; order Rhodothermales; family Salinibacteraceae; genus Salinibacter. Next base: position 7,490 of record PXTG01000075.1, on the reverse strand, counting down.
AATCCACTTTCTCGGTCCCAGTTTTCCGCTAGACCCGTTCTCCCGCTACATTCACGGAGAGTCCCGGATCGGCTCTGTAATTCAACGGTCAGTTTTTCCGACCTCACGGGTAAAAAATAAACGTTCTCGGGTTCTCTTCTCTCGAACCAACCTATTCGTAATCCTGCTCAAAGTACTCAATGCCGCGGCGGGGGGATGGCGCCCCCTGTTGCTGGATGCGCTGCCGCAACCGCTCGGTGAAGACTTCGGCCGGGTCATGACCGTAGTGGCGCAACAGATAGTTCATCGCAATGACCTCGCAGATCACGGTAATGTTCTTCCCGGGGGTGATCGGAACGTCGACCTTGGGTAGATCTACGCCCAGGAGCTCGTGGGTATCCTCCACCATGTTAATCCGCGTGTACTCCTTGTCTTCATCCCAGAGCTGCATGTGAACGACCACCTCGATGCGCTTCTGAAACCGGATGGCCCGAATCCCGAACATCGAGCGAATGTCGACCAGCCCAAGCCCTCGTACCTCCATGAAGTGCTGCACAAGCTCGGTGCCCGCCCCCATGAGAATTGACTCGTCCCGCTTCGTAGCAATGACTACGTCGTCGGCCACAAGCCGGTGTCCCCGCTCCACCAGATCGAGCGCGACCTCGCTTTTACCGATGCCGGACTCCCCGATGAGCAGTAGCCCAATGCCGTACACGTCCACCAGCGATCCATGGACCGCCCTCTGGGGAGCAAACTGGTCGGTGAGGAAGTCGCGGAGCGAGGACGTGAATTGGACTGTGGGAAGCGGTGTGCGATAGATCGGAATGCCCGCCTCCGTCGCCATCGAGACCAGTGTCTGATCGAGCCGATTGCCATCTGTGAGCACGAGGCACGGAATGGGAAACTGGATGAGGTGGTCGAACGCCTCACGCCGGGCAGACGCCTCCAGATGCTCGAGATACTGCGTCTCGGTATTGCCGAGAATCTGGACGCGCTGGTGGGTAAAGAGATCTACGTACCCGGCCAGGGCCAGTCCCGGTCGGTGAAGGTTTCTCTCTGTAACCTCACGCTCGTCGGCCCCCACTTCTTCGTTTATCGCTTCGATCGCGACCCCTACGTTCTCCCGCAACTGGCGCGTCATGAACGCTACCGTGATTGCCTCCTTCTGAAACGTCTGCGGACGTCGCATGGGCGGATGGAAATTGAGTGCCAGGGTGTCGGAACCGGACGGGGAACCGTCCCGAGGGGCGTACGAGTCGCGAAACGCTATTCTCCCAACCGGGATCGTTTACGGGACCTCAACCGAGTTCAGGATGCGCTCAACCAAGTCCACGGCGGTCACCTGTTCGGCCTCCGCCTCGTACGTAACGACGATTCGATGCTGCATCACGTCCATCACGACCGCCCGCACGTCTTCCGGGGTCACGTAGGCGCGGTGACGGAGGAACGCATGGGCCCGCGCGGCAAGGTTGAGGTTGATGCTGGCGCGGGGGGACGCCCCGTACTCGATGAGGGGAACGAGAGCCTCCAGGCCGTGCTTTCCGGGATTCCGAGAAGCGAGGACGAGGTCGACGATATACTGCTCGATGCGTTCGTCGACGTAAAGGTCGTTGAGCACGTCGCGAGCACGCAAAATCTGATCGGGGGTCGCCACGGAGCGCACGTCCGGACGCTCGCTGGTACGAGCCATGCGCCGCATGATCTCCAGCTCTTCATCCCGCGAGGGATACTCGACGTTGATCTTCAGCATGAACCGGTCGACCTGCGCCTCAGGCAACGGATAGGTTCCTTCTTGCTCGATCGGATTCTGGGTCGCGAGCACCAGAAAGGGGTCGTCGAGCGGAAAGGTGCGCTCCCCAATCGTCACCTGTCGCTCCTGCATGCTTTCGAGAAGGGCACTCTGCACCTTGGCCGGCGAGCGGTTAATCTCGTCCGCCAGAATGAGGTTGGTAAAGATCGGGCCTTTCTTGATCGAGAAGGTCCCTTTCTTCTGGTTGTAGACCAGGGTGCCAAGCAGATCGGCGGGGAGCAAGTCCGGCGTAAACTGAATGCGCTGGAAGTCGGTGCCGATGGCCTGTGAAAGGGCACTCACGGTCAGCGTCTTTGCGAGACCGGGCACTCCCTCCAAGAGCACATGCCCGTCCGCCAGCAATCCGATGAGGAGACGCTCAATCATGTACCGCTGCCCCACGACCACCCGTCCAATCTCCTCGAGAAGGTCGTCCACGAACGCGCTCTCCGTGGCAATGCGGTCCTTGACTTCCGAGAGATCGTGATCGGGCATGAGTGGATCAACGGGCGAACAACAAAACGCTGAGTGAACGTCGGGGGCGTCCCGACAGGGATACACCCGGCTTAACGGATCAACTGGAACGTGGTTGGTCGACCTCGCGACCTTGCGGGTATCAAGGAGCAAGAATCCGGGGAGTATGGCCGAGAATCGGCGCCAAGGTGGCCACCAGATGGCGCAATCCTTGTTTAAAATTGTCGGGGGGTCCCGTAACGAGGACCGCCCCGGAGCGTCCCGTCATGCACGCCCCGTACAGGCTCTCATGAGTGCGCGTCTCTACCGCCTTGACCACCGCGTCGGCCGCTTCGTGGGTGGCCGTCCAGTCGTCCCGCTGCGAAGCATGCGACATCAACAACAACGCGCCGGTCATCTGCCAATCCGCCCGACGCATGGCGGCAACGTGCTTCTGGACTCGTCGGTTTTCGGTTACGAGGTGACGTGCCACCGGGGCCAAGTCCGACGACAACACCTCCTCCGCCCGCTTCAGGTCTCGGTGCTCCAGGTCCCGAAAGGCCCCCAGTGGGCTCTGCGTCTAGGGGATCGATGAGGGCCCACCGTAGAGCTGTGCGCCCCGCCGTGTTCACCGGCAAGTGCTCGCGGGTGCTTGTATCGACCAACGTGAAGGGCGGGTCGGGGTCCGCAAACGTAGCAAGCAGGTAGGCAGTACTGTACGGCTGGTCGATCACCGTGCCGAGCTCGGCGGCAAGCAGAGGAACTAGCTCGTCGCGAACGTCGGCCACGCGGTCAAGGTCAACGGCAGTGGGCATGTTCAGCCTCCGCACGACACGCACGAGAGCAACTGCAAGGGCTGCGAGCGCACCGTCCCGACAAACCGATGGAATCGTACTCGCAACCGCCACCTCGATAGACGGGTCCGCCAGCAGCTCCTGCAAGATCCGATAAACGGCGGTGACCCACGGGGGCCGCTGCTCTTCGCTCCCCCACGCCTGATTCTCCCCCTCCAGAACAACGCGCGGCGCATCGGCGGGACGCACGGCCACAGCCACCCCCTGCTGCAGCGGCATGAGGAGCCCATACCCCTCAGAATAGTGAGTCTGGTCGGCCTGTACACCGATGGTCCCGCAGGCGTAGGCCGTTGCGATCAACGCCTCGCCGTGGCCCAGTTGATTTACGAGGGCGGTCCGGGCCCGCTCCGTCATCGCAGCCCGATCGGGAGCCTCGTAGCTGTCGAACGTCTCCGGGGCCTCCACGAACGCATCATTGGGACGAAAGGGCGGAGTGGCCGGCGTAGACGTCGGATCGTCGGACGCCATGGCAAAGACTGTGGAGGATTGTGGATGACCGAATGCAACTCGACGTGCGGCTTATGCCCCTTCCCGCAAGCCCCGAAAACCAATGGCCAAGACCGAAACAACCATCGTCTCAGGCACTGACTTCAGACCCGAACGGCCGTTCTCCCGCCCCTCCGTACTTATTCCGCTCCCAAGCGCTCCCCCACTGACAGGTCGTATCCATTCAGGAAATCCGTCGCGTCGAGCCGCCGACGACCCGGTTGCTGAATTTGTAGCACCTCGACCGCCCCCTCCCCACAGGCCACTCGAAGTTGCTTGTCGGCCGCAATCACCTCACCGGGGGCCCCCTCTCCGTCGGCCCGGCGGGTTCGATACACCTTGAGACGCGTGTCGTCGTGCATGGTCCAGGCCCCCGGGTAGGGAGAGAGGCCACGGATGTGGTTGTGTACGTCTTCCCCCGACTTTCCCCACGGGATTTCGGCGTCCTCGTCGTGGAGTTTCGGGGCCGGGGTGGCCCGACTGTCATCCTGCGGTTGCGGATCCACGGTACCGGCCTCAATCTGCTGTACCGTCTCGACGACGGCCTCCCCCCCGAGCACCTTCATCCGATCATGTACCTCCCCGGCCGTTTCATCGGGCCCGATGGGCATCTCTTTCTTCAGAATGACATCGCCGGTGTCTACCGAGGGCTCCAAGAAAAAGGTTGTGACCCCGGTCTCGGTCTCCCCCTGCATGATGGCGTGGTTGATGGGCGCGGCGCCGCGATACCTCGGCAACAAGGACCCGTGTAGGTTGAAGGCTCCGTCCGTGGCGGTCGTGAAAACCTTGGGCGGCAAAATCTTGTAGGCGACCACCGCGATCACGTCCGGCTCCAGGTCGGCCACCGCCTCGGCGAACGCATCGTCGGTCACGTCCTCGGGCTGGAGGATGGGGGCGATGCCGGCCTCCTGCGCGGCGGTCTTCACGGGCGTGGGGCTCACTTCCTGTCCCCGGCCCCGTGGTCGATCGGGCCCCGTGGCGACGGCAACGGGCGAATACCCGGCTTCGACGAGCTGTTCGAGCGAGGGCACGGCAAACTCCGGCGTGCCCATGAACAAAATTCTCATGCGTTGGACGGTTTGAAGGGGGATATAGACGGAAGAAGACGAGGATGACGTTGAAGCGGTCAGCGCGCTAACGCTCAACGCCCTTGAACAGTCCATCGACGAATCCCTTGCGGTCGAATACCTGGAGGTCCTCAATCTCCTCGCCGACGCCGATGTACTTGACGGGGACCTGGAATTGATGGGACACCCCAATCACGACCCCTCCTTTCGCCGTGCCGTCGAGCTTCGTGAGGGCGAGGCCGGTCACGTCCACGCTTTCGGTAAACTCTTCGGCCTGCCGGAGGGCGTTCTGTCCCGTTGAGGCGTCAAGGACCAAAAGCACCTCGTGGGGCGCACTGGCACTCTTTTTCCCCATCACCCGCTTCATCTTGGCGAGCTCATCCATGAGCCCCCCCTTCGTGTGCAGACGCCCGGCGGTATCGATGAGCACGACATCCGCGTCGCGGGCTTCCGCTGCCTCGATTGTATCGTACGCCACCGCGGCAGGGTCCGACCCGTGTTGCTGCTTGATGATCGGTACGTCGGCCCGATCGGCCCAGACCTCCAGTTGCTCAATGGCCGCCGCGCGGAAGGTATCCGCAGCCCCGACCATCACCTTCTTGCCCGCCTGCTGGTACTCGTGGGCCATCTTGCCGATGGTCGTCGTCTTCCCCACCCCGTTGACGCCCACCACCATGATGACGTGCGGCTTGTTGGGCAGCGGGGCGTCGAAGTCGGCCGGACGCTCCTCCCCGTCCTCCAGCATCAACTTCGCAATTTCGTCTCGAATCAGGGCGTTCAGCTCCTCCGTGGAGACGTACTGATCCTCCGCCACCCGCTCCTCGATGTGGTCGATAATGTCGAGCGTGGTGTCCACGCCTACGTCACTGGTGACGAGGATTTCTTCGAGTTCGTCGAGCACCTCCGCGTCCACGGTATCTTTCCCGCGGATCATGCGGTCGACTTTGCCGAAGAAGCTGGACCGGGTCTTATCGAGTCCCTCGTCGAGCTTCTCCTGCTCTTCCTCGTCGTAGCTACTCGTAAAGCGATCGAGAATGCCCATAGATGATGTGACTCAAGAACAGAAATAAAGTGAACACAGCAAGCGTCTGCGTCGACGGAAAAGCGCACTCCGGCTAGCTCGTGAGCCAGTCTGGGCCGTGGAGGACCCCGCCGAATCCGTCTCCTGTCCGTCTTCGGGATCGTCGTCCGGGGCCGGCGAACTGGGGGGCGGGGGAGACCGTCGGATCGCATTCAGGTAACGAACCAGGTATACGCCGAACGAAAACACGAAAAGGCCGGTGGCCATCCAGAGACAGACATTCAGTACGGGCGGATCCGCCTTCAAAATAACACCGAGCACGGTGAGTGCAAGCCAGAGGCTGGCCGCCTTCCCCGCCCACGCGCTCATGAGCACCTTGCCGGAGCGTCGTGCAATCCAGGACCCCCCGGCTAGGATGAGCAAGTCACGGCCCACGACAACCCCGAAAAACCAGAGTGGCAGCGTCGGTTCGGCGGGCCGGAAGGTGAGCACCGACACGCTGAGGACAGCCGCGACCTTGTCGGCCACCGGATCGATAACCTTCCCCCCCTCCGAGACGGACCGCGTCCACCGGGCCACGCGCCCGTCGAACCAGTCGGTCATGATGGCAACTACGGTGAGGCCCAGAAGCCAGTCCAACGGGCCGTTCTGCCAAAGGAGGACCACGATGGGCCCCACCAGCACCAATCGAGTAAGGCTGAGCACATTGGCGGCCGTCCAAAATCGCCCCAAATCCGACCAGGCCGACGTCGTCATAGGAAAAAGCGTGCCGTTCTCGAAGAACTACGGGGTGATGGGAGCGGTACTGCCGTAATGTAGTAGAGATTTCGGTGGGGCTCCACTATTCTTTCTGGTAGAAGCCAAAATCCACGGGGTTTTTGCCTCAACTCCTATTCCTGCGTTTCCAGAACCCGCTCTCTTCACGGAGCTGCGGTACGCCCCACACGGCGTGGTCGCATTGCAAACCGGGGGGAGCGGGGCGCTTTCTACACGTCCCGACGCGCTACTGCTCATACGGTGCTTGGTGCTCGATGATGCCAATCCTCTTCGGTGGACTCCTCACCGTTCTCGTTCTGTACACCGTGCTCATTGGGTGGGGGTGGCGGCGGGCCCAACAACAGTTGCACGTCTCCGCCGAAGGCGACCCGCCGCCTGTTTCAGTGATCGTGGCGGCCCGAAACGAGGCGGGCACCCTCCCATCCCTTCTTGACGCGCTGGCGGGCCAGACGCACCCAAATCACGAGGTCGTCCTCGTGGACGATGCCTCCACCGACGACACGGCCGCCGTGATCACAGATTGGGCCGAAAATCGCCCCCACGTCACCGTCGTCCGCGTCACCGAGCCCGCACCGCCCCGTAAGAAAAACGCCCTCGCCCGTGGCATCGAAGCGGCGACCCACGACCTGCTGGCCTTCACGGACGCGGACTGCACACCCCCACCGACATGGCTCTCGACCTTCGCTCAGACCCACGAAGACACTGAGGAGGACTGCGTGCTGGTCGGGTACAGCCCCCTCCGTGGCCCTGGCTTGGTGGGACGCTTCTCGCGCTACGAAACGCTCGTGGCGGGCCTCTACACGGTGGCCGCGATTGGCTGGGGGCGGCCCTACATGGCCGTGGGGCGCAACCTCAGCTATTCACGGGGCGTGTTTGAGGCGACCGGGGGGTTTGCTCCCACCGACGATGCCCTGAGCGGGGATGATGACCTCTTTGTCCAGGCGGTACACCGCCGCACCGACGCCCCGATCCGGGCGCTTCTCAACAGCCGAACCTTCGTGCCTGCCGAAGCGCCTTCTTCCTGGACAGACTGGTGGCGACAGCGCCGCCGACACGTGTCGGCG
>PXTG01000074.1 GCA_003023365.1 Bacteroidetes bacterium QH_7_62_13 | reverse complement strand
ACGCCGACTCTCTTCCGGAAGCGCACGACCTGGACAGCATGACCGGACGCGGGGTGGCGGCCACGGTTGGCGGTCGGCCGGTACACGTAGGCAAGGCGGGTCTCTTCGACGAGGTGGAGGGCTTGCCGCTACCGGATGCGCTCTGCGAGACGGTCGAGGCACTGGAGGGAAAGGGGCGGACGACTGTGGCCGTACGGCGGGGCGATACGTACCTCGGCACACTCGGACTGGCTGACACCCCGCGCGAGGGGGCGGCCGAGGTGGTAGACCGGCTGCGCCGAATTGGCATCCGGCGGATGGTGATGATTTCGGGCGACAACCAGCGGGTGGTCGATGTAGTGGCCGACGAACTCGGAATCGACGAGGCGCGCGGCGACCTCCTGCCCGACGACAAGGTCGAGACCGTGCGGGCACTCCGCGAGGAGGAAGACGTGGCGATGATGGGCGACGGGGTGAACGACGCTCCGGCCATGGCGAACGTAACGGTCGGCGTCGCGATGGGGGCCGCCGGCTCGGACGTGGCGCTGGAGACGGCCGACGTGGCCCTCATGGCCGACGAACTGTCTCATCTGCCCTTCGCCGTGGGCCTCAGCCGGCAGACGCGACGCATCATCCGGCAGAACCTGTGGATTGCGCTCGGTATGGTGGCCGTGCTTGTTCCCGCCACGATTTTCGGCCTGCAAATTGGCCCCGCCGTGGTGTTGCACGAAGGCTCGACGCTCCTGGTGGTGGGTAATGCGCTGCGACTGCTCGGGTACGAAAACTGATCCTGTGAAGAACAGCCGCTTGTCATGAGAGAAACGAAGTTCCCGAAATAAAGTCGATGATCGAAGGAACGTGATCATTTCCAGTCGCCGCCCATACGATGAATTGTATCTCTAATTTTCGGGTGAGCCCAATGTAGTTCTGTTGTCCTTCCTGATCATTCACCAAACACACACCGTGAACGTCGAAGAGTACACCGTCACGATTCCCCGAGAAGAAGACGCCGCCGACGAGCCCGAATCCGTCAAGGTCTGGCCGCTGGTCGAGTCGGCCCTCGACACCATCGGCGCGGATCCTTCCACGCGCGACGCGGCCCGGGCCGCCATGGAGCACGGCGACGGCTGTGTCGTATTGGGGAACTACCTCAACAGCGAGGCCAAGCGGGTCCACGAGATGGACTATCGCTTCAAGGTGCCGCTCGTGGTTTTGGCCGCCGAACAGGCCCGCGAGGACGAGACCGCCACCTCCATCTACGATCCGGACGAGGGTTGCGTCTATTTCGAGACCGAGGTGAGCCAGTTTTCCTTCCACGTCTATAAAGACTGGACGGTCGACTGGAGCGAAGTCGCCGACGAGGTACAGGAAGACTACGAGTGGAGTGGGAAGGACAACCAGACCTGGGCCCTGGACTGGCTCATGGACTTTCTGGACGTGCCCACCGACCAGTACATGGTCGATTAGTAACGTGTACTGAAAGCGGATTGGAATCTTAGATCTGTGCTCATCTGAGCGAGTCGACCAACCAATCAGCAACGTCCTCTGCTATGACCGTTGCCGTAATTGGAGCGAACGGCGGCATCGGTCGTCGGCTGTTGTCTCGACTTGAGCGGGCCGGGCACGACGCCATCGGGGTCGTCCGGTCCGAAGATCAGTTCGACGCTGTTCAGGACCGCGGGGCAGAGCCGCGCCTCGGTGACCTCGAAGGCGAGTTTGCTCCCGCCCTGGACGGGGCCGACGCTGTGGTCTTTACGGCTGGAGCCGGGGGCTCGACCGGATGGGACAAGACGCTCATGGTTGACCTCTGGGGCGCCCGGCGCACGATTGCTGCCTGCGAGGAGCGAGGCATCCATCGCTACGTGATGATCAGCTCGCGCGGCACGGCCGATCCGAGTTCAGGCTATGAGCCGCTGCGTCCGTACCTAGTGGCCAAGCGCTGCGCCGACGATTACGTGAAACGTTCATCCCTCGACGCCACGATCCTCCGGCCCACGAGTCTGACGGATGAGGACGGGACGGGCCGGATTGCGGCGGCATTTGAACCGGCAGGCGGGGGACCCGACATTCCCCGAGCCGACGTGGCGCGTGTCGTCGTGGCCTGTCTTGCGGACGACGCGACCGTCGGTCACACGATCGAACTGTACGGAGGCGAGACGCCCGTCGAAGAGGCGGTTCATCCGGAGGAATAATCCTTCTCGTTGCTCCGGTCAAGAACCCGTTGCTCCGGTCAAGAATTAATGATCAAGCGTGGCGGAATGCCGTCGCGGAGCAGTTGGTCGGCGAGGCGAAGAAGCCGCTTCTGCTCGGGCCAGTCCAGGTACTCGGCGGCTTCGCGAGCGGGAAGCCAGGTGAAGGTGTCGTGCTCGCCGTCGAGGGTTGGGTCGTTGGGAAGAGCGGCGGCAAAGGCGGGGGCAAGATTGATGCAGTCCTCCTCCCATTCGTAGAACGCATTTACCGAGGGCAGGGCCCAGAACTGGGTGGGGGCATGTCCGGTTTCCTCCTGGACCTCCCGCAGCCCGGTTTCCCATGCTGCTTCATCGGCTTCAATCTTGCCGCCGACCATGCGCCATTGCCCCGCGTAGGTCGCGTCCGGGGCCCGACGAAGAAGGAGAAACTCCGGATTCACCGACTGGTTGCGATAGGGATAGACGTCGACGACGCGGACACGGGTGTCGGGCATCGGAGGAAGGGTCTGGGAGAAAATGGGATACAGAACGTCGCAAGCGTCAGTCGCCCTCCAGCCGCACGTCCCGGGCTTTGAACTGGAGGGTGGTTTCGCCCTGCCAGGTGTTCTCCTCCAGCGAGAAAAGAAGCTCGAACGGTCGTCCCGTCTCTTGGCTTTCTTCCAGAATCGACAGTTTTTCGCCCATGCCAAAGCCGATGACGTCGTACGAGGGCACACTTCCGTTCGAAGAGCGTGGGCGGACGGTGAATTTGAGGTGGCTCTCGTCGCTCCCGACGGTCCGAGGCGAACCGGCCACCGCCAGATCTTTGGCGTGAAAAACCGGCTTTGCGTTGGCCGGGCCGAACGGACCGAACTGTTTGAGCACAGACCAGAAGCGGTCCGTGACGCCCCCGATGACGTCCAGGTTGATTTCGGCGTCCACCTTGATCGAAGGAGTGAGAAGCTCAGGGGTTACGCGCTCCCCGATAGCATCATCGAAGCGGTCACGGAAGGCATCAATGTTGTCGAGCGGAAGTGACATCCCCGCCGCGTGGTCGTGGCCGCCGAATTGTGTGAGCACGTCTTCGCAGTCCTGGAGGGCCCGATAGATATTGATGCCCTCGATGGAACGGGCCGAGCCCTTCACCTCGTCGCCGTTATGAGTGAGCATGATAGTGGGCTTGTGGAAGCGCTCGACAATACTGCTGGCCACGATCCCGATGACGCCGAGGTGCCAGTCCTCGTCGTACAGCACGAGAGCATGCGGACTTCGCGAGGTGATTTGCCGTTCGGCCTGCTCGATGGCGGCTTCTTCTGTTGCGTCGTCGATGGAGCGCCGCTCCTTATTGAGACGTTCGAGTTCAGCGGCGAGGGGTTCGGCGTCGGCGTAGTCCTCCGCGAGCAGAAGGTCGACGGCGGTAGAGGCGTGTGCCATGCGCCCCGCGGCGTTGATCCGCGGGCCGATCGTAAACACGATGTTGCCGGTGGAGGTCACGTCCTTCAGGTCTAGACCGGCCGCGTCGGCGAGGGCGCGCAGGCCGGGCCGTTCGGTCCGCTGCAGGGCACGGAGCCCCTCGGCCATGAGGAGGCGGTTCTCACCGTGGAGGGGAACGATGTCGCTGGCGGTGGAGACCCCTAGCAGATCCAGGTATTCAAATGCGAGGTCCGGGTCTTCGTCGCGTTCGGCGAGGGTGGCCTGTACCAGTTTGAAGCCGAGCCCACAGCCCGTAAGCTCCGTGAACGGATAATCGTCGTCTGGACGCTTCGGGTCCAAGACGGCCAGGGCGTCGGGCAGTTGGAGGGTGCCGCCCTCGGTTTTCGGCGTATGGTGGTCGCAGATGATGAGGTCGAGACCTTGCTCACGGGCGTAGGTGGCCTCCTCGCGGGCCGTAATGCCGCAGTCCAGGGCGACCACGAGAGAGGCGTCCCGCTCGTGGGCCGCATCCAGGCCCCGCTCACAGAGGCCGTATCCGTCTTCGTACCGGTCGGGAATGAAAAAAGAAGCCTCCACGCCGCGGGACCGCAGGAAGTGGGTGAGGAGGGCCGCGGCCGTCGTGCCGTCCACATCGTAGTCTCCGTACACCAGAACGTGCTCCTGCTGGTCGACGGCCCGGGCGAGACGGTCGGCCGCTGCGTTCATGTCCTGCATCAAAAAGGGATCGTGAAGATCCTCCCGGCTGGCGCGGAAGAAGTGTCGAGCCTCCTCGAAGGACGTAATGCCGCGCAGGGCGAGGGCCCGAGCGAGGGAAGAGGGCAAGTCGTTGAGGGCCTCCTGCAACTGAGGCACGACCTCGGGCTCGTCGAGGGAGCGATAGATCCAACGGTAGGTCATGGACGGGGGCGCCGACGGGCGGAAAAAGTGTAACGGGTCAGTCTATGTATAAGACATAGCTGGCACCGTCGCCTAACGTTGCGTGGAAACTCACGCTAAAAACGTAATTG
>PXTG01000073.1:20387-22173 GCA_003023365.1 Bacteroidetes bacterium QH_7_62_13 | reverse complement strand
GGTCGGCCCGCCCGCCAAGTACCCGCTCGAGTGCCTGAATGCCCTCCCGGCGCGCCTCCACGGCCGCCGCGGACGCTTCTGCCGGGGGCGACTCGTTCATTTCTCGGCGGCTGGCCAGTTGCTCACCGGGCGGCACGATGGGCTCAAACAAGCCAGACGGGTGGGTCGGGTACAATCGCTCGTAGCTGTCTCTCCCCAGTTTCTGCCGTAGCGCGGAATAGGACGGATCGTCGGTCCCGTAGGTCAAGTCGTAGTTCATGTACTGCAGCAACCGAAGGCCCTGAATTGGAGAGAACCGATCCGGCTCATACCCAAGAAGCCGAAACTCCAGGGGAAGGTCCGCGGGCCCGATCCGGTCCAGATAGGCATTCACCCCCTGTCCGTACCACGTCATCGCTTTCCACTCGATGTCCTTTTCCTCCCGGATCCGGCCCAAGTTCCGTTGCGCGCCCCATTCCATGCCGGTTTGGCGGAGGAACTGATCGGCCTCCAGTGATGACGGCCCAAAAGCCTCCGAGAGCCGCCCCGACGCCACACGCGGCAGGAAGTCGAGCTGAAAGAGACGGTCCTGCGCCGCGACGTAGCCGAGCGCAATGACCGCATCGCGGTCGGATTCGGCGAAGATGTGGGGCACGTGTCGCTGATCCCGCACCACAGTGACGGGGGCATCGAGGCCCGACAACCGAAGCTCAGTCGAATCAGCGGGCGGACGGGCCTGCCGTGCCGTCCGGTAGAGCCCGTCGGCTGGGTCCAAGAGTACACTGACGGGAGGCACCCCCTGCAACCGTGTGTTGAGCCCGTAGATCAGCGCCCCACTAACCACGAGAAGCGCGGCGAGTGAGAGCAGGCGACGAACGGCCATGAGGGACAAACCGGGTCGGGAACGAGAGCAAGCTGAGGGTCAGGAATTCATCGCCTCGTCGGGGAGGGGCACGTCCTCCGGGTCGATGGAGCCGTCTTCGGGCCCGGGGTCGGGCGACAGGTCTGCGGCCTCCACGCGTTGAATGTGTCGCAGAAGTTCGTCGGTCGCATTGGCGTAGTCCCGGGCGCCACGCGCACTGGAATCGTGGTCGAAAACGGTCGTCCCTCCCTCCCGAGACTCGGCCAGGGACGTGCTCGTTCGGATCACGTTGTCGAGCACGATTTCCGTGTACTTTTCCCGCAGGTACTGCTGATAGGTCCGATGAATCCGCTTCCGACCGTCCACTTGGGTCAGGAGAAATGTCCGGGATTGAAGCATTGGATTGAGCTTGTCCTCCACCAGCTCGGTGGTCTGGTAGGTCTGTTCGGCCCCGACCACAGCCTGGTACTCGGGAAGAACCGGAATGAGTACGTGCTGGCTGGCCACCAGGGCATTGAGGCTGTAAACCGTGACCGCGGCGGCCGTATCGAAGAGAACGAGGTCGTAGCCCAGTTCGGCCCGCTGCAGCGCCTCACGCACCCAGAGGACGTCGGTGGGCTTGTTGAGCTCGCGCATCCGCTTCGTAAGACTGTTCGAGGACGGGATCACGTCGAACCCGCTCACATGCTGAACGGCGAGCGACTGCGGATCGACCGATGGGTCAAACAGCGCGGCGACCGTCCGGTCGGGATTCCCCTCCTCTACGTCGAGGGTCCGCGTGAGAAACCCCTGCGGATCGAGATCAATAACCAGGGTGCGCACGCCCGTCAGCCCCAGTGCAGCGGCCACGTGGATGGCGGTGGTCGTCTTCCCCGTTCCCCCTTTGTGATTACATACCGACAGGACGATCATACAGAATCGGACGGTGGCGATCAACGTATGTAC
>PXTG01000073.1:2189-20287 GCA_003023365.1 Bacteroidetes bacterium QH_7_62_13 | reverse complement strand
TCTCTTTACTGCCCGAGGCACAGAGCCGCTTGACTGCTAGACGTTGTGCAAGGTAGCGGGGCGGGCCGGTGGTGTCAAACCTCATCACCATCGCGTTCCCCTCGATCCACGAACAGCCCTCACACCGAACGCTTTTCTCCCATGAGCCCTCTCCTTTCCATTTCCGTCCCCTTCATTCTCGCCTCTCAATCCCCCCGGCGCCGCGAACTCCTCAACCAAATCGGCCTCGACTTCCGCGTGCACGCAAGTCCGGCCGACGAAACCACCGACGCGCCTCTCTCCCCGCCGGAAATGGCGCGCACCTTTGCCACTCAAAAAGCCCAGCTCGTGGCCGCCGAACACCCCTCCGCACTTGTACTGGCCGCCGATACGGTCGTCATTCACGACGGAGATCTTTTGGAAAAACCCTCCTCCCCGGCCCACGCCCGCCGCATGCTGCGCCGCCTGAGTGGCACCACGCACGACGTGTATACCGGCGTGGCCCTTCATCACCAAACGTCCGATCGCGCGGTGGCGACGGGACGCACCACGCACGTCACGTTCGCCCCCCTCAGCGACGAGGAGATTCAGGCCTACGTCGAAACGAAGTCGCCCATGGACAAGGCCGGGGGGTACGGCATCCAAGACCACACCGGCCCCTTATTCGTGAAACGCATAGAGGGAGACTACTACAACGTGGTCGGTCTTCCTCTCCGTCACTTCTACGACACCCTCCAGGACCACTTCCCCGACCTACTCCAGGAATGACAAAGGGGCTTCAACGTCGTGCACAACTTTCCGGGGGATACGAAGTAGAATGCAACGTCGCTGTATCGTTCGTTAACAGCCCACGTGGGCTATGCAGGCCCCCGACTGCTCCGTACCGCCTCTCCTGCGCTCCCCGGTGACCGACGATCCCCCACGCCTCCTTCTAGTTCAGGCCCGGAGCAAGCCCGAGATGGAGCATCAGGAGCAGACCTGCTTCGCGGAACGGTGTCGGGTCCCCCGAGAACAGTTTGAGGTCGTGAACGTCGGCCGTGGCGACTTGCCTCCGACTCACAACCTGGACGGTGTGGACGCCGTCTTGATTGGCGGAGCCGGTCAATACTCGGCGGCCGAGGACTACCCGTGGACCGAGCCCGTCCTTGATCTCGTTCGGCGCGCGGTGGACAACGAAATCCCCCTTTTCGGGTCGTGCTGGGGCCACCAGGTCATTGCTCGGGCGCTCGGCGGGCGTGTGGTCTACGACCCCGATCACTCGGAGCTCGGCTGCGGCTGGGTGGAGCTGACAGAGGCGGGGCAGACCGACCCGCTTTTCCACCGCTTTCCGCGTCGCTTCCGCGCCAACATGGGCCACCACGACCGGGTCGTCGAACTACCGTCGGGGGCGACGGAGCTCGCTCACAACGCCCAACGCTTCCAGGCCTTTCGTCTCGAACAAGCCCCCGTCTACGGAACGCAATTCCACAGTGAGCTCAACGCCGAGCGGGAGCGGGAGCGGATCCTGGTGTACAAGGAGCAGTACCGAGACGCCCTCCCGGACGACGGCAAGGTACAACGCGTACTCGACAGCCTGGCCGACACAACGGCGGTGGACGACCTTCTGTACGATTTTCTGACGACCTTCGTTGCCCGAGGGCTCCCGGCCACTCCCTTAACAGAACTGGTCCCCGTCCCCCCCGGTGCTGGGAGATCGCTCAACCTCGAAGACCGATCCCTTACCAATCGGCGACTCCCGGAGTCTTGATTGATGTCTCGGGATGCCCTGGGTCGTTTAAAACAGCCCTACTCCAGTCGATCTCGGACGAGTGTGGGAACGCCCGAGAGCACGTCGTCGAGCTTTTCAGTATCGCGCCCCCCGGCGGCCGCGAGTTGCGGCCGTCCGCCCCCTCCTCCTCCGAGACGCTCGCCAAGAGTCCCCACAAGATCCCCGGCCTGGAGCGCGTCCTCCGCAATGAGGTCGTCGGCAACGGTGGCCACGACGGAGACCTTTCCGTCCTCTTCGTCCTGGCTTCCCAGTACGCCCACGGCGCCGTCCCCCAGTTTGTCGCGGAGTTGCTGCCCGAGCTCCTGAAGGTCGTCCATACTGGCTCGATCAATCCGCCCGGTGACGATCGTCACTCCGTTCACGTCGGTTCGATTTTCGGTAATGACGGTATCGAGCTGATCGGCGAGTTGCTGATGGCGGAGCTGGTCGACCCGCTCTTCAAGCGTCGCCCGCTCCTCCTGAAGATCCGCGATCGCCTGTGGCAGCGGCGTTTGGAGGGACCGGAACTGGCGGCGTGCCCGGCCAAGCTCGTCCAGCTTCCGCTCGACGTGCTCCAACGCAGCCTCCCCCGCGACCGCTTCGACACGGCGGACGCCCGAGGCCACCGAGCCCTCCGACACAAACCGAAAAAACCCAATCGCACCGGTCGCGTCCACGTGCGTGCCCCCACAAAGCTCCATCGAGTAGTCCGGATCGAAGGTAACGACCCGAACCTCGTCGCCGTACTGCTCATCGAAAAGCGCCATCGCTCCCCGGTCGAGGGCCTCGTCGATCGGCACCGCTCGTTCTTCCTGTTTCGAAATATTGCGCTGAATGGCGTCGTTCACCTGTCGCTCCAGGTGACGAAGGGTCTCCTCGTCCACCGCATCAAAGTGGCTGAAGTCGAAGCGGAGACGGTCCGGCGCCACGAGCGACCCCTTCTGCTGCACGTGGTCGCCCAGCGTCTCTCGCAGGGCGGCGTGCATGAGGTGTGTGGCCGTGTGGTGCACCCGGATGCGACGGCGACGGCCGCGGTCCACGACGGCCTCCACCGGGGCATTCAACGCGTCGGGCAGGTCGTGTACCCGATGGGCAATGCGCTCGCCCTCGTATTGCGTGTCGAGCACGGAGACTTCCTCGTTGCCCACACGGAGCGTACCGGTATCCCCTACCTGTCCCCCCGCCTCGGCGTAGAACGGGGTGTGGCTGAGCTCAATTTCGTACTGTTTCTCGTCGTCCCGCTCCACGACGCGAACCGCCCGCACCTCGGCGTCCTCGACCACGTCGTGATCGTACCCCACAAACACTGAGGCGTCGTCCCCCTCCGTCACCGACTGCCAGGCGTGGACGTCACTCTGATCCACCTCGAATGAAGAGGCCGCCCGGGCCCGGCGCTGCTGACGCTCCATCAGCTCCTCGTAGTCGTCCATGTCTACGGACAGCCCCCGTTCCCGGGCCATCAGCTGCGTGAGGTCGATGGGAAAGCCGTAGGTGTCGTGGAGAAGAAACGCCACCTGACCGGGAACCGCTCCCTCGCGCGCCGCCGACGCAAACGAGCGCACGATCTCGGCTTCGTCGTCGGCGTCGACGTACGCTTTTTCCAAGAGATCCATAGCTCGACTGTCCTGCTGAAGGGTACTGAGGGCCTCGTCGGTTGCCTCCCCCTCTTTTCCCGACAGGTCGTCCACGTACGGAACGACGCGCTCGAAGAAGTCGATGCCCGTACCGAGGGTTTGGAGAAAGCTCTCCTCTTCCGACCGGATTGCCTGTTGGATGTAGTCTTTTTGTTCAACCAAACCGTCGAACTGGCCGCCCATTTTCTCGGTCAACGGCTCCACGAGGCGGTGCAGAAACGGCTCGTCGAGCCCAAGGGTCTGGTAGCCGTACCGCACGGCACGGCGTAGGATGCGGCGGATGACGTAGCCCCGGCCCGTGTTGCCGGGCATCACGCCGTCGGAGATGGCGAAGGCGATGGCCCGGATATGGTCCGCGACCACGCGAAGGGCAATTCGCACCCGCTCCCGTTCCTCCTCGTTCTCTATGGCGAGGTCGTCGTAGCCGTGCACCTCACTGCGCGGGGAGAGGTCGCAGGCTGCTTGCAGGAGGGGAGCGAACAGATCGGTGTCGTAGGTCGCCTCTCGTCCCTGCAGCACAGCCACGATCCGCTCAAATCCCATTCCCGTATCCACGTGCTGATCCTCAAGCGGCTCCAGGCTGCCGTCCGTCTGGGCGTTGTACTGGATAAAGACGAGGTTCCAGATTTCCATCACCATCGGGTGATCGGCGTTCACCAACTCCAGGCCCGATGTCTCTTCTCGCAGTTCCTCCGGGCGCAGGTCCACGTGAACCTCCGAGCAGGGGCCACACGGCCCGGTGTCCCCCATCATCCAGAAGTTTTCCTTCGATGGTTCGTACAGGACCTGCTCTTCCGAAATGGGCGTCTCTCGGAGCCAGAGGTCGTAGGCGTCCGTGTCGGCGTCCAGGCCGAGGTCGTCGTCGCCCTCGTGCACGGTGGCGTAGAGCCGGTCGGGCGCCAGCCCCCAACGCTCCACCAACAGTTCCCACGCCCATCGAATTGCCTCGGCTTTGAAATAGTCCCCAAAGCCCCAGTTGCCCAACATTTCGAAGAAGGTGTGGTGGTAGGTATCATGCCCCACCTCTTCCAGATCATTGTGCTTCCCCGACACCCGAAGACACTTCTGCGTGTCCACCGCCCGCGAATAGGGCCGCTGGCCCGTCCCCAGAAACACATCCTTGAACTGGTTCATGCCCGCATTGGTGAAGAGGAGAGGGCCATCCCCCTCCGGCACCAGCGAAGCACTCGGGACGACTTCGTGGCCCTTCTCTTCAAAGAACTGGAGGAACTCCCGCCGAATCTCTTCGGACGTGCGGTCGGTATCGGCGTCGGCTTGTAGGTGTCGGTCCATCAGCAAGGGAAGGTTCGGTGTCAGTTTCTACGGTTGGGGTCCGGCAAGACCACTCTAGCTTCGATCTCAAAGCACCCCGGGTCATCCTTTCGAGGCTGCGACGCGGCGCCCGTCGTCCTCCCGTCCGACTCAGCGACGACGACTGTGAGCAAGAGGGAGAGGGCTCCCATGCAGTGTAGCCGGGGGATAAGCTGCGCGACCCGCCGGTGCGTGTACGGGCCAGCCCGTCGAAGATTCCGTGCCGAGGTCAGGAGTTCTGTGCGCTCGGTGTGGCGGGGGAGACAAACGGATGATCCTCGATAAAGAACCGCCAGGGGCGTTCTATTCCCTTCGAAATTCCAATCCGGGAGGACGTGGTCAGGGTCTCGTCGTCGAGCAAGCCGCCGGCTTCGAAATACAGGGGCGGGCCGGTCAGTTCGGTCTGGTGAAAGGCATCGTCCACGTCAAACGCCTCGGTGAGCTTGCCCGGGCCATTGGTGAGTTCCACGTCCCGACGGTCCGGGCCGCGCCGGGCCCGCATCGCCTCGATTCCCTCCAGCGGTTCGACGGCCCGGATGAGCACGGCGCCGCCGGTCCCTTCCGGCTCGGTGACCACGTTTAGCAGCCAATGTACCCCGTAGCACAAATAAACGTATCCCAGCCCCGGGGCGGAAAAGAGGTCGGCCCCTCGACCTTCCTTTCGGAGGGTTCCCGTCTCCGCATCGTATAGGTTCCACCCGTGAAAGGCGGGGTCATCCTGCGTGTAGACCTCCGTTTCGACGACGCGTCCAACAAACGATTCCGCGTCCGACCGGGCCCGAACCAGACGGGCCCCAACGAGGTCCTGGGCGACTTTGAGGGTATCCCGCGTGAAAAAGTCGGTAGAGCACGGATCCATTGGCGCAGTCGCGATTGGTATTGGGGGACTGTTGCTCCTATATTACCGTCAGAGTATCCACTTCGATTGTAGTAGTCTTCGTATGTCCCGTTCGGCCCCTCCACGCGACGCGGCGTCCGTCATTGCTCAGGAGTTTCTGGTAGACGATCCCTGCTCCGTCTCCATTGATCTTCCGGGCGCTCACACGCGCCTCCGACCCGGTCCCGAAAAGGACCGAATCGAAGTGAACGTCTCCGTGGTAGGATGCGGGCCGGAACGGGCGGAAAAAATCCTGGACCGGATGCAAGTGGGCACCCATCAACTGCAAGACACCGTTCGGTTGTACAGCGACGCCGACAGGGATCGCTCCGACGCCGAGTGGTGGCGCTGGGTGCGCACCCTCGACGTGACCATCCACGCAGACCTGCGGATTCCGTCTCGCGTGGACGCCGACATCCGTGTCCCCGGCGGTGAGGTCGATCTCGCTAACCTGACGGGCCACGTCGACGTTCAAGTGATCGGGGGGCCCTGTCGCACCGAAAACCTGGAGGGCACGCTCAAGATACAAGCCGAAAGCAGCGATGTCTCCGTCCATGGATTCTCCGGGGATCAGTTGGACGCCCGGGTCACCGTCGGGTCCTTAGGCGTGGAAAACGTCGAGGCGGAAACCGTTGCCGCTCGGACCACTGCCGCCCCTCTCGCGCTCACGTCCGTCCGAGGGACCACAACCGTTACCGCCCGAAGCGCCCCAGTCGATCTCCAGGACGTGAACGGCCCCTGTACCGCCCACGTTGAGGGCGGCACCTTGTCCTACGAGGGAACGCCCACTGGCGAGATTCAACTACGGGGAGCGGGGGTCTCGATCGACGCCCGGCTCCCCCACTCCCACGACGCAGACCTTGCGATGACCGGCGCCACCCTGTCCCTCGCCGATGCGTTCGCCTTCGAGGGCGAACGGACCGACCAGGAGATTGAGGGACGCCTGAACGACGGCGGCCCCCCGTTCCAGATGCACGTCACCGGCGGGGGGACCGCTCGGTGCCACCCGGCGTAGCTGAACCCTCCCCTACTCGGCCCGCTCGATGGCGAGTGCTACCCCGCCGCCCGTGCCGTGACAGATGGCCGCGAGGCCGCGCTCTCCGTCGTGCTGCCGAAGGGCGTGTAGCAGCGTCACGGTAATGCGCGTCCCGGACGCCCCGATAGGGTGCCCCAATGCGATGGCTCCGCCGTTCACGTTGATCTTGTCGTAGGGGACACCGAGCTCTCGGTGGAACAGGATGTTGTTGAGGGCGAAGGCCTCGTTGTTCTCGAAGAGGTCGTAGTCGCCAATCTCCGTTCCGGTATCGTCCAGTACGTGCCGGACCGCCGGAATGGGCGCCTCCGGAAAGCGCCACGGCTCGCCGGCCGACCATTTTCCCGTCCCCACCTTCGCCAGCGGCGTAAGCCCGTGGGCCTCAACCGCGTCCGCACTCGCAAGGACGACGGCGGCCGCGCCGTCGGAAATCTGACTGCTGTTGCCCGCCGTCAAGACCCCATCCTTCTGAAAGGCCGGGCTCAGGGTTGAGAGCCCATCCGCCGTCGTTCCGGGGCGTACGCCCTCGTCCCGACTCAGCGTCTCGGATCCCTCTCGGGTCTCGTACTCCAACGGGGCAATTTCGTCGTCGAAGTGGCCATTCTCCGTCGCCTGGGCGGCGCGCTGCTGCGACGTCGCGGCAATCTCGTCCAGTTCGTCCCGCGTAACGCCGACCTCTTCACAGAGACGCTCGGTTTGATTCCCCATGGCTTCTCCACTCATGGGATCGGTGAGGCCGTCCCGGTGCATGATGTCCTGCATCTCCACACCCGTGGGGGCCATCGTATAGCCCCACCGCGCGCCGGAGTCCACATAGAACCCGGCGTCCGACATCGACTCGGTGCCGCCCGCCAGCACGAGATCGGCCTGTCCCGCCTTAATCATCGTGGCCCCGTTCAGGATCGACATCATGCTGGACGCGCAAACCATGTCCACGGCGTACCCGTCGATTTCCTTCGGGATGCCCGCCTTCAGGGCGGCCTGCCGTGGAACGAGCTGCCCCTGGCCGGCCCGGAGGACATTTCCGAACACGTAGATGTCGAGGCTCCCGCCGTCCACATCGGCCCGGTCGAGGGCCGCCTCCATGACGGGAGCGGCCAAATCTACGGGCGAATGATCCTTGAGAGATCCCCCGAAGCGGCCAATGGGCGATCGAACGGCGGCGGCGATGTAGGCGTCACGCATAAAAAAGACTCGGTTGATTCAAGAAGGGGCGTCGGGAGGTCGAGAGGGTATTAGGATAGCGGGAGCGCTTCCAGATCGCAATCGAATTTTGCGTAGCGTGGATGGGTCGTCCGCCTTGGGGGACCCCACACGGACAACTTCTCCTGAATGTGTGGCTCCGACCTCAACTCTACAACAGCTTCGGACCGACGCACGGATGTCGATGCGCCGTCCACGAAGCACCCGCCCCCACGCCTATCCGCGGGCGGTGATCTGCCGTCGAAGTTCAGCCGGGTCCGTGGTTGGCGTGTCACACTGAAAGTTCCGACAGACATACGCCGCCGCCTCACCGTCGACCGGCGTTTGCACCTCTGTGAAGGGGGCGAGCTCAGTAATCTCCAGCCCGTTCCCAGGGGGGCGGTGGAGCGTAACCGTGAATGGAGTGTACGAGCCGCGGACGGCCTCGATCAGGGCCTCGGTGGTTTCATCTTCCTCCTCTCCGGCGATGACGACCTCGCGGGAGTCCCCCAACGCAAACTGAAGCCCGCCGAGCAGCGCCGTGAAGCCGGTGGGACGCGTTCGCGCCTGGTCACCGGCCCAGCGGGCCAGCGCGTCGGCCCGGTCCTCAAGTTCGGTTCGCCCCGTCAGACGGGCGAGACGGAGCAGATTCATCAGCTGAACCGAATTGCCGGACGGTTTCGCCCCGTCGGCTCCCTCCTTCGGCCGGACGATCAGCGCCTCCCTATCCACCGCCGTGAGATAGAAGCCGCCCTCCTCCCCATCCCAGAAAAGATCGAGGCTCTCGTCCATTAGGTCGCGTGCGGCACGGAGCCAGCGGGGCTCGTAGGTTGCTTCGTACAGTTCGATAAGCCCCCACACGAGGAACGCGTAGTCGTCGAGGTGGGCCTGAATGCCGGCTGCTCCGTTCCGGTAGCGGTGCAGAAGCCGACCGTTCGCGTCCCACATCGTATCCAGGAGAAACGTGGCGGCCTCGACGGCGGCGTCCTCGTACCCGGGCTCGTCGAGGATCCGAGCGGCGGTCGCGAGCGCCGCAATCATCAGTCCGTTCCAGTCCGTCAGGATCTTGTCGTCGAGCCCCGGGCGGGGACGCTCATCCCGCTCGTCCAGCAGCGTGGCTCGGGCCTCTTCAACCGTCTCACGGAGAGCGTCCGCGCTCATGCCTCGACGCGCCGCCTCTTCGTCGAGCGACGAATCCAGATGGAGAATATTCTTGCCCGTTCGTTCCCCCGACGCTTCCTCCCGGTAGTTGCCTTCGGGCGTCATGTTGTAGAGGTCGATGACCAACTCGGCCGTCTCCGCATCCAGAAGATCGCGCACCTCGTCGGTCGACCAAACGTAGAACGCTCCCTCTTCCATATCCCCCTCTTCGTTTTCACTGTCGGCGTCCTCAGCCGAGTAGAATCCCCCGTCCGGCGACTGCAAGTCACGAAGAACGTACGTGAGCACCTCACGGGCCGTCCGTGCGTACCGCGCCGTACCGGTAGCCTGGTAGGCCTCCGCGTAGGCCATGACGTGCATGGCCTGATCGTAGAGCATCTTCTCGAAGTGCGGGAGCAGCCACCGTTCGTCGGTGGAGTAGCGGTGGAAGCCGTCTCCTACCTGGTCGTAAACCCCCCCGAGGCGCATCCGATCAAGCGTCTCGGTCGCCATCTCCAGTGCCCGATCCTCCTCAGTCCGGTGCCACTGACGAAGGAGAAAGAGAAGGTTGTGCGGCGCCGGAAACTTTGGGGCCGACCCGAATCCGCCGTGTGTGGGATCGAACTGGCCGGAGAGTTGCTCGTGGGCCTCATTGAGAACCGCCTCGTCGAGAGCGTCCGCTCCTCCTGTTTCGTCCACAGAGCGACGAAGGAGATCCGTCACCTCGTCGGCGTCCGACACCAACTGATCACGATTCTCGTCCCACATCTCGCCGACCCGTTCCACCAGGTCGACAAGCCCCATCTGTTGGAAGCGTCCGGTTTTGGGCAGGTACGTGGCCGCGTAGAACGGCTTTCGGTCCGGCGTCAAGAGAATTGTGAGCGGCCAGCCCCCCTGCCCCCGCATCATCTGACAGACGTTCATGTAGATCGTGTCCACGTCCGGCCGCTCCTCTCGGTCCACCTTTATCGGTACGAACGTATCGTTGAGCAAGGCCGCAACCTCCTCATCCTCAAACGACTCCGCCTCCATCACGTGACACCAGTGACACGTGGAGTACCCGATCGAGAGGAAAATCGGTTTGTCCTCCGACCGCGCCCTTTCGAAGGCTGGCTCGCCCCACGGATACCAGTCGACGGGGTTGTCCTTGTGCTGGCGGAGGTAGGGGCTCTGCTCGTCGGCGAGGCGGTTGGGCATGGCATCTGGACGGTTGGAACGTTCAACGAAAAGAGGGCGACCCCTACGAAGAGAAGGTCGCCCCGTTCTCCAGTCGCTGGTTTTCAACAGGGTCGTTTTCCGCCCCCGCTTCCTCAGCTACAGAATCTGCCCAAAGAGGACGGCGTTGAGGAAGAGGCCATTGGTGCCGTACCAGAAGGCTCGGAAGTTGGGGTTATCCATGAACAGGATGACCTGTCCCCCACCCACCTCGTGGGCCTCAATAGACGCGGCGCCCCGGGCCTGCTCCCGCTGCTCGTCGGACAGATAGCCACTGAGTCGTGGGGTCTGGGAGTCGTAGACGCCAACCGAGGCCCCCGGCGTCTCGCTCGGCTCGTAAAAGCCCGTGCCCACGCGAAAGACCGGCACGGACTCGTCGTACCCGTACGCCACCGGATGCGTGGGATCGAGATTTGTTCGGAAGATGGAGCCGCCGATCCCCTGTGCCGCGTAGGCCTCCGGAAGGTTCGCGTAATCCGTACCCTGGACCAGTGAATCCACGTCGAGGGTGCGCTCCTCCAGGTCCACCATCTCCTGCTCGATCGGCCACTCGACCGCGTCCTCGATGGCTATGAGGGTCCCTCCTCCCTCCACCCACTGCGTCACGGCCTCCTTGGGCACGTCATCGAAGTCGCCACCGGCGAGGACCATCGTATTGTAGCGGCTCAGGTCTGCGTTCGAGACGTCACTGATGTCAAGGAGCGATACCGGCATCTCCATGCGCTCACTCAGAAGGTGCCATACCTCCCCGACGTTGTAAGCACTCGTTCCGCCGTAGCGGGAGCCCCCACCAGTACCCGTCAACAGGGCCACGCTGGGCTCCTCCAGGATGGGGGAGCCCCGACTGCCGAGGTCCGGCCCGGACGGCGTTAGGCCCTGGTCAACGGCGTAGACATTCACGTAGTCCTGCTCAGCGATCCGCTGCACCACGGCGTGGACCGTGTCGGGCGAGACGCCCCGCTGGCGCACCTGCACAACGATGCTCCCCCGCCCGAAGGACTGGGGCTGCCCGCCGCTCTCGGCAGTGAAGGAATCGGTCGTCACGCGCGGCCGGACGTTGTTTTCGTGTAGACGCTGGACGGCTCGCGGCCCAAAGTAGTCGCCCCACGGGAGGACGTACGCGTAGGACGAGCGCCCCCCGACCACCGCACCGCTCTCGTACGATACGTCTTCAATCCGGTCCCCGCGTAAATTGCTCGGGATGCTGTTCAACTCAGCGGAATCGACCCCAAACGCCAGCGGTAGCGTCCACGTGGACACGTCGTAGAAGATAGAGTCGGGGTAGGAGGATGTGCGTTCCATCGCGGCCTTCACGAACCGACCCTGGGGCTGGTCGAGCGGCACGACGTACGCCTCGCCCGCCTGAAACGTCTCCCCGTCGGACTGAATGGTTCGTCCCAGGTTGAAAAGCCGCACGTCGTGACGATCGAGCACCTGTGCCAGCGCCTGTGCCCGTGTGGAGTGCTCGGTGCGGTCCACCACATACGCCTCCGCCTCCACATCCTGAAGCGCCTCTTCTCGGTTCGCGAAGAAATCCCGCTGGTACCGGAGCAGGTCCATGCGCTGGTCCACCACTGCTTTCAGGGTGGACATTGAGGTCATGAACTGGTTGCGAACGGTGAAGGCGTAGGTAACGTCCCCTTCGTCCGTTTCTCGTTTTAGCGCCCGGGACGATGCCTGCTCGAAGAGAATACCGATGGCCCCGTTCACGTCCGGGTAGGTCGAGCCTTTTCCGTAGTAGAAGTCGTCGTACGTCTCGCGGGTGTAGAACAGCGAGCCGATGTCTTCAAGGTAATCGGCGTGGTACTCCGCGATTGCCCCCGTTAGCTCCTGGTTTCGCCGCGTCGTATTCGGATTTGTCCGCTCCGGCACCCCCGGCTGAAAGAAGTACGTCGCCTCCGAACCCATTTCGTGAAAGTCGGTCAGGACCTGAGGCTTCCAGTCATGGAAGTATTCGACGCGGCCCTGGGAAGACGGATGCTGAACCGGGAGCCAATCGCGGTTCAGGTCGAAGAGATAGTGATTCGTCCGTCCGCCCGGCCAGGGTTGGTTGTGCTCCCGATCCTGCGGGTCGGCCGTGGGCGTTCCCCCCCGATTGTCGTTTACCCAATCCACAAAGCGATCTCGGCCATCGGGGTTGAACATCGGATCGATCAGGGTCACGACCTCGTCGAGGGCCGCCTCCACGTCGGGCCCGTTGCCGGCCGCCAGGTGGTAGAGGAGGAGTATGGCGGCCTCCGTTCCGCTGGCCTCGTCCCCGTGAATGCTATACCCCATGTTGACGACCGCGGGGAGATCGCTCATCTCCTCCTGAGAGAACGTGCCCGGCTCCGTGGTGAGGCGTCGGCTCCTGGACTGGATCTCGGAGAGCCGGTCGTGGTTCGACGGGGTCGTCACGACGGCGTGAATTAAGCGTCGGCCCTGGTAGGTGCGCCCGTGGGAGCGGAGGACGACGCGATCACTGACTTCCGCCACCGCCTCGAAGTACCGCACGGCCTGCGCGGGGCGGGTGTGCCGGGTCCCGATCTCATGCCCAATCACCTCGCCGGGCGTTGGAATCGAATCGTCGTACGCGTTGGTTCCGGGGGTCGGCGTCTCAATCGAAAGCGGAACGTCCTGCGCCACCCCAGGCAGTATGCCCAATGTTAGAAGCAGGACCAGGGGAATGAAAAAACGCTTGCTCGTTCTAGGCTGCATAGTGGTCGGAGCGGGTGTACAAGCGAGAGAAGGCGCTGAGTTTGGAGCCGTGTATCATAGGAAGAAAACGGCCCAGAGGAAAAGGATGCGGAACGAGATTCATTCTCCGTTACACCGCTAACACCTAGACGATGCCAACGTGGAGGTCCATCACGTTCGTGTGAGTGGGGCCGGGCCGAAGAAGCTGATCGACGGCGTCAAAGAATGGGTAGGCGTCGTTCTCCTTTCGGTGAATCTCAGGGTCACACCCAGCGGCCCGTCCGTCCTCGGCTGTCTCGGGTGTGGCCCAGGCCCCCGCCGCGTCGGTCGGGCCGTCAATCCCGTCGGTCCCGCCGCTGAGAAGAACGGCACTCTGGTCGACTCCGTCCAGGGCGAGGGCCGCCCCGAGGGCCACTTCCTGATTTCGTCCCCCTGTCCCGCTGCCCCTGACAGTGACGGTCGTCTCCCCACCCCAGAGCAAGCACGTGGGGGAATCGGACGCCGCGTCTACCATTGCCCGCACGTGGTCTCGCCCCACCTCGTGGGCCTCCCCCTCGACGTTTCGTTCCACTACCTGAACGTCGTAGCCGCGCGCCTCCGCCGCCGAACGAGCCGCGTCCAGCGCGTCGTCATTCGAGCCAACGAGTGCCGTTTTCACCGTATCGAAGCATGAATCTCCCTCAGTTGGCGTCTCGGGCCTCCGGCCTCGCGCCCCCGCGGCGAGGTGATCCCGCACGGCCGTCGGCACGTCGTGCCACAGGTCGTGGCGGTACAGCACCTGCATGGCGTCTTCGTAGGTCGACGGGTCCGGGACGGTCGGTCCACTGGCAATTACCGATACGTCATCCCCCGGCACGTCCGATACGACGAGCGCACCCACGGTGGCCGGGGCCACGTCCCGTGCGAGCCGGCCACCGCCCAACTTCGTTAAGTGCTTGCGGACCGCGTTGGCCGGGTAGATCGGCACCCCCGCCTCCATCAGCCGATGGTATGTCGTTTTGAGATCCGGGAGATCGAGCGCGTCCACCGGCAGGGTCGCAAGGGCCGTCCCGCCGCCGGACACGAGAACGAGTAACACTCCTTCCTCCTCCATTGTGCCCCCCTGATCAAGGATCCGGCGCGCGGCGCGGACGCTTCCCTGCGTCGGGAGGGGATGCCCCCCCTCCAGGACCTGCACGTCCGAGGGGGTGGGCAGTCGCTCCGGCAATGCAGCCGGGTACCCTTCCGGGACGACCACCGTCCCCCCGACGACTCGATCAGGATAGCGATTCTCCACCACGCCGGCCATGGCCATGGCGGCCTTGCCCATCCCCACGATTCGGATTTTGCCGTAGGCCCCAGGCGATGCCGGCGCCCAGTCGTCGGGACCGGACCCGTCGAGAAGACGGTCCGCCTGCACCCGTTCCACGGCGGCAAAAAAGATGGCGCGGGCATCTTCCACTTTGTCGGACGGCGATGAATCGGTACTCATGAAACGGAAGAGGACTTCCTGGACAGACATTGTGTTTAACTCGAAATCAGGGAACCGCTTTTCTCCTCACATGTGAAGAGTACGAACTTGCTTTTCTGACGACCCCCCGACGCCATGGAGGAGCCCGCGACGAACGGGGAGACGACGGTTCCCAACCCCGATATTGGCCGACTGCACGTCCTCACGGACTTCCACTTACAGCAGCAGCGCTCGCACGCGGAGCTTGCCCGTCTCGCAATCCGCGGCGGGGCCGACACGGTCCAATTCCGCCAGAAGCACGGCGGCATCCGAAATATTCTCATCGAAGCCCGGACGGTGGCAAGGGTCGCCCGGGACACGTCAACTCCCCTCATCGTCGACGACCGGATTGACGTAGCACAGGCCATCGACGCCGACGGGGTGCACCTCGGCCAGCAGGACTTCCCGGTGGACGAGGCCCGTGCCATCCTGGGCCCGGAAGCCCTCATCGGGGCCACGGCCACAAAAACGGAGCAGGTCATTGAGGCGTACGAGCGAGGAGCCGACTACGTTGGGTTTGGCCCCGTTTTCCCGACCACCTCCAAGCGGAATCCCAAGTCGGTGAAGGGGCCGGAGGGGGTTCGGGACGCCAGTGAGGCCGTGCCCATTCCCATCATCGCCATCGGCGGCATCACCCATGATCGAGTCCGTCCCGCCTTGCAGGCCGGTGCACACGGCGTGGCCGTACTATCGGCCATCTCTACCGCCAAGAGTCCCGAGCGTGCCACGGCCCGATTCCGCGCCGCAATCGACGGGGCGAAGACCGAGTCGTGACCGCTCCCCCCAACCCGACGCAGAGAGCGGTGGGAACTAGCGCTGATCTCGCGACGTGCTCACCCCCAGTATCGCCTCTACCAGTCCCCGCGGCGTGGGTGCCGACGCAACGGCCGTGGGCGTAAGTCCATCGTCCTCCAGGGCGGAGGCCGTCGTGGGCCCAATGGCCGCACAGCGATACTCTTTGAGGGGGGCGGTGTCTGCCCGGCGCACGGCCTCCAGCCCCGAGGGGCTGAAGAAGGCAAGCCACGTTCCCTCCTTGGGCGGCGGAAGCGAGAGCGACTCCCGGGCGCGGGTTTCGTATACGACCAGTTCCTCGAACGCAACTCTCGCCTCTCGGAGGCCATCGGGCAGGTCGTCCCGACGCCGATTCCCGCAAAGAAAGAGCAAGGGGGAGTCGGGGTCTTCCTCCACGATTTGCTCGACGAGGTCGGCGGCGGTTCCCGCATCGTCCGCCCGAACATCGAATGAGAGGGCCCGAAGCTCGTCGCCGGTCTTCGGCCCCACCGCGTACGCGGGACGCCCTTCCCATCGTGTGTGGAGCGTCCCTTCATCGTCAAAAATACGGTGGAGGGCCCCTCCCACGCGAGGGCTCGTCGCCACCACGCCTCCGTAGCGTCCCGGCGTCCGGAGGCGCTCCCGAAGCGGGCCCTCGTTGGGAAAGTCGAAGGCAAGAACCGGCGTGCAGACGGCCCGGAACCCGACCGCCTCAAATGCACGAACGTACGGATCCGGGTCGTCGGCCGAGCGCAACAGAATTACGTCGGGGGGCGAAACTTCAGTGCCCATGGGAGAAAGGGGGTCGATCGAGAGATGAACGGAATCAATCCCTCCGGCTACGGCCGAAAGGGAGACGTCTCCGGCTGGGGGGACCGATCCCCCAGAATACGATCCACGACCTCCTCCCCTCCCGCGTCGAGCAGATCGCTGGCCAATTTCCGTCCCTCCGCTGCTCCCTGTTCGGGCGCGCACCGGCGCCGATCCCGGTAGTGTTCACTACCGTCGAGGTCCGCGATACAGACCCGACGGAGGAAGGCTCGTTCGGCCCGTGTGGCGTGCCCGACGCCCTCGTCGTGCAATACGTCGTGGAGGCGCTCGGCGAGCGTCTCGCGGTTGGCCGCGCAGGCAACGCCGAGGGCTCCTTGCCCCACCGCCGGGACCATCACGTCCGGGTCAATCCGGTCACGGATACGGGTCGAGAGTCCCATCCGGTGAAGACCCGCCACCGCGAGGATCAGGCCGTGCCAGTCACTCTCCACGAGCTTTTCGAGCCGTGTGTCGACGTTCCCCCGGACGGGGACGACATTTAGATCCGAGCGCCAGGTGCGGAGCTGGGCCGTCCGCCGCAACGACGCCGTTGCCACGGTCGCCTCTGTGGGAAGGTCCTGTAGATGCCCGTCAAAAGAGGGATGGGCCACAAACGCATCGAAGGGATCTTCGCGGGGCCCCACCGCGGCGAGGGTGATCCCCTCCGGAACCGTGGAGGGAATGTCTTTCAGCGAGTGTACCGCCAGGTGGATATCCCCCGCCAGGAGGGCCCGGTCTAGTTCCTTCGTGAAGACCGCTTCGTCTCCGATGTCGGAGATGGGCACGTCCCGCGATTCGTCGCCCCGGGTGGAAATCGTTTCGAGCTCGGCCCGATGCCCCTTCGCCTCCAGTTTCGATTTCACAAATTTGGCCTGCCAGAGGGCCAACTCGCTGCTTCGGGTGCCGAGCACGAGCGGGTCGGGAACGGGCATGGCGGACGCGCGTTGTTCCTGGAGGCGGGAGAGGACGATCAATCGGTGTCGTCCCGGCACGTGCGGGCGACAGATTGGTTCTTGTACCGGGGGGCTCCGACAGTTAGTGGGCGTGGACGGGCGGGGACTCAACCTGGTCACGGTCCGCCTCCGGATCCTCCATCCGGAGTGCTTCTTCCACCGACTCGGAGGACGCCTCGTCTCCGGGGTCGTGGGTGAGATACGGACAGCGGGACGGCGCCTCCGACAGCGTGGGATGACCTTCGTCGGAGGCCTCCGTCAGGCGCCGTCCTTCCCCTTCAGACGGCGCGAACAGGGCGTGGAGGAGCTTGATGCCCTGCACGAAGTCGATGCTGTCCGGGTCGACGTTTTTCAGGCGGACAACCGGTACGGCGAGGAGTTTCTGCATGATCGACCGGGTGAGCTGGTCCACCTCCTCGCGATCCATGTCGGTCCGGTGGGCGTGCCGGTCCACTTCTTGCTTCCGGATCGTATCGAAGGTGTCCCGAATGGCCTGAATGGCCGGCTCCAGGGCCTGCTGGTGAAACACCCAGGTCACAAAATCACCAAGGAGGTCGTCACAGATCGCTTCGGCGTCGGGAACCGCATCGCTGCGGCGCTCCCGGGCCCGCTCGGCCCAGTCTTGCAGGTTGTCGAGGTCGTACAGGTCGACGCCTTCCACCGTCGATACCGCCGGGGCCACGTTGCGGGGCCGCGCAATGTCGACCACAAGGGTCGACGGGGTGGACCCGTCCTGCACAGGAAGCGCCTCTGCACGAATGACCGGATCGGACGCCCCCGTCGCCACCAGCACCAGATCCATCGCGTCCAGGTGGGCATGTCGATCGCCCCAGGCCAGCGTATCGGCGCCGTGAGTCTCCGCAACCCGCTGCGCACGGTCGGGAGACCGGTTGGTGACCGTGATCGAGTTTGGGGTGTCCTCTTCCAAGGCCTTCAGGGCCAACTGCCCCATCTCTCCCGTCCCAACGAGAAGCACGTCGAGGTCCGAGGGGCGGCGGGTCGGGCGCTGCTCCGAAAAATACTGACGAGCCATCTCGACGGCCGCGGTGGAAACGGACGCCGCCCCCTTCGACAGGGCAGTTTCGGACGACACGCGCTTGGCCGCCCGAAACGCCGTGTGGAGGAGCCGATGCATCAGGGAGTGGACCTGACCCGCGTCGACGGCCCGCTGATAGGCCTCCTTCACTTGCGCGAGGATCTGCTGGTCGCCAAGAACCATCGACTCCAACCCGGCGGTCACGCGGAGCACGTGACGCACGGCCGCCTCATCGGTGCGGTGGA
>PXTG01000073.1:0-2105 GCA_003023365.1 Bacteroidetes bacterium QH_7_62_13 | reverse complement strand
CGCTTCCTCACTCAAAATGAGGTCGTCGTACACGGCCCACTGGGTGTCCTCGTCCAGGGCGAACGCGTCCGTCTCCTCGACCGAGGCGTGTTTGTGATTGAGACCCAGCGCGTAGAACGTCATAGGTTCGACTGTTCTCAACTAAATGCATGCTGCAGTATAGTGGGTACAACACCAATCCCCTGCTGTTCGCGTGACCGGGTTGAATACGAAATGAGTTCCGCTGACCCCATGTCGGGCACAGAGTTTGATCCTATTATACGGTGAGGACTGATTCATCATGCAGGCACACGCTCAGCGATGTCGTGCGGTCGGCGAATCCGGGGTTCACGGAACGGTGGGGCGGGCAAGCAGCCTGCCTCCACCACTCAGCCGATCGGTAAGACGGCGGAGCAACCAGCGGCATTGCTGAAAGAACAAATTTTTTCCGGTTCCCCCCTCGAACTTTCTTCGGTACACGACCCACTGAATCCCATGAAACGACTCTTTCAAACCCTCGCCGGCCTGATCACCCTCTGGGTGCTCGGGGGCTTCCTGGGGGTCATGCTTGACCCAGCACGGGCTTATTTCTGGACCCAGAGTCTCATGTGGGGGCTGCTGTCCAGCGTGATCCTGGCTCCCGCCCTCATCTTCGTCGAAATCTCGGGGTTGGCGGACCCAAAACCCTCGACGTCGACACGATCAACTCAGTTCTTTGAGGTCGACGAAAATGTAGGAATTCGCCGGACCAAGTCGCCGACGGACAAAACCGGTTGGCCGTACTCTTGATTACTCTCCAATCCACATCCAGCCCATGGGAAGCTATTCGTCGTCGGTCTGGGCACCTTCTTCCACGTCCGGGATGGGACGGGTGAGGGCTGGACAGGGGGCAACTCGCACGATGCGCCCGGGTAGGCATTCCGCACCTCGGGGCCGTCGATTTCTCGTCGAGTTGACGGAGCGCTTTCTCGGCGTTTGACACGATCTCGGGGTTCATCTCGCGCTTCTGCACGTACTCGTTCACCGTGTCCGCCCCGTCAGAGCTGAGCTGAAGGGAGACCGTGGTTTCGAGGTCGTGCTGCTCACTGTTGGGCACCAGCGCATCGAACCGTTCCCGCGCCTTGACCTCGATCCGTTCGCGGCGTTCTCCGACCTGTTCTTGGGTGACCGCAATGCCCTAATCCGGTCGAGTTGATTGACGACGTGCAGAATGTGCAGACGCGCCCCGAATCGATCGCCTCCCTCGACGGCGTGACCCAAGGCGAGATCGGCACAGCCCGAAAAATCGGTCGGAAGGAGAGAGTGTTCGAGGTTCATGAGCGACGTGCACCTACGGTACACGAAATCTGAGCGGGGGAGGAAAATGATCGGACGAGATCCCCTATCCGCCGTTCGACGTCCCTTCAGAGCCTGGCAGAAGTGATTTTCCGAACGACTTGACCACAAAGACGGGAACCGAAGCGCGTCGCACGACCCGTTCGGTGACACTCCCGAGCAGAAGCCGCTCTAGCCCCGAACGGCCGTGGGTGGCAATGACGATGAGATCAACGTCGTTTGCCTCGACATAGTCGAGGATTCTGGAAGGCGCGTACCCGACCGTGGAATCAACGACGACGTGCTCGTAACCAATTTCCTCCCGGGCGAGCTCAGCGAGGCTGTCTTCCACACGATCGATGACCTCCGGTCCCGGTGCATCGGCCATCTCAAGTCCGTAGGCCGACGGATACATGACCTCCTCGATCGCGTGCAGTAGAGTGATTCGGGCGCCGTACGTGAGTGCCAGTTCCCTGGTGTGCCTGACCGCCTGCAGGGAGGCCTCCGAAAAATCAACCGGTGCCAAAATGGTGCTCACATCCCAGGCCGAGGACTGATCCTCCCCTCCCCGCACCGTAAGCACCGGACAGGGAGCAGTCCGGAGCACCTCCTCCGTGACACTACCAATGAGGAGACGCCGCAGGCCCCGCCGCTCGCGGGTTCCCATGACGACGAGGTCAATCTCTTTCTGCTCAGCGTAGGAGACAATCGCGTCGCCGGGCGCATCTCCCTGGGACGCCACCTGACGAAGAGCCAGATCGTCGAGATCCACGGTCCGAGACGGTGGGCCCGCCCCTTCAACCGCACCCGCC
>PXTG01000072.1:3983-33052 GCA_003023365.1 Bacteroidetes bacterium QH_7_62_13 | reverse complement strand
CGTAGGTGCAGGTAAAGTCCGGCGTCCGGCGCCGAAGGACCGCTTCGAGCTCTTCGGGCGAGAAGCTGACGGCGGCGACGTTGTAGCTGTCGCGCACGGTGAGGTCGGCTGGGGCAGCTGCCATGAGGTCGAGCGTTGCCCGGATTGCGTCGGGCATGTACATCATGGGCAGACGCGCATCCTTTTTCAGGAAGCAGGTGTAATCTTTTCCCTCGGCGGCCCGCCGGTACATGTCGACGGCGTAGTCGGTGGTCCCCCCGCCAGGCGTCGTTTTGTAGCTAATAAGGCCAGGGTACCGAAGGCTCCGGACGTCCAGGCCATAGCGACGATGGTAGTACCGGCACAACAGCTCCCCACTTCGCTTCGTCACCCCGTACATCGTCGCCGGGTCGAGGACCGTATTCTGGGGCGTGTCGGTCCGGGGCGTGGAGGGGCCAAAGACCGCGATGGAGCTGGGCCAGAACACCCTGAGGTCGTGCTGACGCGCAAGGTCTAGCACGTTTTTGAGTCCCCCCATGTTCACGTCCCAGGCACGGTCGGGGTGGTCCTCGCCGGTGGCCGAGAGGAGGCTTGCCAGGTGGTACACCACGTCCACGTCGTACGTCGAAACGATCTCGGCCAGAGTCTCCCGGTCCCGCACGTCGGCAACCTCGAATGGGGCGTCAGGAGGCTGACCGTTGGAGGTAGGGGGGGGTCGAAGATCGAGCCGAACCACCTGCTGGGATCCATGCCGCTTACGCAGCACGTCGACGAGTTCACTACCAATCTGGCCGTTGGCACCAGTGACCAGAACGCGAGACATACAGTTGGGGCGTCCGGTGAACGTCAAGGCGATGGGCGACACGTCGTACGCCCTTCTCAACGTACCGGCCCCCCTCTCGTTCGGAACCGCTTCCAGCCCAGCGCGGCGAAAACCACCGGGAAGAGATCGAATACCGATCAGTAATTTTACACTTTATCCAAAAATATTTGCCCAAATGAGTTGATAAACCAAATAAAGTGAGGTACTTTCCGGTTGAACCAAAAAGCAATAGTGCCCACCTGCACGTGGCGGACAGCATCGACGAAATCGACGCGAAAATTCTCGAGCTCCTTCAACGCGACGGACGCATGAAGCGAAGCGACGTGGCGGACGAGGTGAACCTTTCCGTTTCGGCCGTCAGCGAGCGGATGCGGAAGCTCGAGGAGCGAGGGGTTATCCAGGGATACAGAGCCGTCGTCGACGCCAAACGGCTGCGTCTCGACATCACGGCGTTCATCCGCGTGTCCGTCGACGGCTCGGAGCACTACCCGAACTTCGTCGAGCAAGTCGCGAACATGGAGAACGTCCTCGAGCTCCACTCCATCACCGGGGAGGGCTCGCACGTGATGAAGGTGCGTGCCAAAGACACGACGGCATTGGAGCGTTTTCTCTCCGACATCCAGGCCATTCCGGGCGTTAGCAAAACCACGACGAGCATTGTGCTCAGCACCTTCGAGGAGACGCGAACTGTGCCTACTGAACCCATGGACCTCTACGACTACGAGAGCGCCGACTCGTGAGTCCCGCTGGTGCCTTTTTCCTCCACGACGGTTCCCCGAATCGGCCTCGGCGTCCTGAGTGACGCCCCTCTTCCCGAAACGGGACTCGTGTTCGGGGGCCCCTTCCTTGCATTTACTCTCAACAACCTTTCCTCCCTCTATGTCAACGAAGAACGACGTTCTCGAACAGATCGAGGCAAAGAATGTCGATTTTCTGCGCCTGCAGTTTACCGACATTCTGGGGACCGCCAAAAACGTCTCCATCCCGGCCCACCAGGCCGAGAAGGCCTTCGATGAAGGCATTTATTTCGACGGGTCCTCGATCGAAGGATTCGTGCGAATCCAGGAGTCGGACATGCGCCTCGATCCGGACCCGGCCACCTTCTCCGTCCTCCCCTGGCGGGGCGAACGGGGCGACGACACGACCTCGGCCCGCATGATCTGCAACGTGATCAATACGTCGACCGGTGAGCCCTTCGAGGGCGATCCGCGGCACGTGCTGCAGCGAGCCGTCGATCGGGCCAACGATCTCGGCTTTGACCTGAACGCCGGCCCCGAACCGGAGTTTTTCGTCTTCGAAAACGACGAAGACGGCAGCGCCACCACCACAACGCACGACTCCGGGGGGTACTTTGACCTGGCGCCGAAGGACATGGCTCAGGAGATCCGGGCGGAGATCATCTACATGCTCGAAGCGATGGGCTTCGAGGTGGAGGCGAGCCACCACGAGGTGGCCCGCGGCCAGCACGAAATTGACTTTAAGTACGCGGATGCCCTCACGACGGCGGACAACATCGCCACGTTTCGCTCCGTTGTGCGGGCCACCGCACAGCTTCACGACGTGCACGCGACCTTTATGCCGAAGCCGATCTCCGGCATCAATGGGTCGGGGATGCACACGCACCTCTCGTTGTTCGAGGACGGGGAGAACGCCTTCCACGACGAGGACGACGAGTTCAACCTGAGCGATACCGCCTACAACTTCCTCGGCGGCATTCTGGAGCACGCCCCGGCCATCACGGCCATCTGTAACCCCACGGTGAACTCGTACAAGCGGCTCGTGCCGGGCTACGAGGCCCCGATTTACGTGGCCTGGAGCGACGTGAACCGGTCCGCCCTGGTCCGCAAGCCCGCCGCCCGCGTCCCGGCCGCGTCCCGCATCGAGCTGCGCTCGCCGGACCCGTCGAGCAACCCGTACCTGGCACTCGCGGTGATGTTGCACGCCGGCCTCGACGGCATCGAAAACAATCTCGAGGCCCCCGACCCGGTGCGCGAGAACATCTACGAATTCACCGAGGCGGACCGCGAGGAGCGCGGCATCGAGACGCTACCGTCCACGCTCGGCCAGGCGGTGGCGGCACTGAAGGAGGACGACGTCATTCTCGACGCGCTTGGCCCTCACGTCAGCGAGAAGTACGTGCAGGCCAAGACGCAGGAGTACACCGAATTTCTCGCGTCGGTCTCGGAGTGGGAGATCGACCGCTACCTGGAGACGTTCTAGCGTCCCTTCCCTGACGGTGGGGGTCCCACCGTGTCGTCTAACAACCCTCATCCGGTCGGCTCCCCTACTCGGGGCCGGCCATTTCTTATTTTAGAGGGACGCTCCGTCTCGGAGAGGGACACTCCGTCCCGGTAGACGCTCAACTGCGCTCGCCAACAGGATCGGACCGGTTTCAGAACCGAATACGACGGGGGAGTGGTTGCGTCACGTCGTGTCGTTCACCTCAAACTGCCGAAGGGTCCGGATGGCGTTCGGGTCGTCGGAGAGGGACCGGGCTTTCTCCACGAGGTCGCGGAGTTGCTCTTCGGTCAGGGGCTGGTCGATCGCGTTGACGTCGTAGGCGATCCCGAGGCTCGGAAAGTCGCGGTGGTTCGACTGGAGGTTGCTGGCTCCTGCCTCGTAGATGCTGTCGTCGATCGCCTTCTTGGTGCCGCGCACGTCGCTGTGGACCACGGCGAGAATCCAGTGCGGCGGCTCGGCGTTCACCCCGATCGTCTGCCCCTGGCCGTACACGGTGTCGCGCACCCGCCCTTGCTCGTTGAGCAGGCGGGTGGAGGTGGCCATGCGCGAGGCGATCCGGGGCTGGGCCTCCTGCGTGGCGGCGCCGATGTGGGGTGTAGTGACCACCCGGTCGTTGTCGGCGTACGGGTTGGTCCAGTCCTCGTCGGCGCTGCCCGGCTCGTCCGGATACACGTCCACCGCCGCCGCCCGCACGTGCTTCTCCTCAATCGCCCGCGTGAGATCTTGGGGATCGTACAGGAAGCCCCGGGCTGCGTTGATAAATGCTCGGGGACTGCTCTCCGGCCGGTCCGCGCCCAACTGGCGAAAGTGACTGTAGTCGAGCAATCCATCGTTCGGCTCGCCTCGCGGGTCTTCCGCCGAGACGTGAACCGTCACGAAGTCCCCCTTCCGAAAGGCCTCGGACAGGCTCGCACACTCGTTCCAGCCCAGGGTAGTCCCCACCTCACAGGCCACGTCCGACTCGTCGTAGAAATGAATCTCCATCCCGAGTGCGTCGGCCAGGCGGGCGAGCTGCTGCCCGATGTTGCCGAGGCCGATGATCGAGAGGGACTTGTTCATTAGCTCGTAGCGCTCTTCATTGTCCTTGGCCCATCGGTGCTGCCGCCCTGCCTCGTTCGCGGCAAACAGCCGACGGGCCAGGACGACCATCTCGCCCAGGATCATCTCGACGACCGAACGGCCGTTGCTCACCGGATCGTTGAGTACCAGGACCCCTTCCTCGGCGCAGGCCGCCTTGTCGACCGTATCGTCCCCGATGCAACACAGCATCACGGCGGCCAGATTGTCCGAGGCCCGAACGACCTCATCGTCGACGACGAACTTGCTCCGCTTGAAGAGCAGGTCGTGCTGCCCCTCGCGCAGGCGCTCGACCATTGCGTCCTGATCGTAGCACTCGGGCTTGGGGACACGCTCCGGCTCAATGCCCTGCCTGCGCAACGCGTCGTCGAGGCTCGGATCGGGCTCCTCGAGGATGAGGGCCTTCTCGAAGTGGTCGTTGAGGACGCGCGTCTGTGGCCGTTCCATGCGACGGGGGCTTGGGGGCCGAGCTGTTCAAAGAAACACGTATTGAAAGGCGCGTGGTGACGCCTTCATCCAGTTATTCGATCGACGGAGCATTTCGGCGACCCGTTCTCGACTATACCTCTCAACAATTATCCCATAACGTCGCTGACCGTTTCCCCGATGAGGGCAGGATTTTTGACGACCGTCGCGCCCGCAGATTCGAGCGCGTCGAATTTGGCCTCGGCCGTGCCGGACCCACCGGACACGATGGCGCCGGCGTGGCCCATGCGACGCCCCGGAGGGGCCGTCCGCCCGGCGATGAAGCCGAAGACCGGCGTGTCCATGTGGTTGCGGATGTACTCGGCGGCTTCCTGTTCGGCCGAGCCGCCAATCTCGCCGATGAGCACGACCCCTTCCGTTTCTGAATCGTCCTCAAACATCTTGAGGGCGTCGATGAAGCGCGTGCCGATGATCGGGTCCCCCCCGATCCCGACGGCCGTGCTCTGTCCGTAGCCGGCTCGCGTCAACTGATCAACAGCCTCGTACGTGAGCGTGCCCGAGCGGGAGATGATTCCGATGGGGCCGGGTTCGAAGATCATGGCCGGCATGATGCCCACCTTCGCCTCCCCGGGGGTGATGGCACCCGGGCAGTTGGGCCCGATCAGGTGCGCCCCCTTCTTCTGCACAAACTGGTAGGTCGGCTTCATGTCCTTCTGTGGAATGCCCTCCGTGATGCACATGATGACCTCAATGCCGGCGTCGGCGGCCTCCTGAATGGCATCGGCCGCGAACGGAGGGGGCACGAAGATGATGGAGGTGTTGGCGTTCTCCTCCTCCACCGCCTCGGCAACCGTGTCGAAGACGGGACGGTCGAGGTGGGTTTGGCCGCCTTTGCCGGGCGTGACCCCGGCCACGACGTTGGTCCCGTAGTCGATCATCTGCTCGGCGTGGAAGGAGCCTTCCGAGCCGGTAAAGCCCTGAACGACGACGCGCGTATTGCTATCAACAAGAATGCTCATGGATCGGAGGAGGGTTTCGGAGTAGGGACAGCGGAAGGGGTGCCGTTGCCAAAGCGGTCAACGGCAGTACACGCATCTTATCGACCGACGCGAACAACCGCCAATACCATGGACAAAGAACCATCCAAAATCCATGAAGGGACTGCATCCCACGGTCCGCGAGGGGCAAAGATCGCGCTGAGCGGTAGAGGTGCACAGGGCAGGACTCGGGACAATGCAATGTTCTCAGGTAGTCGCCCGTAGTTTCGCCCTGTTCACGAGGATTGGGTAATTGCGTCACCCACCTGAAGGAGGAGCGCCTCGTCAAAGTGCGCCCCTAACAATTGCAGCCCCACCGGCAACCCGTCTTCCGGATGTACACCGATGGGAACGGAGAGTCCGGGAATGCCCGCGAGGTTGGCCGTGACCGTATAGATGTCGTTCAGGTACATCTCCAGGGGGTCGTCGGTCTTCTCCCCGAGCTGAAACGGCGGGGTCGGCGTGGTTGGCGTCACGAGGACATCTACGTCTTCGAAGGCCTGATCGAAGTCGTGACGGATGAGGGTCCGCACACGCTGGGCTTTCTCGTAGTACTTGTCGTAGTAGCCGGCCGAGAGGGCGTAGGTGCCGAGCATGATGCGACGCTTCACCTCGTCGCCGAAGCCTTCGCTTCGCGTTCGGG
Organism: Bacteroidetes bacterium QH_7_62_13; assembly: GCA_003023365.1. GTDB lineage: Bacteria > Bacteroidota > Rhodothermia > Rhodothermales > Salinibacteraceae > Salinibacter. The sequence goes on along the minus strand of PXTG01000072.1, from coordinate 26,826 downwards.
TGTAGAGGGCGTCGAGTGCACGTTGCTCCTCGTCCAGCTGTGCTTCGAGTTCGGCGACCCGGTCGTCGTCCCCCTTCGTTCGGGCCGTGGCAAGCTCGCTCTTCATTTCCTCCCGGCGCTCGCGGAGGGATTCCTTCGTTTCCTTCAGGTCCGCACGGTAGCCGTAGCGGATGCCGTCGTAGCGGGCAAGGTTACTGGACGCCTCGGCGGTGGCCAACAGGTAGTACGTGGCGATTCCGTACTCCGTGTGGGGAAGCGAGATGCGCTGAACATCGGCCCCACGGTCTTCGAGAGTAGCCACCCGATCGCGCACCATCTGTCGCACGTCCTCGTCGAGGCCCTCCGTGAAGTACTCGTCCGGCAGCCCGATCCGGAGGCCCTCGACCTCGCCGGTCAGGGCGTCGGTGTAGTCCGGCACCTCCACCGGGGCGCTGGTCGAGTCGTTCGGGTCCTCCCCGGCGATGACGTTCAGGAGCGTGGCCACGTCCTCGACGCTGTTGGCCATGGGCCCGATCACGTCGAGCGACGAGGCGAAGGCCACGAGCCCGGAGCGGCTCACCCGCCCGTAGGTCGGCTTCAGGCCCACGACGCCGCAGAAGGCCGAGGGCTGCCGCACCGATCCGCCCGTGTCGCTGCCCAGGGCCGCATGGCACAAGCCGGCGGCCACGGCGGCCGCGGAGCCGCCCGACGACCCGCCCGGCACGTAGTCCGTGTCGTGTGGGTTTCGGACGGGCCCGAAGTGGGAGGTCTCATTCGACGACCCCATCGCAAACTCGTCGCAGTTCGTCTTGCCGATAAAGATGGCCCCGGCGTCGCGCAGGCGCTCGATGACACTGGCGTCGTAGAGGGACGAGAAGTCCTTCAGCATCTTCGACCCGCAGCTGACCGGGTAGCCGCGGATGCAAATGTTGTCCTTCACGGCGAGGACGAGGCCCGAGAGCGGTCGGGGATTGCCGCGCTCCCGCTGACTGTCGAGGTAGCGGGCGTGGTTGAGCGCCCCGTCGCGGTCGACGGTGGTGAAGGCGTTGAGTTCGTCGTCTTTTTCGTCGATGCGATCCAAAAATGACGAGACCAGTTCTTCGCAACTGGTCTCGTCGGCTTCGAGGGCGCGGTGCGCCTGAGCGAACGTCGGCTGATCCATGCTTCGGGACAATTCTACACAGTACGGGAGGAAACGGCGAAGCGGGGAAACGAAGTACGGCCCATCGGGACATCGTCCGAGCAGTTTGGGCCAATCGCGGGGCTAGGAGGTTTCTGCCTTCTGGTCCGCGTCGGGAGAAGTGGGCTCCTCCCCCGCCGTTGGCTCCCGCTGCTGGGACTGGCGGGGCTGAGGAGCGCCCTGCTGCGGCTGCTGGGGCTGATTGATCTGCCGATCCTGCGCCTCGGCCTCCAGCTCGCGCGAGATTTCGCTGGTCGCGTCCTTGAACTCACGGATCCCCTTTCCGATGCCACGGGCGATCTCCGGAATCCGCTTGGCGCCGAAGATTAGGAGGACGACGGCAAAAATGAGGATGAGTTCGAGGGGGCCGGGAGTACCCATGGGCAGGGACAAGACGGTTGCGAGAGTGCATGGAGAGGACGGTTCCCATCCAACCCGACGGCGGGACAGCTTGCGCCGGAATATGCACAACCCAGATGGGGACGCGAGGTTAACCGCCGTACCGGGGCGGGGGTTCCGGTTTCTTCCTACCGTCTCCGGTGAAGGTCGCGTTGGGGAGGGCGGGTCGACCGTCCGTTTGTTCGACCGTCCGTTTTACGCCTCGGAGACCAACTTCTCGAACGACGAAAGACGAACGACAGGACAGAATGAACACCTCCTCGGATTGGCGAACGTCCCTTCCGGGCATGGGGCCGCCCCTCCCGCTTTGCTCGCTCTCAACTTGGGTCAGTTATCAAACCTGTATCCGGGAAACAGGCTCGGGCGCGGTTGTGTTGGCTTGGAAAACTTGAGCGGAATTTGGGCACTGTGCCCCGAATTCGCTCCTCCCTTCCGGTAGTTTGTTGTACCGAGATCCGTCTGCCATGCCCCCCGAAACGACCACCGCCCCCTCCCCCCTAACTCGCGACGACATTCGTGCCTGGCCCAAGGCCGAGCTGCACTGTCACCTCGACGGCTCGATGCGGCTGGAAACGATGCTCGACCTCGCCAAAAAGCAGGGGAAGATGGACGCGCTCCCGGCCGACAGCGTTGAGGGACTTCGGGACGAGCTTCGGGGCGTTGAGGAGTCCGACACGCTGGAGGCCTACCTCGCCTGGTTCCAGTACACGATTCCACTGCTGCAAACGACCGACGCCATCAGTCGGGCGGCCTACGAGCTGGCCCAGGACAACGCCGCCGAGAACGTCCGGTATCTGGAGGTGCGATATTCGCCCATCCTGCACGTCGAGGAAGACCTGTCGCTGAAAAAGGTGAATGAAGCGGTCCTCGACGGGCTTGCGCGGGCCGAAAACGACATGAACATCCGCACCTCCCTCATCATCTGCGGCCTCCGCGACCGGTTCGAGAGCGCATCGATGCGCATGGCCGAGATGGCCGTCGAGAACAAGCACGAGGGCATCGTGGCCTTCGACCTTGCGGGGGGCGAGGCCGGGAATCCGCCGAAGGGGCATCTGCACGCGTTTTACCACGCCCGCAACAACCTGCTCAACCTCACGATCCACGCGGGAGAGGCCTGGGGCCCCGACTCCATCCGGCAAGCCCTCTTCTATTGCGGCGCCCACCGCATTGGGCACGGCATCTCGTTGCGAAAGGACCCGGAGCTCATGCAGTACTTCGCCGATCACCGGGTTCCGCTGGAAATCTGTCCGTCGAGCAACGTGCACACGCAGGCGGTACCGAGCCTGGAGGCCCATCCCATCGAAACGTTCGTCCGGTCCAACATTCCGGTCACCGTCAACACCGACAACCGCCTCTTCAGCCGCACGTCGGTGACGGAAGAGCTCTGGCGGGTCTACCAACACTGCAACCTGAAACCGCGCGACCTCCGCGAGATTGCCCTGAATGGCTTCCGCTACGCCTTCCTCCCCTATCAACAGAAGCAGTCCTTCCTCCGCACGGCAATAGAGACCTTTCCGATGAAAGCAACGGAGGAAACGCCCCTCTGGTAGTCCCCACCGACCCGCGTGGTTGGTGTGGGCAGCGGGCGACACACAGGGACTACGCCTGTCTAATTTGCCCCACCCACACGCCTCTTTTGTGCGTCCGCTCAGACGTGGACGGAACCCGTCTTCACCGGATCGTCGGCCGGATTGTTGAGCGTCGATCTATTCGCTATCATTGAAGGCGTGATTTCTGCGTCGTTCGTTTCCACCCGCTCCGCTGTTATGGTTCAGACCGTCCACCAGGCCGACTCGCTGCGCGGCACCGTATCGCTGCCCCCCGACAAGTCCATCTCGCACCGTTCGGCCCTCCTCTCCGCCCTCGGCCGCGGCACCTCCCGCATTTTCAACTACCCGAATTCCGCCGATCCCCAGTCGACGCTCGACTGCCTCCGTAGCTTGGGCGTTGCGGCGGAGCGAAACAGCGAGGGCGTAATGGAGGTGACCGGCCGCGGCCTGCGTGGCCTGAGCCCTCCGACCGAACCGGTGAACTGTGGCAACTCCGGCACGACGATGCGGCTGCTATCGGGCATTCTTGCGGGGCAGCGCTTCGGCTCCGTGCTCACCGGGGACGATTCGCTCCGGCAGCGCCCGATGGAGCGCATTGCCGACCCGCTCTCGGTGATGGGGGCGCGCGTCTCCCTCCGAGACGGACACGCCCCCATCCGCATCCGGTCCGCGCGGGACGGCCTCGACCCTATCGAGTACCGCCTGCCGGTAGCCTCCGCCCAGGTGAAGTCGTGCGTCCTCCTGGCCGGGCTCTACGCGGAAGGCGACACGGTGGTGCTCGAACCAACGCCCTCCCGGGACCACACCGAGCGGATGCTGGACCTGGACGTGGAAGAAGTAGGGGGCGTGCGACGGCTCGTCGTGGAGGACGGCCACACCATCCCTGCGACCACGTGGACCGTGCCCGGCGACTTCTCGGGGGCGGCCTTCTTCCTGGTAGCCGGCTGCCTAGTCCCCGACAGCGAACTGCACCTTGAGGACGTGGGCCTAAATCCCTCCCGCACGGCCCTCCTGGAGGTTCTGGACGGCATGGGGGCCGACATCACCGTCGAAAACGAGCGCGTCCAGGGCCGCGAGCCGGTCGGCGATATTACTGTCCGCAGCGCGTCCCTTTCTGGTGTGGACGTGGGCGGACGCCTCATTCCCAACCTCATCGACGAGATTCCAGTGCTGGCCGTGGCGGCAGCCTGCGCGAAGGGGACGACCGAGATTCGCGACGCCCAGGAACTACGCGTGAAAGAGACCGACCGCCTCCACGCCATGTCCGAAAACCTCAACGCCTTGGGGGCCGACGTGCAGGAGCGCGAGGATGGTCTCCTCATTGAGGGAAACGGGCCCAATCTGTTGGGCACAACCGTTCGCAGCTTTGACGACCACAGAATTGCGATGGCGATGGGCGTGGCCGGCCTCGTGGCCCACGGCTCCACCACCATCAAAGACCCCGAGTGCGCGAAGGTATCCTTCCCGGGCTTCTGGGACGAACTGGCCCGTGTAGCGTCGTTCTGAGAGACGGTCGTCCCCGGATCCACGCTGCAGTCCCCAACCGTCTCAACAAACGGTTCCCTCTCCGTCCACGTAGCAGGCATCGGACTGAAATCGATCCCACTCGGCCATGAGTTCACACAGGTGGTCGAGGTGCTCACGGAGCGCCTCCGCCCCGGTGATCACGTCTCCGTCGTCCCGGAGGGCCGGAAGGGTCGGCACGTCATCGGGACGCGCTGCCTCCCCCTCGATCGTTTCCGTCTCGTAGGCGACGACCATCTCGTCGAGGGCTGCTTGAATCTCGTCGGCCTCTTCCCCGTCGGGACGGCGGTAAAGCGTAATCATGTCAACACGAGGATCTGATTGACGGGTGCGCCGGGTTCGTTCCTACGAAGGAATGACCGGTACCGGCAAACGCCGGGATCGTTGCCCATGCCCCCCGCCCGTCCCCCAAACATCCTCACTTCCGGCGTAGTCTCTTGCTCGCAGCGGACCGTCCACCCAGGAACGGGCGTGATGCCCGTCGGTCGTCGGGAACGTTCGTCCCCGCCCCGAATGCAAAAGACTTCCGGTTGCCCGCCGAGAGGCCCAGTTCGTTACCCACTCGTTCACGAAGCCCTGCCCACCACCATGGAGCCGATTGAAGACCTCGACGTCCTCGCCGAAGACGAGGTGCGCCAGCGCCAAGCCGACAAAGACCTCGACGAGGACCAACTCGACCAGATCAAGCACGGGTACGACGAGGCAACCGGGGACAAGCAGGTCTACATCGAGACCTACGGCTGCCAGATGAACGTGAACGACTCCGGCATCGTCGCCTCGGTGCTGGAGGAAAGCGGCTACGGCCTCACGCGGGACCAGGAGGACGCGGACGTGGTCCTCCTCAACACCTGTGCCATCCGCGAAAATGCGGAGCGAAAGATCCGTACGCGGTTGGGCATGCTGCGGTCCGAAAAGGAAAAGCGGGACGGGGAGTTGATGTTGGGCGTACTGGGCTGCATGGCCGAGCGTCTCCGCGAGAAGCTCCTGGAGCAGGAAGATCTGGTGGACGTGGTGGTCGGCCCGGACGCCTACCGCGACCTTCCGCGCCTGCTCTACGAGGCGGACGCTACCGGCCAGGCCGCCGTCAACGTGGAGCTGTCGAAGCAGGAGACGTACGAGGACATTCAGCCGGTGCGCTACGACTCGAACGGGGTCAGCGCCTACGTCTCCATCATGCGCGGCTGCGACAATATGTGCACGTTTTGCGTGGTGCCCTTTACGCGGGGCCGGGAGGAGAGCCGCCCGGTCACGACCATTCTCTCGGAGGTCGCGCAGCTGGCGGAGGAGGGCTACAAGGAGGTGACGCTCCTCGGCCAAAACGTCAATTCCTACCACTACACCGACGAGGACGGAACGTCTGTTAGCTTCGCCGAGCTCGTCGATCGGGTGAGCCGCGTCTCCCCCGAGATGCGCGTCCGGTACTCGACCAGTCATCCGAAGGACTGCACCGACGACCTGCTGAAGGTGCACCGCGACCGGCCCAACGTGTGCAACTACATCCACCTGCCGGTGCAGCACGGCAACACCGAGGTGCTCGACCGCATGCGCCGCACCTACACCCGCGAGGAGTACCTGGCGCTTACTGAACGGGCAAAGGAGCTCTGCCCTGGGGTGTCCCTCTCCACCGACCTCATCGCCGGCTTCTGCGGGGAGACCGAAGAGCAGCACCAGGACACGCTCTCGCTCATGGAGCAGGTCCGGTACGACCACGCCTACATGTTCAAGTACAGCGAGCGGCCCCAGACCTACGCCGCGCGCAAGTACGAGGACGACGTCCCGGAGGACGTGAAACAGCGCCGCCTCGAAGAAATCATCGAGCGTCAGAACCAGCACGCGAAGGAGAGCAATGAAGAGGAAATTGGCCGCGTGCACACCGTCCTCGTCGAGGGCCCCAGCAAGAAGAGCGACGAGCAGCTCTTCGGCCGCACGGACACGAATAAGGGGGTCGTCTTCGACCGCGAGGACTACGAGAAGGGCGATTACGTGAAGGTCCGCATCGAGGACTGCACCTCCAGCACGCTTTTGGGCACGGCAATCGAGAAGACGACGCTGGCGGAGGCCGCCCGCACCGACTCGATTACGACGGAGCCGGCGGTGGCGTAGCTCGACACGACGGACTGGCAGTGGCGTACAGCCTCGTGCCAGAGGGGGTTTGAACGACAGCACAGAACCGGTCGAACCCCTCACCTGGGCAACGGGACTCGATCCGCCATCGCTCCCATGCGCTGGACATATCTACCGACGAGACTCACATGCCAGTCACGGGTACCCGTGCCGACCGAGGGCTGCACTCCTGGCTCGTCGGCTACGGGCACTGGTCCGGGGTCGCCTCCGCTGCGTCCATCGGGGTAGCCCGGCCGCCCAACGCACCGTGCGGGAGATCGAAGACGTGATCTTTACCCACCCGGCGGTCTCTACTTCCTGACCGACATGCGCGGGCGTCACGAGGTCTCCCTGTATTTCTGCGTAGGGGACGTTTCCACAGCCTAGCGGGGCCTTCTCGGTTTCCGGTTCACAGTGGCCACCGGAGGAGCCTCCACGAACGATCTGCGTGTAAAGAGCGATCTGCGTGTAGAAGAAATCCCGAATACCTCTTCATCTTGCCGTCCGACACGTGGTATGATCTTCCTCACCGGCGTGCCCGGCTTTCTGGGCACGCGCCTCCTGCGCTCCCTCGCCGACCAACACCCCGATGCGTCGTTCGGCCTGCTCGTTCAGCCGAAGTTCGAAGCAGACGCCCAGCAGGTGGTCGATGAGCTTGGTCTCCCCGACCGGGCCACCCTCTACCCCGGCGACATCACGGAGCCGGACTTGGGCCTGGGTGATCAGTACGACGACGTGGCGGAAGCCGTGACGATAGCGTGCCACCTCGCGGCGGTCTACGACCTCAGCATTCCCCGCGACATCGGGTGGAGCGTCAACGTGGAGGGAACGCGCCACGTGCTCGACCTGCTCGAACAGAGCCCCAACCTTGAACGCTTCGGGTACGTGAGCACCGCCTACGTCTCCGGCGAGCGCACCGGTACCATTTACGAGAACGAGCTCGTCCACAACGCCGGGTTCAAGAATTTCTACGAGGAGACCAAATACCACGCCGAGGTCCTGGTGCAGGACCGTATGGACATCATCCCGACGATGATCTTTCGTCCGGGGATCGTCGTGGGCGACTCACAGACCGGGGAGACGGACAAGTTTGACGGCCCGTATTTCGTCCTGCGTGCGCTCCAGCGGCTGCCAAAATACACACTTATGACCCACATCGGGTCCGGAACCGAGCCCGTGAATCTTGTGCCGGTGGACTTTGTGATTGACGCAATGACCCACCTCCTGGCCCACGACGACCACGCGGGCACGGTCTTTCACCTCACGGATTCGCGGCCCCTCACCGCACAGGCCATGCTCGACCTGTTTGCCGACCTTTTGAACAAGAAGGTGGCACACGTGTCCGTGCCCTCGGGGATGGCCCGTGCCCTTATGGGAACCGGCCTGGGCCGCTACCTCGGCATCGATCCGGAACTTGTGGACTACTTCGACCATCCCTCTCGCTACGACAACAGTCACACGCAGGGGGCACTCGACGGCACCGGCATCACCTGTCCCGCCCTTCCCGACTACGCCCCGAAGATGGTCGAGTACATGCGCCGTCACGCAGGCGTGCGTTCCGAAGCCATGTACTGATCACTGCGGGGACGTGGAGCGGAGTCGTGTCTCTCCAACGGAGGGGCTACCAATCCGAGGTCGCGGTATTGAAGATATCCTCCCCAACTCGTTCCAGGGCAACCCGGGCGGCCTGACGCTCACCGTTTAGTCCGGCCTCGGTGGGGTCGTATTCCGCGGAGCCCGTAAAGCCCTGCTCCACCATCGTCGAGTCTTCTACCTGGTCGTAGTACCGGGCTTGTACTCGGATCTCTACACTGTTGACCGTAGCCCGCTCCTCTCCGCTAACGCCGGTGGGCTCGTTCGAATATCCCGTGATGCGGGCCTGAAGGACAGCGTCGGCGTTCGTCTCATTGTTGTTCAGGGACAGGCTCGTGCGCCCGACGAACTGGTCGGTGAGGAGGTCCGTGAGGTCGCGGCCAAGGGTCGGAACGGGACTGGACGTATTGTCCTCCGCGATGGGAATGGCGATCGTCTCAAGGTGGGACGGAATGCTGGCTCCACTGAAGCCATAGTAGGCACAGCCGGTGAGGCTCAAGACCAACAAGACAGTGACCCCTCGGATGAGCCCCCATCGGGAACTGGCGATAGAGACATAAGGCGTTGATCGGGGAGCGTGTCCCATTTCACTGACTGTCGTTCTTTTCGGGGGAGGCGTCTCCTTCTCGTCTCAGACAGGCTCATTCATTGCAGTTTTCCCTCCCGTCGTTCTCCATCAATCCACTACACCCGAGAACAGGACGTGGAGCACCCCGGATTAGAGGTCTTCGTCGATGTCCTTGAGCTTGCGGTAAAGGGTCCGCTCGCTGATACCGAGGGCCTTCGCCGTCTTGCGTCGATTGCCGTCGAACTGCTTGAGGGCCCGACTAATGAGCTGCTTTTCGGCCTCCTCAAGGGTGGGGAGGTCTTCCTCGTCCTCTTTTTCCTCGGCGGATTCGGCGGGGCTGGGCGCTTCCTCCGGCCTGGGCGAACGGGCCGGTCGCTCCCCATTCGGCACTCCCCCCTGGGGCCCTCCGGGGGGCTGCTCACGGGGCTTGGGCCGGGCCGGGCCCTCCTCGTCCACCTCGTACACGACGTCGCGGATGAGCGAATCCACCTCGCCCGGCTCGTTCTGTTCGGGGTGGTCCCGAAAGTCGTCGGGCTTGTCCGAGTTGCGCACCACCACAAAGTCGTCGTAGTCCCCCGGGAAATCCCCCCGCTCGGCCACGTCTCGGGGCACCACAACGCCAACGTTTGACATCAGGGACGCCATCTGGTCCTTGAGTTCCCGAAGGTCCATGCGCATCTCCAATATAGCCCGGTAGAGCAGTTCACGCTGGCGAATATCAGAGCCGGTCCCCTCCTCGTGTTGCTGCTCCTGCTCGCGGTCCACCCGCATCAGATCCGTGGAGGGGGCCGCCTCGCCAGTGTCGCGCATCAGGGGGCGCAACTCGTCGGCCGACACTTCGTCCTCCCGCAGCAACACGGCCACCTGCTCGGCCACGTTGCGGAGTTCCCGCACATTGCCGGGCCAGCGGTACGTCTCCAACAACTCTTCCGCGTCCGCCGTCAGTGTCTTCCGGGACGAATTGTACTCCTGCGAAAATTCGTAGAGGAAATTCTCGAAGATGGGCAGAATGTCTTCCGTCCGCTCCCGAAGCGGCGGGATGTCGATGAGGACGGTGCTGAGCCGATAGTACAGGTCTTTTCGGAAGCGACCGGCCCGCACCTCTTCGGCGAGGTCAATCTCGTCGAGGAAGATCGTGCTGCCGTCGGCCTCTTCGAAATAGCCGACCCGCTCCTCAACGGCCCCCGTGTAGGCGCCTTTTTCCGCCCCAAAGAGCTCACTTTCAATGAGCCCCTCGGGGATGGCGCCGCAGTTCACGACCACCATCGGTTCGTGGCGCCGCATCGAGAGCTTGTGGAGCGCCTGGGCGATCAACTCTTTTCCGACCCCACTCTCGCCCTCTAGCAACACCGTGATGTCGGTCTTGGCGACCTGACGCGCCCGGTCGATTACGTTCCTGAGCGCGTCGGAGGTGCCGACGATGCCGAAGCGTTCCTGGATGGAGGCTCGGTCCATAAGCAACGAAAGCAGAGAGAAACAGGCAGTGCGTGCCGGCAGCAGGGCCTCTCGGCTGCCAGTTTGTCACAAACGGATACGTATCACACCCGCACTGCCTGCGAAGGATCCGGCCCCCCGCTTCCTACGCATTGAAGAACGCGTAATGAGGGCGGGGCGTCCCGGCGCGCGACCACTAACGATCGAGAACAACGCGGACGCCGGTGGCTCGACGGGGGACCCCGGGGGTCGACTCGGTCTTTGGATTCTTGAGGGTCAGCACCGACCCGTTCTCGGCACAAAAACCGTCGTCGGTTCGTGCCCACTCCGCGACGCTCCCGTCTACGTCGTAGAACAGGGGACCACTGCCGTCCGGGCTCCACCGAGGCGCCTCGTTGTTACCGGTGCGGGTGAGCTGGACCGTGGCCGTCGAGTCCCCGCCGTGTGGGTCGTTCCGATAGGTGAGGTATACGTCCGACTGCGTTTCGTCGGCCTCCGGATCCGGCGTCTGCTTGACCCACAGGATGCGATCCCCGTTCGGACCAATGTCCACGCCGGTCAGCGAGCGCTGCTTGAGGACGTGGTCGATGGTCCAGGGGCCGGTCTCCGCCGGCTGGGCCGATACCGGAAGCGCCAGAATAAGAGCAAGGACCGCCAGGAGGTAGGTGCGCATGGGGAAGCGGAAGTCGGTGTGCAGATGATGCACCGAGTCGTCAATCGCCCTCCTCGCTCCCAGGTGCCCTCGACGAATCTCTCGGCGCCGGTTTTCCTGGTATTCTATTCCTGAAAGAGCCGTTTCTGCTCGAAGATGCGACGGCTGCTCTCCACGTGATCCCCAAACTTTTCGACGCCCTCCCGTCGCATGCCCTCGGCGTGCTCGTCGAAGTAGGCCTGCAGGGCGGCCCGGTCGCGCACCTGGTACTGGACCGTCCACTCTCGGGGGTCGGTTGGCTCGCCGTCCTCGGGCACCGTGTCGCCGTCGTCGTGGCGATCGTACCAGACCGCTGCCTCGAAGCCGTCGATGTTCAAAATCTCGCGGATGTGCTCGCGCAGCCACGGGCTGTAGCGGGGGGCGGCGTCACCATCGACGGTCAGGTTGACTTCGTAGATGAGCATGAGGGGGGGAGCAGTGTGAGTGTGAGGGATGCTCCGAAACGTCGCCCTACGAACTGGAGACGTTCGCCCGTTGATCCGGAGCCGAGCGAAAAAGCGTCTATAGTTAGGACCAACGACTTCTTGGGAAGAAGAGCAGACGCAAGTTCGCCGGAGATCCTAGAGCTTGAGATGAGGACGGTCAGGAACGGGCCGGTTGCGCCTCGACCTCGTCGGACGAGGAAACAGACGAGAAGTGGCGAAGCGTCACGTGGCAACGGGTCCGGTTTCGGTCCAGGTCGATCTCGCGGAAGTGGGCCTGGACCACGACCGGCAGATCATCCTGGGAACGGGCTATCCCTACCTTCAGGACCGCCCCTTCCCCCAGCACGGGCAGCTGCTTCCCCGTCACGAAATTGCCGAGCGACCACGCCACCAATTTGTCGTGGGCCCGGCACTCGAAGGGCTGGGGGAGGTGGGTGTGGTGACCGACGGTGAGGCCGTACCCTTCCGGCACCGTCTGGGACGGCCGGGGCCGTCGCTCGTGCTCGTAGCCCCAGTGGGGAAGCGCCACGTGCAGGCCGGGCGCGGAGGGCGCCCCCGGATCCCGCCGGGCTACACCGTCGGTGGGACGATTGAGCCACCGGGTCCAGGCCGTGAGCGTCACGTCCTCGACTAGACGGACGCGGGGCCGATCGGCCGTGCCCACCCACCGGACGCCGCGACGGTCGAGGAGCCGAAGCGTGCGGTGCAGCGCGTCCGTCCCAAAGTCCGTTGCGTGGTTGTTCGCCACCGATACCACCCACCGCTCCAGTGGCCGAAGGGTCTCCATCGCGTCCAGGATGGTTGGGCGGTGCTTCATGAGAAACGGTTTCCAACGGCGCTCCGTGAAAACCCCCTCGAAGTTTCCAATCACCACGTCACAGTCGCCCAGGAGTGCCTGCAGCCCACCCCCAAATTCTGCCTCACGTCCGAATAGCGGGCACACATCCCCCACGAAGCCAATCGTCCATTGCGGAGTTGGGTGCCGCAACTGGACGAACCGATCTAGGCGCGTCGGGCGAGGAGGGGGCGCCGAAAAACGACGTCCGACCATCGACAGAAATTCCCCAACGGGATAGGGGCTGAACGGAACGCGCATGGAGCGGGCGGGGGCGGGGCAACAATTCTTTGAGCGTTCTTCCGTTCTCGGCTTCGTGTGCGACCTGGATCGCGTACGATGTCAGTTAGACTCGTCGGGACCAGCTGCTCCCTCTCGTACGTGCCCCAACACGTCGATGACCTTCCCCATCCCCCCTAGCAACATCGCCACAATCAGGAGAACCGTTCCGAGCGGCGTGGCCACCCCACTTCCCCGCCCCGCCACCGCCAACAGGACGAGGCCAAGAACGGCAGACAGGACGGCGAGTGTGTAGGCGCCATTTCGCATCGAATAGCTGGGGCAGTGTGTGGGGTCGTGATCTACCGAGTCGTCGCCGAATCCGGAATGGTCCAGAGGTATAAGGTCTTGGGTCCCTCCGTCAAAGAACGGGACTGAATCGATATGGTGGAGTCGGCCGGCCAGTCGTCGATGTCAAAGCTGTGAGACACGACACGGTCGCCCGGATCGAGCTGCCGCTGGAGTTTCGGCCGGAGTCGATTGTTCATGTCCGGCCATAGGTACAGCGTGACGACCGTCGCGTCGTGGAGATCCGTCTCGAAGAGATCTCCCTGGCGAAATTCAACTTGGTCGTCTACCCCGAGATCCCGGGCCTTCGCTCGTGACTTCGCGACAAGGCCCGAATCAATCTCAACCCCAACCCCTCGTGCCCCGTATTTTTTCGCGGCGGCGAGGACGATGCGCCCGTCCCCGCTGCCGAGATCGTAAACCACATCGTCCTCGTCTATGTCGGCAAGGCTGAGCAGGCGCCAGACGACGTGGCGGCGCGACGGGACATAGGGAGCCCCCTTCGTCTCCGCCTCCGTTCTCGCCGGGTCGGAGGCCGTCCGAGTCGTATCCTGGGCCGGGGCGGGACGCGTCCCGACCTGTGCAACAATCAGGAGACTGGTGAGAAAAAGGAAGCACGTCCGAACCATCTGAGTGATCGACGCTAGTGGGAGAAGAAGTGGCGCCCCTCATCGTTCGGGGCAGGGTGACCCCGATCCCTCCCATTGGATCCGATTGCCCCGGGCCCTCTCGTTTTTCTCCGCTTAACCGCTCCTTCCATGCTCGAACGACGCTCTCGTTTCCGACTGACTCCGCTGCTTCTCGTGGGTGCCCTTCTCTGGGGGGCGTGCAGCGGGCCAATGACGCTTCAAAGCCGATCCGGCACCCAACCCCCGACCGTGGATGGGGCGCTGGATGAGTGGGGCGGCAGCCTCGCATACGTCAACGACGAGTCCGTGCGCATGAGTGCCCAGCCCACGGATAGTCTCCTGTACGTCGCCGTCGCGATCCAGGACCGGGCCCTGATCCGCTCGGTCGCAACGAACGGCCCCGGAGACCGCCGCGCCGGACCCGAATGACGCTTCGCAACCGGCCCAGGGACTCGATCAGGTCTCCCTCGCCGAACTCGAAATCATTCGGGACGACTCCACGCGGAACCGCATCCCCGCGCAATTTTCTTCGGGGCTCCGTGCGGAGGCCGTTCTCGGCCCCGGCTCACTGATTTATGAGCTCGCCATTCCACTGGCCAACAACCCGGGCAGGGCTGAGCAGCATCGTCTGCGCACAGCCCTCCGCTCTCCCGTGGGCCTCGGGCTGGAGGTTCGAAAGGACGACGACCAACGCACCCTCCTCGCCCCGCAGGACCAGGGCATTCCGTCGGTTACGGGCGGGGGACGGAGGGGCCGCCGGGGACGAAGAGGACGACGCGGACGGGGGCGACAAAGACAGCAGGGCCAGCAGCAGTCGGCATCTCAGTCCGAAGAGCTCCCTACGCTTGAGGTGTGGACACGAGTCGTATCTGAGGGGGGAGACTAGCGGCACGGGGAGCGGCCTGGACGCGCCGTGATCGGTCACGGGCTCCGCGCCAGCACGTCCAACTGGTGCGCGATGTAGATCAGCTCCCCGTCGTCGATCTGTTGTCGTCGCGCTTGGAGCCAATCGGTGAAGGCCGACCGGTCCAGTTCCGGGTGCCCGGACAGTTCGTCTTCGACGAAGTGAAGGATGTGGTGGAGAAAATAGGCCTCGTCGCCGGGGTACCCGCCGCCACGCGGCAGAACGACCCAGTCCGAGGAGCCGGCGTCGAGCAGGGGGCCCCCGACGTCCGGACGGCATGTTAGAAGGCGGCGTCCGGCGTGCATCCCCGCCGGCCCCGCCTCCTCGTCCCCCACTCCCGGCATGCTCTCGTGGTAAAGCCGTTCGATCCGGGCATCGAGGGCGGCCTCTACCGGTGGCTCGAACGCCGTTACCCCGTCAAAGTGGATTGGCAGATACCATAGTCCCCCCGGACGGAGCAGTGGACGAAGCGCGCGGAGCGCCGCCGGGATATGGAGCAGGTCGAGGACCGCCTGCGCCACGACAGCGTCGAAGGTCTCGTCCTCCAATTCATCCGTCAGGTCGAACAGGTCACCGGTAATAAACCGGACCGATACGTCCAACGGCCCGCCCGCCCAGGTCTGTCGCTCGCCGTCGTCGACGGCGTATCCCCGTCGGGTCGCCCACTGCCGAAGGGTGTCCTGCGCCGCCTCCACGTTTGCTGCCTCCAGGTCGACGAACGTGAAGTGCACCTGCTTCACAGAAGCATCCTCGAGTCCTTCAACGATGCGTTGAACCGTTGCTCCGACCCCACCCCCTACTTCCAGGATTTCGATCAGGGGGCCCCGACTGGACAGCCGATCGACGAACTGAGTCCAAATACGACGATTTAGCGCCCTCGCATCGACGGATTTCTTGGCGTTCAGGTAGCGAGGATAGCTGTAGGTCTCGGGTTCAGGCACGGTGCGTGGATCGAAACATGGACGGCATCGGGAACAAGGCAAATAGAGAGCCGAAAACAGGTTGCGCTTCGTTCCTCACCGGGATCAATCGGCAATGCGAAGCAAGGGGACGGCCGAGGTCAGGGGTCGATTCCGAGACACCATCCTCCATCCTTTCTTGGTGTTCCCAAACACTCCGAAGCCCCCGGGCTCCTCGGTCCCACACTCGAAATGGGGATGCACGGCACGGTTTCGGAGAGGCCGCGGGCGGCCGACGTTACGACGTGTAGGAGGCCCAGGCGTCCTCGTCCTCCCAGATCTTTACGGTCACGTCCAAACTGTCGGCGTCGAGCTTTTCGCAGAGAGACGTGCACACGATCCGGGAGAAGTGTTCGATGCTTGGGTTCAATCCCTCAAATTCCGGGAGGTCGTTCAGCGTTGTGTCGCGGTACCGGTCGACGAGCGTATCGAGGGCCGCCTCCACCTCCACGATGTCCACGAGGTATCCGTGCTCGGTCAACTCGTCGCCCTCAAGCACAACCTCCATCTCGAAGTGATGGGAGTGCCACTCGTTTTCCGGCCCGCAGTCCGGCACAGTGAGGTAGTGCTGGGCCACGAAGTCGCGACGAACCATCAACTGGTACATGCTCCACAGAGAATCCTTTACAGAAAAACGTTCGACTACTCGTAGACAAAGATGGGCTGGAGCATCGACGCGTCTCCGGCCAGCCGCTCGTAGACAGAGGATGCCTCGGACACCGAAAATCGATCCGAAATCAGCCGGCCGGGCTGCACCTCGCTCAGCAGGTCCAGGACGACGGACATTCGCCGTTCTTTGGACCACCGGCCCTGCAACGACGGGTCGATCGTACTTACTTGGCTCGACAGCACACGCATGCGGGAGCGGTGGAAGTGCCCGCCCAAGTCAATCGGCGCCCGCTTCGTGCCGTACCACGAGCCCACAACGAGCCGTCCTCCGAACCCAGTACAACGGACTGCCTCGTTGAGCACTTCGGGCTGCCCGGTCAGTTCATACACGAGGTCGGCACGCACAGCCTCGGACGCCCCACCGGCTTCTTCCCCTTTCAGTCCCGCTGGTAGGGCCGACACCGACGGCACAGTGGAGACCCCCAAGTCCCGAGCCTGGACTCGCCGATCTTCCATTGGTTCCACCCCTACCAGCGTATCGAGGGGGTAGTCGGCGAGAAGGCATCCCGTCAACAACCCAACCACTCCCTGTCCGAAAAGGACAGCCGTTTCCCCAATCATGGGGCGGCCGTCCATGACCAAGTTGACGGCCGTTTCCAGCGACGGGATCATCACGGCGTCGGTCGACGCGGCGGCGTCGGGCAGTCGGACGAGGGCGTCGGGGGCAGCCACAAACTGAGACACATGGGGTTGAAACGAGAAGACGGACGCCCCCATCCAGCCGTCGGGCACCTTCTCCCCCCTTCCCACCACCGTCCCCACACACGCATACCCGTACGAGACGGGGTACGACAGGTCCTCGCCTTCCAGGGCGTCGATCGACACGTCGGCGGCGAGGCCGTCGGGCACGCTTCCCTCGTACACCAGCCGCTCGGTCCCCGGACTGATTGCCGAATACTCGGTGCGCACCCGTACCTCGTTCGGACCGGGCGACGGGGCCGTTTCCGTCACCACCTCCACCGCACCGGGAGCGGAAAACTGAATCCGACGACGGGTGTCCATGACCATTCGGCTCCTACGTCCAAACAAGGAAATGAGGGGGGCGATACGTTACTGCGTCGACGTCGGCCACACCGGATCGCCCTCCATGATGATGTCTTCCCCGTACCACCGCTGCTGTACGTTCGTCAGCCGCGGAAAGGCATCGGTCTCCG
Organism: Bacteroidetes bacterium QH_7_62_13; assembly: GCA_003023365.1. Lineage (GTDB taxonomy): Bacteria > Bacteroidota > Rhodothermia > Rhodothermales > Salinibacteraceae > Salinibacter. The sequence continues at coordinate 9,642 of PXTG01000072.1, read as the reverse complement.
CCGGGGACCCGCCGTCTTCGGTCGTCGCAACGGAGTTGAGCGCCGGGGTTCCCCCGACAAAGGCCGGGGCAATCGTGAGAATCACGTGCTGGACCCGCTGCTGCCGCAGAAAATTCGTCAGGACCTCCGTTCCGCCCTCGACCATCACGCTTTCAATCTGCCGTTCCCCAAGCACCGCAAGGAGCTCGTCCAGGCACACCCCCCCGTCCGGCGAGCAGGGAAGCGCCGCGACCGTTGCTCCTCGTGCCTCAAGCGCCTCGCGCCGACCCGGCTCCGAGTCGGGTCCGGTAAAAATGAGGGGATCGGGTCCCTGACAGTCCAGCAGGCGCGCGTCCGGGGGGAACCGAAGTGAAGAGTCCAGCACGATCGGAACGGGATGGCCATTCGTACCGCGCCGGGCGTTGAGCCGAGGGTCATCCGCGAGCACGGTTCCGATGCCCACAAGGATGCCGTCGTGGAGGGCACGCAGCCGATGGGTGAAGTCGAGCGCCTCCTCCCCGCTGATCGACAGGGGGGCCCCGGACCTCGACGCAATCGATCCGTCCAGGCTCTGCGCGTAGGTCAGCGTCACGAACGGCGTCCGGTGTTCCGCGAAGTGACGCCCAATTTGATGCTCTAGCGCCCTCAGCGAGTGGCGGTGCGCATTGCTCTGTGCATGGCCGTTCGCCGGACCAAGGTCGAGAAGGTGCCGCATTCGGTCCACCTTCGTCCGGAGGTACTCCTCGTTGTGTCGATTGACGTGCGGCTCCAGGGGCACCCGGTCGGCGATGTTGATCCCATGCTCACTGAGGTCCTCAATCTTTTCGGGGTTGTTCGTGAGCAACCGCACCGACGACACGCCGAGGTCCTCCAGAATTCGTGCCGCTATTTCGTAGTCCCGCTCGTCGGCCCCGTGGCCGAGGATGCGGTTGGCCTCGACGGTGTCGTACCCGTCGTCCTGCAGGTCGTAGGCCCGCAGCTTATTCAGTAGTCCGATGCCCCGTCCTTCTTGCCGGAGATAAATGACAATCCCCTGCCCCTCCTCCGCCACCCGCCGCATGGATGTGTCGAGCTGCTCCCCGCAGTCGCACCGGAGCGACCCGAGGACATCCCCGGTAAAACACTCGGAGTGGACGCGGACCAGCACCTCATCTCGTCCTTCGACGTCCCCGCAAATGAGAGCAAGGTGGTCCTTGTCGTCTTTGCTGTTCTCGTAAAGCGAGAGCGCAAACTCCCCGTCCGCTGTCGGAATGCGGGTACGGGTGAGACGACGCACCGAAGGCCGTTCCATAACGGGAGGTGCCTAGTTCAATCTGAACGATGAGTGGCTTGAGCAGGCGAAACGATACTTGCAAAGCATACTTTCGGACTACGTACGGGCTGAGGCCTCGATGTGCCCCGTCCCCCCGGCAAAATCACCCGTCCGTTTCAACTGTTCCGGGATCTCGCCTCGCGGACTCGACGAACGCAGTCGGACTATGCGATGAGAATAACGCTCGTCTACGCAGAACGGATCCGCGTCTTACTCTTGCCGGGTCCACACTGCTCCGCCCGTTAACTGTTCGCTGGTGCGACAGCCCTGTCTCTCTACAACGAGCTTCCCTTGCGACTGCCGGGCTCTCGCTGTGCTTCGCGGAATCCGCAGCCATCAGCAGAAAGGGGAGCGTCACGTGTCGCATGCAGGACAGGAAGTCACGAAAAAGATGGGTTTCAGACCTTCTATTCCGAAGAATCCAGCATACGTCTCTTTCTTTCTGACCGTTGTCGCCCCACGTTTTCCCCAGGAAAAGGAACCGCCCACCGTGGGGACATTCAGGTCCCCAGGTGGGGCATTTCCGTACACGACAACCAGTTACGCGGCGCCCTCCTCTTTCACGTACATCGTGCCCTGCATGGTCGCCCAGTGGCCGGGGAAGGTGCACACGTAGCCGTGCTCTCCCGTATCTTCCGGAGCCGTAAAGGTCACGGAAACCGTCTCTCCCGGTTGGGACATGGGGGTGTGGGCAAGAACCTTATCCTTCAGGTCTTCTTCTTGGGGAACATAATCGTTCTTGGATCCCGCCTGGGTTCCGGCCTGCCCGATCTTCTCCAGAACGCTGTCGGTGTTAGACTTGGCGATCACCACGTTATGTTGCATCGAGGGGCTCGTGGCCGTATTCTCGAAGACAAGCTTGATCGTCTCTCCCGGGGCCACGGTAAACTCCGTCTGCTTGTATTTCATCTGGTTGCCCTTCGGCTGAATCGTCACCGTGCGGTCAGCGTCGCCGGACGTGGCGGTCTGCTCGGTGCTTGACGAGTTCTCGGACGCCGACGTGTCCGGGGACGACTCGGAGCCTCCACAGGCCACGAGGCCGACGGAAAGCAGCAAAACGATCGGAAGAAAAGCAATTCGTGCACGCATATCAGTTTGAGGATCGGTTCGCAAGTCAAGTCGATTATGAATCTAGTACGTCCGTACGTTCTCCTCCTTGATCTAGGTCAACCCGCAGGGGGGTTTCACTGGCGTTTGACGCCCCATTCGCAGCCGGTTCACGAAAAGTATTTTCGGAGTACGAAATACGCAATACAAGGACGGTGCGGGGATGGGGATTTCTTCCTGACCGGGTCTGCATTGATCGGTTCTTTTCGTCAGCACAACGATCCGCCTCGTTCCTTCCGATGGAGGAACCTCTGATCCGTAACGAAGTGCGCTCATCGATTCCCCGTTCCGACAACCCATCGAGAGAATTTCACTTTCGTCCTCGGCGTCACGACCCCCTTCGCACGACCCATGAACGAGAACGACCGGTCCATTGTCGGCCTCTTGATGGGGGCACACGGCCTCGTTCACACCTACGAACTCTCGATCCCCATCTTCATGACCGTTTGGTTGGCGGAGTTCGGGGTGACGGAGGCCGTGCTCGGCACCCGGCGACGAATCGGGCGACCGGTTCGTGGAGTCCGGCCTGCCCCGGCTCATTGCCTGGTACCGCGACTACCTGGAGCGCATGCTCCAGCGCGACTACTCGGTCTCGTACGCCTTCCTCCGCAATACCGGGGCGCTCGCCGCCTTCACGGCGGGCCTGATCCTCGCCGGGCTGGGCGGACTCGTGATGACCGCTGTGGGCCAGACGGCGGCGCTCCTGCTGCTCGTGCTCGACTGGCAAACAGTTGCTGTGCTACTGGGATTGCCCGCCCTCGCGGCGGCCGCCCTCGCGCTGCGCGCATCGTTCGACGAGCGGGCGGCAGTCGACCAATCGTCGGATGCCGACGCGTCGATGCCTTCTTCGGGCTCCGCGTTGGAGGGCCTCCGGGCCCTGGGCCGCCGTTCGGCCCGCCTCTTCACCGTGGGATTCGCGGTCGTCTTCGGGGTGGCGGCGATGTCCGGGCTTTACTACCGGGGCATGCTCACCTTCCTCCCCGACCTTCTCACGCCGCTGGTGTCTGTCGACCTGCCCATCGACGTGGCGACGGGCCGTTACGTCTACGCGGGATTGCTGACGGTCGGCATCGCGGGGCAGTACGTGGGCGGCCGTCTCACAGACCGCTTCTCGACGGTATACGCCCTCGCCTGGACCTTCGCCGCCCTGGGAGGCATCGCCCTGTGCTTTCTGCCGGTGGCGGAGCTGGGAACCGTCGGTCTGGTCGTTGCGAGCGCGACGCTGGGCTTCGCCCTGTTCGTCATTCAACCCCTCTACCAGGCCACGGTGGCCGAGTACTCGCCCTCCAACGCACGGGGATTATCCTACGGGTACACGTACCTTGCCGTCTTCGGGGTAGGCGCCCTCGGGGCGGCCCTCGCGGGCACAATCCTTCAGTACGCCGGTCCGCCCGTCCTCTTCGGAACGCTGGCCGGGGTGGCGGTCCTCGGTGCCGGCCTCAGTGCCTGGCTGGTGCGCCGACAAGCACAGACCGGGGCGCCCGTCTAGTCGTCCACAGCAGTGGGGATGGGCCCTTCACGAAGAGCCATCCCAATCAACTGCGGGTGCGTCGATGGACGAACGGACAGTCTCACGCCCAGAAGGCTTCCCTCCCCGCGCGTCGGCTCTTCCCGGCAGTCCCGGTTTTCCCTCAGACGGAGTACTGGCCGTTGATGTATTGGAGGAGCAGGTCGGTTTCCTGCTCGGCATTGTTGATGACCTCCTCCACGCCGTCCCGGATGGAAACGATGCCGATGAGGTCCTCGTCGTCGTTCACAACCGGCAGGTGACGGCACCAAATCTCCGTCATAATGCGCAGGCCATCCACGAGGGAGTCGTCGGGCTGGACCGTCGCCACCTTGCTCGTCATCACCTCTCGCACCCTGGTTTCTTTCGAGGACCGTCCCTTCAAGGCAATCTTACGCATGTAGTCCCGCTCGGTGAAAATCCCTACGATGGCGTCCCCCTCCATCACCACAATGGAGCCGACATCACGGTCGGCCATGCGCTCGATGCACTCAAACACCGTGTCGGACGGGTCGGCGGTGAGGACGCCCTTCTCAGAGTCGCCCGGGCCGGTGGTCAACTGAGCAATGTCTTTCACTCGCGTGTCGAGAAATCCTTCTCGGCTGTCCATAGTCGGGAGACCGTTGTGTGTGACTCGGCGAAAAATGACCAACCGTCGAGGGCTTGGCATCGCACTCGACTATCGGCCCGTTCGTGGAGACTCAGACAATCGTTCCCCGACGAAGACAGACGTAACACCGAGCCAAACATTGACGGCGCTCGTATCCAAACGAAAACGGCCGGGACTCCTCTTCCAGTCTCCGCCGTTCATAGAGCGAAAGGAAACAGCGGACGGCCATGTCGGAGAAGGATGCTCAACCACAGGTCTCTCACTCTCCGACTAGAGAAACACCATTTCGATCACACTGCCCCGCGGACGGCAGCGGAACTGCTCTCGACGGCCGTTCAGACCGAATACTCTCCCGTGACGTACCGACGGAGCCGGTCGGTCTCCCGCTTCGCCGTCTCCATGATTTCCTTCACTCCATCCCCGATCGAGACGATCCCAACGAGGTTCTCGTTGTCGTCCACGACCGGAAGGTGACGACAGCGGAGCTTCGTCATGAGATGCAGGCATTCCTCAAGTGGCTTCTCCGGACTCACAGTCGCCACCTCGCTCGACATCACTTCTTGCACCTCCGTTTCTTTCGAGGAGCGGCCTTCAAGGGCAATGCTCTGCATGTAATCCCGCTCGGTGAAGATGCCGACGATCTCCTCTCCATTCATCACAACGATTGAGCCCACATCGCGCTCGGTCATGCGGTCGATGCACGCGAATACCGTGGCGGAGGGTTCGGTGGTAAGGACCCCCCCGCCGGACTGGGTCAGGGTGGACTTGGATCGAACGATGTCTTTCACTCGGGTGTCAAGGGGGCCGTCTCGCATATCCATGGGTCGATTGGGAATTGTGTGCGAGCCATCGGGAGAATACTCTTTTTCGAAACTTTCACAAAGTTATTTTCAAATGGATTCGTTTTTTGGCTCGCTTGCGCCAATCGTTCCGACGCACACTAAGACGTAACAGTTAACGGAACATTCACAAGTGACCGCACACCTGTCCGGCGATACCCTAGAGGGCATAGGTTTCGTCGAGAGGCCGGGGGGCGCCCCGAATGGAGACGGTCAGCGGCGCTCGATCCAGACGTTTTGCCAGGGGTCGACGTGGGCGTGCCAGTCAGGTGGCACAACGACGGTGGTGTCGTACTGGTGGAGCA